>NZ_CP047393.1:917744-1223659 GCF_009858175.1 Pontibacillus sp. HMF3514
GTACTCGATACAGAGACAGGAAATGTAGCGGGTAAAACGAGGTCTGTAGTTAGTGAGAAGCTGTTAGATAGTTGTGGTTATGAATCAGGATCAAAACAAATCAACCGTGACTGTGACCGGATATTATTAGTACCTGTTTACACACCACATAAACAGACAACAAACCAGTTAAAAAGTGTAGAAGTGACAGGATTTGCTTACTTCTTTATTACAGAACCCATAGACCCAAAAGATACAAGTATTACAGGAATGTTTATCAAACGAGCTGGAAAAGGCGTTTATGAAAGTGGTGCCTATGATAGAGGCGCATACGCAATTCGACTAACAAGGTAGGTGGACAGAATGAAAGGAAAAGTCATGATGACATTAGCCCTAGTTATGGGGATTATGACTACATATTTATTTTATCAGTACACAAAAGATATTCAGGTAACGAAAGCGAAACAAGGAAATATGGTAGAGGTAGTTGTTGCAAAAGAAGCTATTGGGAAGAACCAACGAATTGATAAAGATGATTTAGAGCTCGTCTCTAAACCTGAGGGTGGGCTGCATGCAAGTGCTCTTAAAAAGATGGACGGGATCGAGGGGAAATATGCTACCGCAGCTATTGCTCAGGGAGAGCCGATCTTATCCCATCGATTGCAATCCAAAAAAGAAGAGGAACTGATTGTAGCGAAAAAAGTTTCACAAGGGAAGCGTGCGTTATCTTTGGGAGTAAACATGGTACAATCCGTTTCAAACTTAATTGAGCCGGAGGATTATGTAGATGTTTATGCTTCGATCGCAAAAAAGGAAAATGGGGAAACGAAGGTAGAAACGAAGTTAATCGAGCAAAGAGCACGTGTTCTTGCTATTGGTCGTAAGCTCGTCGAATCGAATTCAAAAGAGGATTATGTAGAGTACAGTTCTATCACGATTGAGGTTGAACCTCATGAAGTTGCGAAAATCGTAAAAGCATCGGAAGAAGGTAACATTCATATGGCATTACGTTCGAGATTAAAAGAAGAAGCTGAACCGAAGGAACAAGAAAACTAGTTTTCTATAAAAATATGAAAGGAGGTATAACCATGGAAGAGGGAGTTCAAAAAAGAGGCGAACTGATTGTTGTAGCATCAGCAAAAGGTGGCGTTGGGAAAACGTGTTTAAGTGTGAACCTAGCAACGGCCTTTTGTAAGAAAAACATACGCGTGTCACTAGTTGATGGCGATTTTCAATTCGGTGATGTTAGCTTATCTCTCGATTTAAAATCATCTTTTACTATGAAGGATATCCTTGATGAGGGTGAAAGTATTGATAAGCCAAGTATATTAAGTTATTTAAACCACCATGAAAGTGGATTAAAAGTATTGGCAGGCCCAGACCGTCCAGAGTATGCAGACCTCGTTACTCCTGAAACGATTGAAAAAGTGTTAAATACGTTGCTAGAAGAACATCATTACGTATTAGTAGATTGTGGTGTAGGATTCCATGAGAATAATTTAAAGATGTTGGATATGGCTGATCGTGTTCTTCTCGTGACGAATTTAGAGATGTCGACGTTAAAAAATACGCGCTTAATGCTTGAGACATTTGAAACGTTAGATATTAGGCATAAGGTAGAGCTCGTCTTAAATCGTTCTACGATGGAATCCGTTATTAAACCAAATGACGTTGTTGGCATCTTGAATTCAGAGGAACCGATCTATTTACCGAACGACTTTCAAACAGCAAGTCAGTCGTTGAATATTGGTATTCCGTTTGTAATGAATCAAGCTAAAACCGATTTGGCGAAAGCCTACTACAAAATGGCTGAACGCCTGTATTCAAAGAGAGAAATTACGATGTTTAATGAGAAAAAGAAGAGTGGCCTTTTCGATAAACTTCTGACGAAAAGAGACGTTGAAGGTGAAGAAGAGAAAGAAGAAGCTGCTCCGAAAAAAAGTTTATTAAAACCGTTTGGGAGGAGGCGTAGCACGTGAGCTTATTAAATCGGATTGAAGAGAAAAATAAACATAAGGTGGAACAAGATCCACATGGGGAAGAACAATCTTCGCAAATAAATCAACAGGATTTATTACAAGCTTTTCGCGATAACCAGAGGCCAACTCAACCCAGCCAGGAAAAGAAAAAGCCAGAGCGTCAAAAGTTAACGAAGCATCAGGAGTTAAAAAATCGACTGCATAAGCAGATTCTAGATGATATTGATGATACAGAGATTGAAGAAATCATCCCACAGCTAGATCAAATGGCCATTGAGATCATGAAAGAAGATGAGACCTTTCGCGGCCAAGTGGATCGCAAAAAAGTAGTAGAAGAACTAATCAATGACCTGACTGGTTTTGGCCCAATTAATCCATTGTTGTTAGACCCTGAAGTATCAGAGGTTATGGTGAACGGACCAGATGCGATCTATATGGAACGTAACGGAAAAATTGAGCTTTCCAATGTTCAGTTCCGTGATGATGAACATGTCATGAATGTCATAGAAAAAATCGTAGCACCCATCGGACGTCGTATTGATGAAAGCTCACCTTTGGTAGATGCTCGCTTACCTGATGGTTCTCGTGTGAATGCGATTATCCCGCCTCTTGCGTTAAATGGACCAACCATTACCATTCGTAAATTCTCAAAGGATCCATTTACGATTGATAACCTTATAGAATTCGGTACTGTAACACGTGAGATGGCTACGTTTCTAGATGCTTGTGTTAAAGCGGATTTAAATACTTTCGTAAGTGGTGGTACAGGCTCTGGTAAAACAACTACACTGAATGTTTTATCGAATTTCATCCCATTTGATGAGCGTATTATCACGATTGAGGATTCAGCCGAGCTTCAATTGGGACAAGAACACGTTGTATCTCTCGAATCTCGACCTCCGAACATTGAAGGTAAGGGTGGCATTCCAATACGTGAGCTTGTTCGAAATTCGTTACGTATGCGTCCTGACCGTATTGTAATTGGTGAGGTTCGTGGTGGAGAAGCACTTGATATGCTTCAAGCCATGAATACAGGTCACGATGGGTCTCTGGCTACAGGACACTCGAACTCCCCACGTGATATGATATCTCGTTTAGAAACAATGGTATTAATGGCAGGAATGGAGCTTCCGATCCGAGCGATTCGTGAACAAATTGCTGGTGCCTTGGATGTGATTATTCAACAGGCTCGTTTGAAAGATGGTACACGACGTATAACCCACATTACTGAGGTGCAGGGAATGGAAGGTGACGTCATTGTGCTGCAAGACATCTTTACATATAAGCAAACAGGTGTAGATGAAAACGGGAAAATCCAAGGTCGTCTTGTGCCAACGGGGGTACGTCCGAAATTCTATGAGCGTTTGGAATCCTCAGGTATTCACATTCCGGCTCATGTGTTTATTGAACAAGAGGAGTGGATGTAAATGTTCTGGTACATTACGTTAATGGTCGGACTTACCACCCTCCTATTTTTCTACGGTCTATTCCACTTTCTCTTTATGAGAAATAAACGCTTGGAAAAGAGAATGAAGCGCTACCTTGAACATTCTGATTCTAAGAAGCTAGATAAAAGGAAGCTGCGTTCTCTTGTAGATATTCGCTTAGCTCGTGAAAAACTTGGCAAGAAAGTATTATCGAAAGAAAAGTCTTCAAAATTAGAAGCGTTAATTAAAAAGTCAGGCCTACCGATTAAGCCTGAGGAATATTTGTTTTTTCAATTAATCTCCGTTTTTCTTGTAGGCATGCTACTATTTTTAATTTCGGGAGATTTAGTCATGTTGTTCATAGGTGCGCCAATTGGATATTTTATTCCGTTGTGGTTTATTAAGAAGAAGATTAAGGATCGAGTCAAAGCATTTAATGAAGGATTACCGGATATGCTTACCACCATGATTGGTTCGATGCGTGCGGGCTTCAGTTTGCCTCAGAGTCTCCAAACCGTTGTGGAAGAAGGAGAGGCACCCATTAAGGATGAAATCGAGCTTGTCCTGAAAGAGATGCAATACGGAAGTACACTTGAGGATTCGCTTAATGGACTCTATGAGCGTATGCCGAGTAAGGACTTAGAGCTGATGGTTCAAGCGATAATCATTCAACGCACCGTTGGAGGAAACTTGGCTACTGTTCTAGATAAAATTGTGAACACGATTCGCGATCGTACAAAAATCCAACGACAGATTACAACCCTAACGGCTCAAGGTCGCTTATCAGGAGTCGTTATTGGACTCTTACCGGTAGCACTTGCATTTATCCTTTACTTAATTGAACCGGATTATATAGGTGCGCTTTTTTCGCACCCCATTGGAATGATTATGCTAGCTGGCGGTGCTGTTTCAGGAACGGTTGGCTTCTTTATGATTAAGAAAATCACCACAATTGAGGTGTAATTTATGATTTATCTTAGCTTTTTTCTAACCATGGTTTTACTCGTCTACGGTTTGCTGAGTGTACGTGATGAGAAGAAGGGACATGTACAAAGCAGACTGGCGAAAGTAACAGGAAGCTCGGAGGCTGTATTTAGTGAGCCTTCTGAAGAAAAAGAAGATTTACCGATTTCGAAGCGACTCATAGGTCCATTATGGAAATCCTTCAGACGAAGTTTTCGTAAAAAGATGAAGCCAGAAAATGACCAGAAAGAAAACAATCTTGAGCTTAAGCTGCTCAAAGCTGGAAACCCATTCGGCATGACACCAGTTGAATATCGCCTTATTCAGATCATTTTGATGGTTCTGTTACCTGTCTTATTTGGTGGGTACAGTGCTTTATTAGGTGGATCATTTGGCGCTGATATTACAATGGGACTTTTCGGTGCTGGCATTGCGCTCATCTTCCCGAAGATTTATATTAACCAAAAAATAAAAGCAAGAAATGAAAAAGCTTTAAAGGAACTCCCTGATGTATTAGATCTTTTGACCGTAAGTCTTGAGGCTGGTCTGGGGTTTGACTCTGCATTAGGAAAATTGGTTTCTAAGCAAGAGGGTGTGCTTTCGGATGAATTCCATCGTTGCTTGGAGGAGATTCGTCTGGGACGAACTCGTCGAGAAGCGTTAACGGGTGTTAAAGAACGCTTAGAGTTAGATGAAATCAAAGTATTAATCAGTAATATTTTGCAGGCTGAAAAACTAGGGATTGGGATGGTACAGGTCCTCCGCGTGCAATCGAATGAGGTGAGAGATCAGCGTAAACAAAGAGCAGAGGAACAGGCCATGAAAGCTCCAGTTAAAATGATGTTCCCGCTTGTTTTGTTCATTTTCCCAAGTCTGTTTATTGTTCTGCTTGGACCTGCTCTAATCAATTTCTTAGAAGCCTTTTAAATCATAATTTTGGATGATCCCCTCCCCGATTCTTTACAATAGGAGTAATAAGAATCGAGGAGGATTTTTTATGGATTTAGGGTTAAAAGGAAAACGAGTTGTTGTATTGGCATCAAGCAAAGGAATTGGCCAGGCGATTGCTAAAGAATTTGTACGTGAGGGAGCAGAAGTGCTAATCACAAGCCGTGATCCAGAACATTTACTTGAAGCGGCTCAGGAAATCAAGCTTGGAATTGGTGGAGGTTATTCAGGACCTCATACAGAGGTGTGCGATATAACAAAAGAGGAGGACCTTAAATCATTATTCGAAGGAGCAATCGATAAGCTAGGTGGCATAGATGTGTTAATTAATAATGCTGGTGGTCCTCCAGCTGGATCGTTTATGGATTTTGAGGATGAAGATTGGCAAAAAGCTTTTGAGTTAAATTTATTGAGTTTCATTCGAGCAACACGTTATGTGCTTCCTCATATGAAAGAAGCAGGGGAAGGTAGAATTTTAAATATTGCATCCTCTTCAATCAAAGAGCCGATTGATGGCTTGATCCTTTCGAATACGTTCAGAAATGGCATTGTAGGGTTATCGAAATCACTAGCTCGTGAGTATGCAGGAGAAAACATTCTAGTGAATACATTAGGTCCAGGGAGAATTAGTACAGATCGTGTGGAAGAATTAGATCAAGTACAGGCGAAACGGAGAGGGTTAAGTCCTGAGGAAGTAAAAGCAGAGCATGAGACACGAATCCCAGCAGGGCGTTATGGAACCCCTGAAGAATTTGCGCGAACCGCTGTGTTTTTAGCTTCTTTTGCTAACACGTATGTGACAGGTCAGTCTTTTGTTGTAGATGGGGGAGCAGTGAAGGCTTTATAAAATAGGGGGGATATAGACTTTCGGGGGAAAGATAGTAGCGAAAGGAGTGGCGACCCGAGCGAAAACACCGATACTCTCAAATAAGAAAACCCTGCCAAATGGCAGGGTTTTTAAATTAACTCAACACATCTTTAATATGTCCAATCGCCCAGTCCAGATCTTCTTGATCAATCACAAGTGGAGGAGCGAAGCGGATCACGTTTTCATGGGTTTCCTTACAAAGAAGTCCTTTTGCTTTTAACTCTTCGCAGTATTTACGAGCTGGTTCTTTCATCTCAACACCGATGAATAAGCCTTTACCGCGAACTTCTTTAATTTTTGGATTATCGATTTTTTGAAGTTCTTTTTTCATATACTCACCAAGTTCTAGTGAACGAGTAGCCAGTTTTTCTTCTTCAAGAACTTCTAAAGATGCAACCGATACGGCACATGCTAGTGGGTTACCCCCGAATGTTGAACCGTGAGAGCCTGGGTTAAATACGCCGAGGATATCTTTGTTCGCAACAATACAAGAGATTGGGAAAACACCGCCGCCTAGTGCTTTACCTAGGATAAGGATATCAGGTGAAACATTCTCCCAGTCACAAGCAAACATTTTACCACTACGACCTAGACCTGCTTGGATCTCATCCGCGATGTAAAGGACATTGTTTTCTTGGCAAATATCATAAGCTTCTTTTAAGAACCCTTCAGGTGGCATAACAATACCGGCTTCACCCTGAATCGGTTCAAAAATGAAGGCTGCTGTATTTTTTGTAATCGCATTGCGTAAAGCTTCAGCATCGCCATAAGGAACAATTTTAATATTCGGAAGCATTGGTCCGAATCCGCGTTTATATTCTGCTTCAGAAGATAAGGAAACCGCTGTCATTGTACGGCCATGGAAGTTACCTGTGCAAGCAATGATCTCAGCTTGATCTTCTTCAACACCTTTTACATCATATGACCAACGACGAGCTGCTTTAATCGCTGTCTCAACAGCTTCAGCACCTGTGTTCATTGGTAGAGCCATTTCCTTGTTCGTTAGCTTACAAATTTTTTCATACCAAGGTCCAAGTTGATCATTATGGAAAGCACGAGAGGTCAGCGTGACGCGCCCGGCTTGGTCATTTAGCGCTTTGATGATCTTCGGATGACGGTGTCCTTGGTTCACCGCAGAATAGGCACTTAACATATCCATGTAACGATTACCTTCTGGATCCTCAACCCACACACCTTCCGCTTTTGCAACAACGATTGGCAGTGGATGATAGTTCTTCGCACCATATTCCTGGGTTTGTTCAATAATTTCTTCACTCGATTGTGTACGTGTCATTGTATCCCTCCTAGTTAATAAGATGACTCCAATAGTGTCATTATAACAGTTTTTCTGAATTATTTGGTTATTCGACTGTAAGGATAGTAAACATTCGCTTCAAAAGCTAATTTTTGTTATGATGATAGGGCTAGCTTGTACGTTTACGTTAAGGAGGAAAAAGGATGACACACTTACATATCACATCGTGGGTGCTTGCGTTAATCCTACTCGGCGTAGCTGTGTGGCTATACCGTTTTGGAAAAGCGAAACCAGGTAAAATTGTTCACATGATTTTGCGTTTGGACTTTTTATTAATCTTGTATTCAGGTGGAAGCCTAATTGGAAATTACTTTGAAGGTATCAGCGGATTTACAGGTGAGTTAATCATTAAAGTGATCGCTGGTATATGGACGATTGCAGCGATTGAAATGATCGCAAACAAAGCGAAAAAACGCCAGCCTGCTCGTACGTGGTGGATTCAATTCTTTATCGCTTTCATCATTGCGGTGGTACTTGGATTTGGTCGCTTACCATTAGGAATGTAAATTTGAAAAACTGTTCTTCTCACTGTTGAGAGGAGCAGTTTTTTTATTGAAATACAAAAAACACTGCACTCACCATGGCAGCTAGTTAAGTACAGTGCTTTTTATAAAAGGGGGGGTAAGTAAGTTTCGATAATTTCATTATAATGAAATTGAGAATCATTTTCAAGTGTAAATGATAACTTTTCTCAACTTTTGACGATTCAAAATATAATCCCCTCAATGTGCTATTAAACAGTTTTCTTTTTCACATCTTTCTCATCTGGGCATATGTATGAAAAGAGATGCATCACGAGTTGTAGAAAGGGTGAGGTTCAATGTGCGGGATTAGCGGATGGGTTGATTATCAAAAAGACCTTACGCAGTATGAGCAGATTGTTGAAGATATGGCCAAAACGCTCCATTATAGAGGACCGGACGAATCAAATTCTTGGATTAAGCCACATGTAGCCTTTGGACATCAAAGATTGATCGTAGTAGATCCTGATGGTGGCCATCAGCCGATGACATTCCAATTCGGAACCGATTCTTATACAATATGCTATAATGGCGAACTTTATAATACAGAAGACATACGAAAGAAGCTAGATCGAATGGGGTGGAGGTTTCAATCTCATTCTGATACCGAGGTTTTGCTGAAAAGTTATATGCAATGGAAAGATAAGTGTGTGGATCATTTAAATGGAATTTTCGCTTTTGCGATTTGGGATGGAAGAGATCGATCGCTTTTCTTAGCACGAGATCGCTTGGGCGTTAAGCCTTTATTTTATACAGAAAATGCTGGAGGACTTCTGTTTGGGTCTGAATTAAAAGCTTTATTAGCTCATCCAGATGTGAAGCCTATTTTGGATAAGGATGGTCTAAGTGAAATTCTTGCATTAGGACCTTCTCGTACGCCTGGGCATGGTGTTTTTAAAGGTGTCAAAGAAATCCGACCTGGGCACCGCGCACGTTACGACAAAAGTGGTTTGAAAATTGAACGATATTGGAACGTAGAAAGCAAGCCGCATACCGAAAATGCAGAAGAAACGGCAGCAAGAATTCGAGAGCTATTTCATGATGCAGTGACAAGGCAACTCATTTCGGATGTTCCGGTCGGGACTTTCTTATCAGGAGGGGTAGATTCTAGTGCCATTACGTCCATTGCAGCAGATCACATGAAGAAAGAAGGAAGAGGTACACTTAAAACATACTCGATTGATTATGAAGATAACCAAAAATACTTTAAATCAAATACATTCCAACCGAATAGCGATGAAGCTTACATTAAGCTTGTTTCGGATAGTAATGGTACAGATCACAAGAATTGCGTATTAAATAATGAGGTACTCGCAAATTACTTAAAAGAAGCTGTGGATATGCGGGATTTACCAGGTATGGCGGATATTGATTCTTCCTTACTCTGGTTTTGTCGAGAGGTCAAAAAAGACGTGACGGTAGCACTATCCGGGGAGTGTGCAGATGAGATTTTCGGAGGGTATCCTTGGTTTTACCGCGAAGATGAACTTGCCCGAGATGGGTTCCCATGGATTCGCTCTTCGCAGGTTCGACAGGAGTTGCTAAAGCAAGAGTGGCAAGAAAAACTGGATCTCCAAAGCTATATGATGGATCGTTATCATGAAACGATTAAGGAGACGCCAGAGCTTGAAGGGGAAGATAAAGAAGAAAAGCAACGCCGCCAGCTCTTTTATCTCAATATGCTGTGGTTTATGACGACGCTTCTAGATAGGAAGGACCGCATGAGTATGGGGGCGAGCTTAGAAGTTCGTGTTCCATTTAGTGATCACCGACTTGTAGAATACGTTTGGAATATTCCATGGGATATGAAGCGTTATGGGGATAGAGAAAAAGGGATTTTGAGAAAAGCGTTAGAGGGTACCTTACCGGATGATGTGCTATACCGTAAGAAGAGTCCTTATCCGAAAACGCATAACCCGGTTTATACAAAGGCTGTTGTTAGCTGGATGCACGAAATTCTAGATGACCCGAAAGCACCGCTTTTCCAGCTGTTTGAACGAGATCGGATTCGGGATCTTGTTGAAAGTGAAGGAAAGGACATTGATGCCCCATGGTTCGGACAGCTAATGACGGGACCACAACTTTTAGCGCATTTAGCTCAAATTAATTATTGGCTACAGAAATATAAAGTTAAAATTGAAATTTGATAGAACAAAAGCGTAAGCGCCCGGGTAGCAACGTATATGCTGGACTGAGCCGAAGTAAGATTAACTAAACTTGCTGATTGGCAAGCCAATAGGCGCAGACAGAAGCATAGTTGCCGTGGTACTTTCACCTAGAAATTTTAACTACGTCGAGTTCCTTCATTGTTAAAATTTTATGTAACAAACGTGTAAAGGAAACACGAAGAGCAAAGCGATTCGATGTTGACTTATCTTACGGAGAAAGAATGATCGACTAAACCCGTCACGTCCTGTGACAACGTCGATCTGACCCACGTCATGTGGGCCCAACCATACTAGTTGCTGGGCGCTGGAGCTGGATTTGGTCCCACGCGCATTAAAAAGTAATACAAAAGTCACAAAATTTATAATTTCCTGGATAATACAAAAAGGTCTGAACCTCCTGATAGAGGCTCAGACCTTTGTTCATTATTCAGATAACGTAGAAATAATCTGCTTAAATTGCTGTTCAGACAATCCTTTTGACTTTATGACATAATGAGCTGTCGTTTCCTCTTCTACAAAACGCTCAGGAATGAATTGAAAGTTTAATACTAAAAATTTATCTTTCCTTGTAAGCTTCCCAACAAAAGTCCCGATTTTTTGATACGGCTCTAAATTGATTTCAAGTTCTTCATCAAAATCATCGTTGATATACTTGTAGATATGCTCGTTTACATCACGGACGTTGTTGTGGTCAACGTAAATATCGACTGCTTTTTCTCCATCCTCACTCTGATAGGATAAGAAAAGAGATCCATTAATAAAATAAGAATCCGAAGCATTCAGCGTAAAGCCTTCTGGTAAATAAGTTGGTGTGAAAACCGGAATGTCTAACTGACTTTTTGCGTGGGATACGGGATCTGCTGTTGTAGCACCAGCGCTACAGCCAGCGATTATGAAAATGGTCATGATGCTTGTAAGAAATAAAGTAAATGTACGTTTCATGTATAAGTGCCTCCCTGCCATTGATTCTATTTATAGGCTTTGAAAAAATGTGAAAACCATACGTAGGAATCAAAAGCAACTTTTGGTAATTATCTTCTATTAGTATAAACGAAATAGGGATAAGACATAAAGGGAAATATCTGTAATTGTTCTCAATTCCTATAATTATACAAAATGTTTATCAGTCCATTTCTTCCCACGCCAACGATTGATCATAATCAACCCGCGTAACCACTCATCAGCAATAAATCCAATCCAAATTCCCACTAAACCAAGATCCAGATAGAGGCCAAAGAACCAAGCGAATGTAACAGAGATACCCCACATGGATAAAACCCCAATAATAACAGGGAATTTTACATCACCAGCACCGCGTAGAGAATGAATAACCACTAAATTTGTGGCACGTCCTGGTTCAAGCAACACCGTCATCATTAGTAAAACAGAGCCCTGTTCAATAATGCTCGAATTATTCGTGAACAAACCTAGTAACAAGTCACTTCCAGCATAAACAACAAGTGCCATGGAAACAGAAATAATGATGGCAATCTTTGTACTTCTTAAACATCTTGTGAAAGCCGATTCAATTTTGTCTGCTCCCATATAATGTCCAATTAAGAATACCTGCTCCTGTCGCTACAAATCCGAACATAACAATGACAATAGACAAAATTTGATTGGATACCCCCACGGCAGCTACCGCATCATCCGAATATTGACTAAGCATGTGTGTATCCGCATTTCCCATGAGCATGTGTAACAATATCTCGATGAAAATCGGCCAGGTTAAAGAAAACAGCGTTAGGTTTTTGGTTGTATCGGCTTTCGTTTCACCCATGGTATCCCCTTTATGAATTAAATCCTACCATTCATTGGTAGGATTTAATATTATCTTATTGGATTAAATACACTTTTCCTTCATAAGGATTTAATGTTATTTCTTCATAAGGATTTAATTGTACATTTTCTTCAGTAAGGAGTTCTTTTGCATTATAGGTTTCAGCATTTGGAAGCACCTGTGTAACATGATGTTCAGAATTATTAATGACGAATAAAAGCTTCTGTTGAGCATTAGCTTTCTCATACATAATTGAATTTGTTGCATCATCTGTTTTTATGAAACGGAAAGCACCATCATTACCAAAAACAGAAATTTCTTTTCTCAAGGTCAAAAGCTTCTGTACATGTGAGAATAAATCAAGATCTTGTTTTTCTTTATCCCACACCATACATTTACGACAGCCAGGATCACCTAAACCTGTCATACCAACTTCATCTCCATAATAGATGCATGGTGTTCCGATAAAGGATAGTTGGAAGAGGAAGATCAGTTTGACAACGTCCTTGTTCTCATTAGCAATTGATAGAATTCTTGATGTGTCGTGACTATCTAGTAAATTAAAAGATACTTCATTCACGTTTTCGGGATATAATTGAAGTACATTTGTGATCTTGTTTGAAAAATCCTTAGCAGAGATGTTTTGTTCAGCAAAGAATTGTAGCACACCGCTCGTAAATGGGTAATTCATAACTGCATCAAATTGATCGCCCTGTAACCAAGGCATAGAGTCATGCCAGATCTCTCCTAAAATGTAAGCATCTTCTTTTGCATCTTTTACGACCTTACGAAATTCTCTCCAAAAGGCATGATCAACCTCATTTGCAACATCTAGTCTCCAACCATCAATATCAAATTCCTCTATCCAGTACCTCCCTACATCTAGAAGATATTTACGAACTTCAGGATGCTCAGTATTTAATTTTGGCATTGATGGAACATACGCAAATGTATCATAACTAGGAATTGGTTCCTCTTGAATCGGAAATTCTCTTATATGGAACCAATCTTTATATTTAGAATGTTCACCATGCTTCAATAGATCTTGAAATGGTTCAAAGTAATAGCCGCTATGGTTGAATACAGCATCGAGCATGACGCGGATGCCACGGTTGTGACACTCTTTGATTAACCTACGGAATGTTTCTTTGTCACCGAATTGAGGGTCGATTTCCATATAATCGATCGTATCGTATTTATGGTTAGAACGTGCTTTAAAGATAGGAGTGAAATAGATTCCATTTATTCCTAAGTCAACAAGATAGTCTAGTTTTTGAATCACACCTTCAAAATCACCGCCAAAGAAGTTATCAGGTTTAGGTTCGGTACTTGCCCAAGGTAAAACTCCTTCAGGATTGATCGAGGGATCTCCATTAGCAAAACGTTCTGGGAAAATCTGATACCAAACTGTGTCTCGTACCCAATCAGGAGCATCAAATACATCTATTGGATTTAAGAAAGGGAAACTAAAGTGATCATTCGTTTCTCCTGGAGGCTCTTCGAAGTATCCTTTTTCAGTAAAGTACACGGTTTCCTTTTCATCTGTTAACTCAAAACCGTAACGTAAACGACGGTGAGGAGGTTTGATGGCGATAACCCAGTAATCGAAAAGAGAATCACTTCCGCTTTTCTCCATATCCTCTAGTTGGTATTGCCAACCATCTTCTGTCCAGTAGTATGGATCTCCATGTTGTAGACGTACACGAGTAAGGTCATCTTTTTTTGTGCGGATTCTAATATGTACTGTTTCCTTATCATAAGCGTAGGCAAAGTTGTTTTTTGGTCTATGATAGATTGCTTCTTTTAACATTAAATCTCCTCCTTATTTTGAGCAAACGTTTGCGCTTTTTTGCGAATTTCATAGTGTAGTATAAGATCTGGAAATACAAAGAAGTATATAACATGAGAGTAGAGCAAGCGCTTTCAAGTGTCAATTGATAATATATGAAATCTCTTTATAAATACTGCGTTTGCCTATGATTGTATAATTTCTATCAAAATATTGAAAGCGCTTTAAAAAACTATTGCTAAAATTTACAACTCGTGTATAATGCTAATTAAGAAGTTGTGCAAACGTTTTCCTAAATTGGTTTCATATCATCAAGACATACTTGCTTTTGACGTTTGTACATAAATTTAATCTTATATCAGGAGGGGTCAAGCATGAAAAAGGTTTTTGCTCTTTTCATGATGTTGGTTTTGGCTCTAGGTGTTCTTGCAGCATGTGCACCTGAACGACCAACTAACGAGGAATCGGAAGGTAACAATGAGGGGTCTTCAAATGAGAACACTGAAGGAGAAACGAGTTCTGATAAACCAGAGAAGCTAGTAATCTGGGAGGACAAAGAAAAAGGTGTTGGTCTTGAGCCAGCAATTAAAAGTTTCGAAGAGGAATATGGAATTAAAGTAGAGTATAAAGAAATGGATATGGCTTCAGAAATCCGTGAAAACCTTCGTCTTGATGGTCCAGCAGGAAGTGGGCCAGATGTACTTACATTACCGCACGACCAAATCGGTCAGGTTGTTACAGAAGGCTTAATTGCACCAATTGAATCAAATGATGAAGTAGTTAATCGCTATACGGAGTCATCAATCCTAGCACAAACATACGATGGCACATTATATGGTCTACCGAAAGCTACTGAAACACCAGTGTTTATTTACAATAAAGATCATATGGAAAAACCACCTGAAAATTTTGAAGAGCTTTATAAGTTCTCTCAAGATTTTGGTGGAGACAAAGAATATGGTTTCTTAGCTTTATGGGATAACTATTACTTTGCTCATGCTGTTATTGGTGGATTTGGTGGGTATGTGTTTGAAAACAATGAAGGTGCACTTGACCCAACTAAAATCGGTTTGAACAATGAAGGTGCAATTAAAGGTGCCGAGTATATTGAAAAGTGGTATGACAACATTTTCCCAAGTGGAATTGTTGGAGAGAGCGGTGGATCTACAAAAGGTGCTCTATTTGAGGAAGGTAAAGTTGCCTCACAGCAAGATGGACCATGGGCATTCCAGGGACTCACTGACAAAGGTATCAATTATGGTGTAGCGCCAATGCCAAAATTACCAAATGGGGAATATCCTAAAACATTCATGGGTGTTAAAGGCTGGCATGTAAGTTCATTCTCTGACAACAAAGAATGGGCTACTAAACTAGTAGAGTGGATTGCAAATGAAGAAAACGCTAAAATCCGTTTTGAAAAAACATCTGAAATTCCACCAGTTAAATCTTTAATTGAAGACCCTATTATTGCAGAAGATCCAAAAGCAAAAGCTGTTGCCGTTCAATCTTCTCGTGCAACTCCAATGCCTAATATCCCAGAAATGGCAGAGGTTTGGGGACCAATGGCACAAGCTCTTCAACTTGTAGCAACAGATAAGGCAGAACCAGAAGAAGCTTTAAATAGTGCTGTCGAAACAATTAAAGCAAATATTGAAGCAAATCATTCTGAATAAAAAAGATAATGTTGTAAGCGGTGCCTCTCATAGAGAGGTGCTGCTTATTCCATCATGGAGGCTAGAAAGGAGATTCCCATATGGAGCCAAACATCCAGACAGGTTATGAAACGGAAAAACCTGCATCCAAACACCGCAAACTAGCCATGGGCTTATCCATAATTCCAGGGTTTGGTCAATTCTATAATCGTCAATTACTGAAGGGACTTATCTTTTTAGTTTTATGTGGTGCATTTATTGTTGCATTTGCAGATATGATTAGTCTTGGTTTGTGGGGATTGGTTACGCTAGGTACTGATGTTAAATATGATCACTCTATATTTTTACTTGTTAAAGGGATCATTTCATTACTTGTTATTTTATTAGGGCTTTTAGTTTACGCTTATAATTTATATGATGCTTATCAGAACGGTAAAAAACGAGACTTAGGAAATAAGCTGAACTCGGTACGTGAGCAGTACCGAACATTAGTTGATAGCGGGTTTCCTTATCTCATGATTTCTCCAGGATTTATCTTGCTTCTTTTTGTTGTAATATTTCCTATTATATTCGTAGTCTTGCTTTCCTTTACAAACTACGATCTATATCATTCGCCTCCTGCAAAACTAGTTGATTGGATTGGTATTCAAAACTATATTGATATTTTTAAGCTAGATATTTGGAGGCAAACATTTTTCAGCGTTCTTTCTTGGACAATTATTTGGACCTTTGTAGCAACGACATTACAGGTTGCACTTGGAGTATTCTTAGCGGTTCTAGTAAATCAGAAAGACTTAATGTTTAAGAAAACTATTCGAACAGTTTTCATTTTACCTTGGGCTATACCAGCATTCGTTTCAATTCTTGTATTCGCAGGCATGTTTAATGAAACGGTTGGTACGATTAATGAAGACATTTTATCAGCATTGGGTGTAAGCATTCATTGGATGACAGATCCATTTTGGACTAGATTTGCACTAATTATGATTCAAGGATGGCTAGGATTCCCATTTGTATTTGCTATGACAACCGGGGTCCTGCAATCGATTCCAGATGAATTATATGAAGCTGCAGATGTAGATGGAGCGAGTATTTTCCAAAAGTTTAAATCTATTACGTTACCGTTAATTCTTTATGCAACAGCGCCTATATTGATTACACAGTACACGTTTAACTTCAATAACTTTAACGTAATCTTCCTGTTTAATGGTGGTGGTCCAGCTGTACCAAACCAAAACGCAGGTGGAACAGACATTTTAATCTCGTGGATATACGAACTGACGATGACAAGCGCTCAGTATGGAAAAGCTGCTGCCATAACGATGATGCTTTCATTAATTGTAATTTCAGTAGCCATTTGGCAGTTTAGAAAAACAAGGTCATTCCAAGAAGAGGATATGATGTAATTATGAAGAATCAAAAAATCTTAAAATTAACCTTATCTTATTCGATTATTTTAATCATGTTTGCAGTGATTTTGTATCCCGTTATTTGGATCGTTGGCTCCTCCTTTAACCCAGGTGATAGTCTCTCAAGTTCTAAGCTGATCCCAGACAATGCTTCACTTACTCACTATAAGAGTTTATTTAATTTAGAGGAGAGTGACTATTTACTATGGTACTGGAACACTCTTAAAATTTGTTCTATTACGATGGTGTTATCAGTAACAATGGTCTGCTTAACAGGGTATAGTTTCTCTCGTTATCGCTTTGTGGGGAGAAAAAATGGTTTATTAACTTTCTTAATTCTGCAAATGATTCCGAATTTTGCAGCTCTAATTGCAATTTATGTTTTAGCATTAACAACAGGTTTATTGGATACACATTTTGCTCTAATTCTGGTATATACGGGTGGAGCTATTCCGATGAACACATGGCTTATGAAAGGTTACATTGATTCCATCCCAAGAGAGCTGGATGAGTCAGCTCGAATGGATGGAGCAGGACACTTCAGAATTTTCATTCAAATCGTTATGCCATTAGCAAAACCGATTATAGCTGTTGTTTCGTTATTTACTTTTATTACGCCTTTTACAGATTTCATATTGGCAAGGGTCTTATTAAGATCTGAAGAAAAGTACACGTTAGCCGTGGGTCTTTACGATCTTATTGCAGACCAATTTGGAAACGAATTCACAAAATTCGCAGCTGGATCTGTACTAATTGCCATTCCTATTTCGATTTTGTTCTTGTCCTTACAAAAATACTTCGTTTCCGGTTTGACGGCAGGCGGTACGAAAGGATAATCTTAATGGCGTATGAAATTGTTTACATTGGAGGAGCGGAAAATGAAAATCAGAGTGTTGTGTACGCTCATCATGATTCCGTTTCTTCTTTTTTACGCCTTTCCACAAACAGGAGCTGCTGAAAAAGAAGAAGGAAACTGGCAAGATGAGTCAATCTATTTTTTGATGGTGGATCGTTTCTACAACGGAAACCAGGAAAATGATTATGAAGTAAATACTAAAGACCCTAAAGCATACCATGGCGGTGATCTTCAAGGGGTTATTGAAAAGCTAGATTACATTAAGGAGTTAGGTTTTACTGCAATCTGGCTTACTCCGATTATGGAGAACCAGCCCAAAGGTTATCACGGATATTGGATTACAGACTTCAAAAAAGTAGAAGAACACTTCGGTACGATGGCTGATGCCAAGAAGCTTGTTGAGGAAGCTCACAAGCGTGATATGAAAGTTATTTTTGATTTTGTTGTGAACCATACAGGTCAACAACACCCTTGGGTAGATGATCCTGAGAAGAAAGATTGGTTTCATGAAGAGTCCATGATTATGGGGAATAGCCAAACACAGCTTGAAGAAGGCTGGATTTATGGATTACCTGACTTGAAACAGGAGAATCCTGAAGTAAAGCAGTACTTTATGGATGTTGCAGAATACTGGATAGAAGAGACGGGTGTTGATGGTTTTCGTCTAGATACAGTGAAACACGTTCCGAAATCCTTTTGGAGAGATTTCAGTGATCATGTAAAAAGTATAGATGAAGATTTCTTCCTTTTGGGGGAGGTTTGGAGTGAAGATCCAAGCTATCTGGCAGAATACCAAAAAATCGGCATCGATTCTTTAGTAGATTATCCATTTTTCAATGCAGCAACTGAAGTGTTTCAGAAGTCAGGTGTTGATCTGGATGCTTTAAATAGAGCGTGGAAACGAAATGAAGCCTTTTACGAAAGCCCGGCTTCACTAGGTACATTCTTAGATAATCATGACAATAAACGCTTTACTCGATTAGCTTTTAATAATGATCAAAACCCCGTCACACGATGGAAACTAGCTTTAACATATATGTATGGTGCCCCTGGTATTCCAATTGTCTATTATGGAAGTGAAATACCGATGGATGGTGGGGAAGACCCAGATAACCGTCGTATGATGAACTTCAAATCTGGTGATACAGAGTTGAAGCAATACATGGAGCAACTTTCTGCGATTCGTAGTAAATTCCCATCTTTAACAAAAGGGAGCTTTGAACAAGTCGTAAGTGATGGAGCTTTTGGCGTATTTAAACGTACTTATGAAGATGAAACAGCTTATTTGGTTATCAATAATTCAGAAGAAACACAGGTAGCTCATCTCAAAGATATTCCTGAAGGCAAGCAATTACGTGGCTTAATCCATGATAATGTTGCCCGTAAAGATGGCAATGGTGAGGTCAAAGTTGCAATCGATCGTGAAATGGCTGATATCTTTATTCAAGAAGAAGAGCAAGGAGTTAACTTCTTATTTATCGGTGCCATGGTCATTATCATCGGAGGTTTTGTAGCCTTTGTTGCCATCGTCAGTCGCAAAAATAAACAAGAATCAACTGACTAGAAAATAAAGGAGGGAATGGAATGCTTGAAGATACAAGCTTTGCAATCCACCCAGGAAACAACCAGAACCTATCAGAAACACCCTACCAGGATATTGGAAATGTCATGCACGTTGAAAAAGACGAAAAAGGCTACACATTTTATTGTGAAAATGGCTATGTGACCGTAACATTCAATCGTGCAGACATCATCCGAATCGTAATGAATCAGAAAGCAAAGCCATCTCTGAAATCAACACCAGCAGTCATTGCACCAACTGAAACGGTCGAAAAAGAGCTTAAAGAAGAATCGGACAGTTATATCATTTCTACAAGCAAACTTGACGCTCATATTCAAAAAGCTCCTTTCCGTATTCGCATCCAAGATAAAGACGGGCATATCATTGCCTCTGAACAGGAAAAAGGACTAGGGTTTCAGGAAAATGGTGAAGTCATTTGCTATAAAGAAATGCTAGAACAGGACCGTTTTTATGGATTTGGTGAAAAAACAGGTTTCCTAGATAAACGTGGAGAATCTTATACCATGTGGAATTCAGATGTGTTCGCACCTCATAACCCAGAAACGGATCCACTCTATCAGTCTATTCCATATTTTATGTCTTTAAGAGATGGACGCGCACATGGTATCTTTTTCGACAATAGTTATAAGTCCACCTTTGATATGAAAACGGAATCCGATCATTACTCCTTCCGTGCCGAAGGGGGCCAGCTCGATTACTATGTGTTTATTGGACCATCTCCTAAGGATGTTATTGAACAATACACACATATCACAGGACGTATGCCACTGCCTCCAAAATGGGCAATTGGTTATCACCAATCCCGTTATAGCTATAAGAGCGAACAAGAAGTACGTGAAGTAGCAAATGCATTCATTGAAAAGAACATTCCTGTTGATGTTTTATACTTAGACATTCATTATATGAACGAATATCGCGTGTTTACGTTTGATAAAGATCAATTCCCGACACCTGAAAAAATGATTCAGGACCTTAAAAACGCAGGGATTCGCATCGTACCGATTGTAGACCCAGGCGTAAAAAAAGATCCTGAGTACAGCATTTATCAAGAAGGTGTGCGTGAAGACCATTTTTGTAAGTACCTAGAAGGCAATATTTACACTGGTGATGTTTGGCCAGGAGAAAGCGCTTTCCTTGATTTTACAGATGAACGTACACGTAAATGGTGGGGTGAAAAACACCAATACTATGCTGATCTTGGTATCGAAGGTATCTGGAATGATATGAACGAACCAGCTGTTTTCAACGAAACGAAAACGATGGATACCAATGTGATGCATAAAAATGATGGGGATCCTCAAACACACCGTGCCCTTCATAACCTGTATGGATTATTAATGGGAGAAGCGACGTATGAGGGGATGAAGGAACAACTAGGCGGTAAACGCTCTTTCCTTCTAACACGTGCAGGTTATTCAGGTGTTCAGCGTTATGCATCAGTTTGGACAGGGGATAACCGTAGCTTCTGGGAGCATTTACAAATGGCACTCCCAATGTGTATGAACCTTGGATTATCTGGCATTGCCTTCTCAGGGCCAGACGTTGGTGGCTTTGCCCACGATACAAACGGTGAACTTTTGACTCGCTGGACCCAAGTAGGAGCGTTTACACCATACTTCCGTAACCACTCTGCATTAGATACAGTGCGTCAGGAACCATGGCAGTTTGGTGAAAAATATGAAGCAATTATTCGCGATTATATTCAATTACGTTATCAGTGGCTTCCGCAGCTCTATTCTCTATTCCGTGAAGCGCACGAAACGGGCGTACCAGTAATGCGTCCATTAATGCTTGAGTATCCACATGATGAAAAGACATACCAGCTTTACGATGAGTTCATGATTGGGGATAACACGTTAATTGCTCCAATTATGCACCCAGAAGTAACCGATCGCGCTGTGTACTTCCCAGAAGGCACATGGGTGGATTACTTCACAGGTGAGGAATATAGCGGAAGTCAAACGCATTTAATTCATGCTGAGTTAGATAAATTACCAATGTTCATCAAGAAAGGTTCTTTTGTGGCGCTAAGTCCAGTCAGACAATCGACTATGCACAAGCAAGATAGCCTCATCCTCCAAGTATATGCAAGTGATAAAGGTGAATACAAAACTGTTTTCTATGATGATGATGGGGAAACGTATCAATATGAGGGAGACGAATCTATGAAACTCCCAGTAACGATCTCCTCAGCTCCAGACGAAGTGAGCATCACGTTTGGTGAAAAACAAGGTGGATTCAATCCGTCCTATCAAAACGTAGACGTGTATGTGCACGGTTTACAAGACAATCAGGTAATTACATTGAATGGTGAAAAGGTTTCAGGAGAGCATTCAGATCAAGGTGTTCACTTCCAGGCGAAACTATAATCTCTTCGCTGTTCGTCGTTAAAGGGTGAAGAAAAATGGGGATTACAATCAAGGATGTAGCAAAAGCAGCAAATGTTGCACCCTCAACCGTATCGAGGGTTATTGCTAACAATTCAAGAATAAGTGAAAACACAAAAAAGCGCGTTCGAAAAGCGATGAAGGATTTAGGGTATCATCCAAACGTCAATGCGAGAAACCTAGCGAATAAATCCACTCAAGCTTTAGGCATCGTCATGAAATCTTCTACAGACAAGGCGTTACAAAACCCTTTCTTCTCAGAAGTTCTTCGTGGTATTAGTGCCATCGCACATGAGGAGGAGCATTCTCTGTTTATTTCTACGGGCGAAACAGAGGAGGAAATCTATGAAAGCGTGGAACGTATGGTATATGGGAACCAAGTAGATGGTATTATTCTATTATACTCCCAGGTAAACGACCCAGTTTCAAACTTTTTAATCGAAAAAGATTTCCCGTTTGTTCTCATCGGTAAGCCTTACAATCAAGTGGACAGTATTACACATGTGGATAATGATAACGTTACAGCATCTGTGGATATTACGAATCACCTGATTGAACAAGGCCACGAACGAATTGCCTTTATCGGAGGCGACACAGATCTTGTGGTGACATTAGACCGTATGAGGGGCTATGAACTCGCACTTGAAAAGGCGGGACTACCAATCAAGGATGAATACCATATTCACCAGGAGTTCCTGAAATCAGGTGGACGAGAAGCCGTTCATCAATTGTTCCAACTCGATGAACCACCAACAGGTCTTGTCATTGTCGATGATTTGATGAGTATTGGTGTTATGACCATGCTTGAAGAACTAGGCTATCAGGTCCCACAAGATGTTTCGATCGTAAGCTTTAACAACGTGTATTTATCCGAAATATCCCGACCACCACTAACGACAGTAGATGTAAATATACACGGTCTGGGCTGCCAGGCAGCAAAATGCGTCATCGAAAAAGTGAACAACGTTGACGAACCAGCTAAACGCATCATTGTTCCATATGATATTAAGAAAAGACAATCCACAAGGGAAGCGAAAAGAGCTCCCTTTTCAGAATGATTATCCCCTATGATCATATATGAGAGAAGCCCCTCTTAGGAGGGGCTTCTTTTTGTTGGGGGGATGAGGATCGCTCGTATATGGGAGCAGATCGACTGAAAAACGCAGTGAACCGCCTGAATCTTGACTTGTTGCGCCTGAATCAGTGTTGGGATAGCCTGCATAGAAGTTAGGATCGCCTGAATCTACAATCAGACCGCCTGAAAAAGTGTCTCTTCCTTATCCTAAATCTACAAATGCCTCAAAAACTGCTCCGGATGATTCAAAAAATCCTTCGTCAGCTTCACATGCTCAAGCTCCTCATAGGATTTATGAATAAGCTCACCATCCTCAATCGATAAAAGATCTGCCTCTGGTAACGCCATCAAC
This sequence comes from Pontibacillus sp. HMF3514, assembly GCF_009858175.1. Lineage (GTDB taxonomy): Bacteria > Bacillota > Bacilli > Bacillales > BH030062 > Pontibacillus. The sequence continues at coordinate 940,795 of NZ_CP047393.1, forward strand.
ATGGGCGAATGAGTCGCAATAATAAATTGCGACCCTTCTCGAACCGAATCCATAATCAATGATATAAGAGATAATTGCTTTAATGGAGACAACGGTGCTTCAGGCTCATCCAAAATATAAAAACTATTCGGCCTTAGCCTTGCTTTGAAAAGATCCAGAAAACTTTCCCCATGAGATCGCACTTCAAGTCCATCTCCATAAAGGTTCTTTAGCTCACCAACTGTTCTCGCATAAGGAAGCACTTCATAACTATGGGGATCCTCTCTTCGAATACGTTCAAGCTGTTGTTCCGCATCTTCTCTATACTCCGTTACCTTTTGAACATAGTTTCGAAAATCCTCCGCACGAAAAAAGAACCCTGATTTAGTCCGGGCATGCCAAGTAAGGTCAAGGTGAAGCGCTATTTTCCTAGCGGCCTGTAGTGTAGGGTCCTGATCAATCGTTTCTCCTCCAATTAAAATGCTATCACTCTCAAAAGCAATCGATTCAAGTAGAGTTGATTTTCCCGTACCATTTTCGCCTATGAGAATGGTGATGGGTTTTTCAAAATGGAACGTATCGAGTTGACGAAAGAGAGATAAGGAAAAAGGGAACTCCTCCTCTTGAAATGAAGGTTGCTTATACTGGACAGATTTTAAGTGAAGCACCGAAATCCCCCCTTTAACAGTTTTGAATTTACTATATCGTAAAAGATCAAAAAGGTAAAAGAATCCTTTACACAATTTTACTGTTCGGATATAATAAGTTCAATATATGAAAATCGCCTATGAAAAAGAGAGTAATCGTGTGGACACTAAAGCGAACCAGGGTTGGTGCGAGCCTGGAAGTGTGAAAGACGATGAACCGGACTTTTGAGGCATGACCCTGAACGCGTGAGTAGGGGCATCGGCAACTTGCCGTTATCAAGTACAAGAGCTGACCTTTCGTGTGTCTTTTTGGCGAAGGGTAATGAGAGTGGTACCGCGGATAACAACCCGTCTCTTTTCCTAATTGTTAGGGAAAGGGGCGGGTTTTTTGTGTTTTTGTTAGAAAAGTGAGGAAGCAGTCGTAATAAGTGAAGAAGATAGCCAAAAAAGTGAGGAAGTAGCTGTAATAAGTGAAGAAGATAGCCAGAAAAGTGAGGGAGTAGCTGTAATAAGTGAAGAAGATAGCAAGAAAAGTGAGGAAGTAGCTGTAATAAGTGAAGAAGATAATCAGAAAAGTGAGGAAGCAACCACAATTAATGAGAAAGTTGCCCTACCCATACGTACGCAAAAGAGTGAATCTAAGGAGGAATCACAATGAATTACCAAAACGACATAATCACAATCCTACAAAAAGCATTACAAAACAACCTATCAACCGAACAAATCGAAAACCTACTCGAAACACCAAAACACACGCACATGGGGGATGTTGCCCTACCGTGTTTTGAACTAGCCAAAATTGAAAAGAAAAATCCAGCTCAAATTGCCCAAGAACTAGCCACTCAAATTAACCCTAAAAACACAATCATTTCCCATGTTGAAGCGGCTGGTCCCTATGTGAACCTTTTCTTAAATAAATCCCAATTTGCCACAGAGCTCCTTCAAACGATCATCACGGAAGGTCAACAATATGGAACGCAATCATATGGTGCTGGTAAAACCATCACGATGGATGTATCGCACCCAAATATAGCGAAACCATTTTCAATGGGGCATCTCCGATCAACGGTGATCGGCAATGCAATCGGAAACCTACTTGAGAAAACAGGTTACAACGTCGAGCGTCTCAACTACCTGGGGGATTGGGGGACCCAGTTCGGAAAACTTATTGCGGCTTATAAACTTTGGGGAGATGAGGAAAAAGTTCGTGCCAACCCCATCCAAGAACTCCTTAATCTCTATGTATATTTTCACGAAAAAGCAGAGGAGGACAACTCACTTGACCAGCTCGGCCGCGATTGGTTTAAAAAGCTAGAAAAGGGTGATGAAGAGGCAACGAAGATTTGGAAGTGGTTCCGTGAAGAGTCTTTAGAGGCGTTCCAAACGATTTATGATCTACTTAATGTCTCGTTTGACTCGTACAAAGGTGAATCCTCTTTCCATGCTCAATCCGATCAAATTATCGAGATGCTAAATCAAAAAGGATTGCTAGAAGAGTCGGATGGTGCACAAGTTGTTCGTCTTGATGATTTAGATATGCCACCAGCGCTTATCAAAAAATCCGATGGCACGACACTTTATACAACCCGTGACCTTGCAGCTGCGATCTATCGTAAGGAAACCTATCAACATGCGGAATCCCTCTATGTGGTTGGAAATGAGCAAAGTCTTCACTTCAATCAGGTAAGAGCTGTCCTTTATAAACTTGGGTATGAGTGGTCAGGTGAAATTACCCACATTTCTTTTGGTATGATGCTGAAGGATGGGAAGAAAATGTCCACACGTAAAGGGAAAGTCGTATTTCTGGAGGAAGCACTAGAAAAAGCGATTCAATATGCCAAAGAAAATGTGGAAGAGAAAAATCCATACTTAGCCCAAAAAGATGAGGTTGCTCGCCAAATTGGTGTGGGAGCGGTGATCTTCCACGATCTGAAAAATGACCGTCGTAATGATATTGAGTTTTCCTATGATGAAATGCTGCGTTTTGATGGTGATACAGCACCGTATTTGCAGTACACCTATGCGCGTGCCAAGTCCATTTTACGTAAAGCTGGGGCTACTTCAACAAGCTATCAATTTCATGAAGCGGATTGGGATTATTCGTGGCCGATTATTCAAAAAATGGCTTCCTTCCCTGATGTGATTCAACAAGCCGTTTATTATTACGATCCGTCTAAAATGGCGAAGTACTTGCTGAAGCTTGCACAAAATTTTAATAGCTACTATGCCAACGTACGTATTTTAGAGGAAGGACCAAACCAATCTTCCCGCCTAGCACTAGTTCAGTCTGTAAGTGTAGTTATAAAAGAAGGATTATCCTTACTCGGAATTGAAGCACCTGAAGAGATGTAAAAAGAAGGAAAATAGATAGGGGCTCCAGAACCTATTAAGGAGGGAATTTAATATCTAAAAGGAAGTTGGATCAATTTTGCTACAAGACTTTAAGGGGTTTTTAAGTGAGTATCGAGATTCTTGGAACAGCTTAGATGCAGAAAGAATGGCTGCTCATAACTCAAAGGGATTCAAAGCAATATGGGCTAATCCAGACTCTATCACTTCTGAATGGGGATATGATGAAGCTAAAGAGGGATGGATCCAAGCTTATCAACAGTATCAAGGTAGAAGTCCCATATGGCATTTTGAGGACGTTCTTATCAACATCAATAACCATGAGGAAGGCGTCGTTGTTTGTTGGGTAAGTTTTGAATTGGATGGGAAGATGACAGACGTTAAGTTGTTATTTACTCAAACCTTCAAGAAGGAAAATGGGGAATGGAAGAAAATTAGAGAATACGTTGAAAATAGTTTTGCGAATGAACGCCTAAAAACGTGTACTTCATAAAAGAAAAAGCTCAGAGCATCTCTGAGCTTTTTTAGCTCTCTAGGAAATTATAAAATTCGTGGGCTTGTGTATAACTTATTTATGAGAGCGTGGCCACATCCAGCTCCAGCGCCCAGCAACGAATGGACTTCCCTCGCCTCCGTTCGATAAGTCAACATCAAATTGTTACACAATTTGTGTTTCCTTTATCTTACTACGGGCTCAGTCCAGTCCCTTCGTTGCTAAACGGGCGCTTGCGCTTTTGTTCCTACTCAATATCCATATTAAGTTCCGTATCCTTAACATGAGCAATCGGGAATAGGATAGACTCTGCATCAAATTCTTTCAGTTCAAGGCCTTTTTGAACACGATGTGGTGTATCTGGGTTCGCAAGAGCACCTGTGCCAAGTGATACAAAATCGGCACCTTCTTCTTCAACAGCTTTTAATGCCTGGTCAGGGTCCCCCAGTTTTCCATTTGCAATCACAGGCTTGCCACCAAAATCTTTAGCGGCTTTTGCCATAGAACGAGATCCTTCTCCAAAACTTTCAGCTGTTCCATCACCATCCGTAACATGAATATAGTCTATTGGAAGTTCTCCGATTGTAGAAAAAATCGTTTCAGCTGTCTCTTCACCGCCTGGCCATTTGTAAGCCTGATCCGATACTTTTCCTTGAGAAAGACGAATTCCAACAACAAATTGACTTCCCACTACTCCACGAACTTCTTGAATCACTTCTTTTATAATTCGCAAGCTGTTTTCAACAGAATCACCGTACTCATCTGTACGCTGGTTCATATAGTCTGTTAGGAATTCATCAAGTAAGTAGCCGTTCGCTCCATGGATTTCTACGCCGTCAAATCCTGCTTTCTTTGCTTTAATTGCAGCGCGAGCGAAAGAGTCGATTACGTTTTGAATATCATCAAGGGTCATTTCGCGTGCAGTAGGGAATGGACCTGATCCACCATAAAAACCAAGTTGCTCTCCTTTTGGTGCTACGTTGGAAGGAGCAATTGTTTCATCTACATAAGGGTTACCTTGAACCTGTGCACCTGCATGCATCAGCTGGGCGATCATTTTCGTACCATGCTCGTGAACAGTATCTACAATTGGCTTCCATGCTTCTGCATGTTCTTTTGTAGCAAGGCCAGGTTGATTATCGTAACCTTGACTATGTTTTTTATCCGTATAGATACCTTCTGAAATAATGGCAGCAAAACCGCCTTTAGCATATCGCTCATAATACTCCTTCATGCGATCATTAGCTCGTCCATCACTCTCTGCTGTAACTCGAGTCATTGGAGCTACAATATATCGATTATCGAGTGTTAAATTATTAAGCGTTTGTTCAGTAAAAAGGGATTCGTATTTGTTTGTCATATAGAAACCTCCTGTAATCTTGATGTCGAAACATGAGCTATTATAATGAAAACTTTTAGATAAAGCTAAATATGTGCTTTGGTTATTATGTTCATTATTGTTATAGATATCCGTTTTGGTGAGGAGATAAACAATTACCCATTAATAATAATCCCACCATTCACATGAATCATCTGACCACTCACATAAGAAGAATCCTGACTAGCTAAATAAACATAAGCGGGAGCTAGCTCTTTCGGTTGTCCTGCTCGTTTCATTGGCGTACTTGTGCCAAATTGCGCGACTTTCTGTTCATCAAAAGTGGACGGGATTAGTGGTGTCCAGATTGGTCCAGGAGCTACACCATTTACCCGAATACCTTTTTCGATAATCGATTCAGATAGGGAGCGGGTAAAGGCCGTGATGGCTCCTTTTGTGGCAGAATAATCAACAAGATCTTTTGAGCCTTGGTATGCTGTGATAGAAGAAGTATTAATAATAGAGCTCCCCGGTTTTAGGTGAGGGATTGCGGCTTTAGTCATGTAAAAATAGCCAAATAAGTTGGTTCGGAATGTCTGCTCGAGCTGTTCGCTGGTAATATCCATGAAATCCTGCTGTGGATGCTGTTCAGCTGCATTGTTTACGAGAATATCAAGTTGCCCAAATGTGTTAATTACCTGATTTACAGAAGACTCACAAAAGGCTTGGTTACCCATATCACCACTAATAAGAAGGGCGCGTTGACCTTCCTGTTCCACAAGGGATTTTGTTTTTTCTGCGTCACTATGTTCATCTAAGTATAAAATCGCTACATCTGCGCCTTCTTTTGCAAAGTATAGGGAAACAGCACGTCCAATACCACTATCCCCACCTGTAACGAGTGCGACTTTTCCTTGGAGCTTTCCACTACCTTTATAGTTTGGATCCATATATTCTGGTTGAGGATTCATATCACTTTCAAGTCCAGGCTGCCTGTTTTGATGTTGAGGAGGCTGTCCTTGGCCTTGTTGCTTGTTTTGATTACTCATAACACCAACTCCTTTTCTTTACATCTTCCCCCGATCATTGAAATGTTACACTTGAATATTGCTATGGAACAAAGGTCTCTTATGTGTGAATGATACAAAAGTATAGAAGTGATTTTTTTGGAAAAAGTAAAAAAGGAAGTTTCATTGAAAGGTTGTTACTGTGTGGATAATTTCACAAATGATAATACAGCAAGGCGCTATAAAGCCCATGTTAGTATTTTAGGTACTACTCAATTACATTTAAGAAGTCCATATATCATTGCATGGTGGAGTGCTGCATTTCCTGGTTTTGGACATTTATTACTTTCAAAATACCTTAGAGGCTTTGTTTTGTTTATTTGGGAAGTTATTGTGAACATCCAAGCAAATGTGAACCTGGCAATGGTCTATTCATTTCAGGGCAATATTGGGATGGCTAAAGAAATATTAGATACGCGTTGGTTACTGATTTACATACCTGTTTATATTTTTGGCATTTGGGATAGCTATCGAACAACTACAGATATGAATCGTGTTTACATTCTAGCTGAGCTTGAAGAGCATCGCATTAACACGTTTAGTATGGGGGCGCTTGAAATAAATTACTTGGATAAGAGGAGCCCATGGATGTCTGTGATATGGTCATGTTTTGTACCGGGTTTAGGTCAACTTTATATTCATAGAATCGTTACTGCATTCTTCGTCATTTTTTGGACAGTAATCTTTTTTTATTTCTCTTATGGTCTTGAAGCCATATCACTTTTATTTTTAGGGGAGATTCAAGAGGCAACCTCAAAAATCGATCCAGAATGGCTCTTATTTTTTCCTTCTCTATATGGATTTTCGATATATGATTCTTATGCGAATACAGTAGAAAACAATAAACTTTATGAGAAAGAACAAAGATTATTTCTGAAGAAGAACTATCAATCATCGAGTTTTCGTATCTTAAAAGGGAAAAAGGTGAATTGATCATGCAAATATTCTCCACATTTGAACATAACTCAACGCTAGAACTCGCAATTACAACTCTGGAAAAAAGGGGGATAAAAAAAGGGGCAATTTTTGCAGTTCCTTTAGACAATCGAACAGAGAAACGTAAATTATTTGATACAATGCATCGTTCTGATGGGATCTCTTTAATTGATATTGGAATGGCACTGGCCACAGCGTTTTCAGTAATCTGTGCAAGTATTGGATTTAAATTGGCTTGGGGACCTATATACTGGGGATTAATTGGAGCAGCAGGAGGATTCATAGTTGGCGTTCTCATTAAATTATTTATTGTATTGGTTTTGAAAAAGAAGAGAAGAACATTGAAAGGGAAGCATTCAGAAGTCATTTTAATTGTTGAATGTGAAGAGGACCAAAATGAACTTGTAGAGAACATTCTTTGGGAACATTTAGCTATAGGTGTAGCGAAGGTGAAGTAACATAAAAAAGCTGCCGAGTAAAGTCACTCAACAGCTTGAATAAGTATAAAGTTTTAAACAGGTTCGGTTTCTTTGTGAGGTGATTCTGCACCTTCTTGGTGGAGTTGCTGAAACAGTTCTCGGTAAGATTGAGAGGAAAGGCTGCCATTAATGTACTGCTTTTGACAAAAGTCCAGTAATTGATCAGCGGTTTCCGGGGCTTCCAATTTCTCTCTCTCATAGGCTTGAATCAGCTCGTTTAGGTGCATAGGTGAAATCCTCCTTTTGATTATTAGTATTATCTTAACATAAACGAAAAGATATAAAAGGGGATTCTGAGTATTGGAGATATCCACCAATTAGGAGCTTATTTACTCTTCTTGATGTCGCTTTCTTACATACCTTCTTACGAAGAAAATCAGCACACCAGCTAAGACAAATAAGACTAAAACAGGGGAGTAACCAACGATTCCAATAAACAGGAAAGAGAAGAATTTTTGCATGTTTTGTACGGAATTGATAAACGTTTGTTTCGTTTTCGCCCATGTTTGTAGCTCTTCTTTTTCAGCTTTAGGGATGATCACCTTCGTTTCTTGAATGTGAAGGGTGATGGTAGAAAAGTCACTTTGATTTTTCAAGTAATTCATCTTGCCTTGAATGACTTCAATTTCCTCTTGTACGCGCTCCAAATCTTTTGAAACAGCTAATAGGTTATCCGTATTATCAGCTTTTTCTAAAAAGGTAAGCAGACGTTCCTCTACTTTTTTCTTAGCTGCCAATCGTGATTTCAGATCGACATACTCCTTTGTTACATCCTGACCATCTGTATTACTAGAAACAATTTCTCCGTTTAATGGCTTAAGTCCATTTTTAAAAGGATCAAATTGCTGTTGGGGTACTCTTAATTTAATTGTGGCTGTTGTTTGATCATTTTCTCCCTTACGAGTAGAGGAACTCACCATATAACCATTATGTTTTTGGATAAGCTTTCTGAGTTCAACATTGTATTGTTCATAATCCTTCGTTTCAATACTGATATTGGCTTTATAAATCATCATTTTCTCTTTTTGATTTGTTAAGTTCACGTCACTTTCTTCGCTTCCATTGGTAACGGAATCATACGATTGATTTCCTTCAGATTGCTTTGATTCTTCTTTGTTCATTTCACTATCTTTTGTACTAGCTGATTCTCCTTCAGCGCTTCCGTCACTTGCGGCATCTTCATTACTTTGATCATTGCTGCAAGCGGCGAGCAAGAGAAGTAGTAAACACATTGACCCTATGATGATCTTTTTCATTTTGTGACCCCCTTTAATAAAATTAGACGTATGGCAAATAGAGGGGGTTACATAAATGGAAAAATTTTTATTACATGTACAGAAAAAAGCTTGGGAAGATTCCCAAGCTTTAGATTTTCGTATTTTTTCGTTTTGCGCGTTCTTCTAATTGCGATTTTGCTTGTTGATCCACCACATCTTCGGAGTTTCCTTGTGGGTTTACATTGGCTGAGTTTTTCATGCCACGGTTTTGATTTTTGCGTTTGCTCATATTAACTCACCTCCACGTATATTGTGTGGAAGAGAGGAGGCATTTATCCAACAGTGATTTTAGCTCCCAATCCTTTAGCAATAGAATAAGTTCTCCAACCACCATCGACATTTCGAACTTCAAAGCCGTTTAGCCACAAAACTTTAGAAGCTAGATAACCGCGAAGGCCAGCTTGACACATGACATTGATACGCTGCCCTTTAGGGATTTCATCAAGGCGGTCACGCAATTCGTCTAATGGAATATTAAGTGAGCCAGATAGGAATCCTTTTTCAAATTCATTTGGATTTCGAACATCAATTAGCACTTCACCATCACTTATGGCTTGATCAATCTCATCCCAGTGAATAATTTCAATATCTCCATCTAATACGTTGGTGGCCACATAACCTGCCATATTAATTGGATCCTTGGCAGAAGAATAAGGTGGTGCATAGGCAAGCTCAAGGTTTGGTAGGTCACGTACACTCAATCCGCCTTTGATAGCTGTAGCAATCACATCTATACGTTTATCTGCACCTTTTTTAGAAACAATTTGCGCTCCAAAAATGTCACCAACAGGGCTAAATAGTAACTTGATTGCCATTTGTTCAGCTCCAGGATAATAACCTGCGTGAGAACCAGGGTGAATGTGGATCGTTTGATAAGGGATACCAGATGCTTTTAACCTTTTCTCATTCACACCCGTAGTTGCCACTGTATAATCAAAAACCTTCACAATGGATGTTCCTAACGTGCCAGGGTAGGATTGGTCCCCACCATAGATATTATCAGCAACAATGCGACCTTGACGATTGGCTGGCCATGCTAGAGGAACCATAGTAGGTTGTTTTAAAATATAATCCTGAACTTCAATTGCATCTCCAATTGCATAAATGGATATATCATTGGTGCGGAGATGGTCATCTACTACAATACCTCCACGGCTTCCTGTTTCTAATCCAGCTTCTTGGGCTAGTGTACTCTCAGGTTTTACACCGATAGAAAGAATCGTCATATCGGTTTCGATTCGTTTGCCACTTTCCAGAATAACAGTGTTTTTTTCAAAAGATTTCACACCATCTTGTAGGAGAAGTTCAACACCATGTGCTGATAATTCTTGATGGACATAGGCAGCCATTTCAGGATCAACAGGACCCATTACCTGATCACCCTTTTCTACAAGAGATACCTTCATGCCTCTTTCGACAAGGTTTTCAGCCATTTCAATACCAATGAAACCACCACCAATAATCGTGGCGTGCTTCGGCTGTTTATCGTCTACATAACCTTTGATTTTATCCGTATCCGGAATATTGCGTAAGGTAAATACATTGGCTTCACGAATTCCAGGTATAGGCGGTACGATTGGTTTAGCGCCAGGGGAGAGGATGAGTTGATCGTAGCTTTCTTCATAAACCTCTCCTGTTATCAAGTTTTTGGCCTTTATCATTTTTTGTTCTCGGTCAATTTCTGTGGCTTCTGTTAAGTTTCGTATATCGAGATTGAATCGTTGTTTCATACCTTCTACTGTTTGAACGAGAAGCTTTTGACGATCGTGTATCGTTTCTCCTATATAGTAAGGTAATCCACAATTGGCAAAAGATATGTGTTCACCACGCTCTATTAAAACGATATGACTTTCTTCATCCAAGCGTCTAAGACGTGCAGCAGCAGTAGCTCCCCCAGCAACACCGCCGATAATAACGATTTTTTTAGTCATAGATTATCCCTCCATCAGCTTAACTTTTATACCCCTAACCGTATTTTAATTTTAATTAGGAGGGAAGTAAATAGGTTTTGATGGATAGATGTGACAGTTCTGTTGCAATTCATAAAAATAGAGCAAACCTTGTTTTAAGGTCTGCTCTATTGAAAATTATTTATATAGATCTTCTGGAAACTGAACCTCTGAGATCTTTTCTTCTGTATTTAAATCCATTGCTTCCATTCTATTATTAGAAAACGTGTAGAACGTATCTCCAATGGACATCATTCGTGCGATGCGGTGGTCCCATTCTGGGTAGTGAAGCTCTTTGTCTGGCTGATGTGTAACTCTTGTTTTGAAGGTGAATCCTTCTTCTGGTGTTACCGAATATAAGTACGCGCCTTCAAAAACAAACTCATGCATACCAGGTGTCGTATCTTCACTTAGTTCGATCTTTTCATTCACCATAATCGGGAAACCGAATAAGTTTTTGTCTGCATGATAGTAAAGGGCTTTGTGGTTGTGACTCAATTCAGAGTTGGTACCACGACCTCCGATTAACTCGACATCTTTTTCAATTGGATTGTTTACATCACTGATATCAAATAAGGAAAGTTTAACACCATCTGTTGTAATACGACCGTCACTTAACTGTTTGGTTTGTTTTCCGAATCCAACCACATGATTATCTCCAATTGGATGCAGGTAGTTACTAAAACCAGGGATTTTTAACTTCCCTAATACTTTAGGGGACTCAGCATTTTGTAGGTCGATAACAAATAACGGGTCCACTTGTTTAAAGGTTACAAGGTAAGCTCGGTTTTGCATGAATCGAACACTATAGATACGTTCTCCTTCAGCTAGCCCTTCAAGTTTGCCTAGGCGATTTAATGAGCTATCGAATGTGTATAGATTATTTTCAGATGGGTTTTGATCATCCCACATATGGCCTTTCGTTGTGGCAACACGGAATGTACCTTCTCGTTCATCCATCGCGAACTGGTTAATGAGGGTGCCAGGCACTTTTGCTTCTGCATCATATGTTACATTCGTGCCATCAACACCAAATTGATAGATTTTTGTATCAGGTGTTGTAGCCTGTTCACGAGGCATTGTGGAAGCCTGCTTTAGGTTAGGATAATCACGAACAGCCATATAGATATGCTCTTTTGACATATAAACGGTTTGGCCTGATCCGAGATACGTTTTGACATTTGCTTTTTCCTTGTCTTTTGTCACGTCAAAAGATGTAATCGTAACGAATGTTGTATCATCACTATCGGGTAACTTATGCATGCGATCATAGGAGATAGGCATGGATTCAGAGCTAACGGCTGAGTCCTTGTATCTCGGACGAGGATCTTCTTGTTCTTGAGTTCCATCTTCAAGTTTGGTATCACGTGTCATGATGTGAAAAGGAGGATGCTCATTTGTGATGAAATACAGGTTTTCATCAATAAGTCTTGATGTCATATAACTTCCTTGAACGGCAACTTCACGAATTTTTTGTGGAGCGGCTGGATTAGAGATGTCATAGACGTAAACAGCTGTTTGTCCTCGGTGATAAGGGAGGACCATTTCCTTTGTTACGCCGTCCTCGGTTGTTTGTTTTTGTTTATAAAAGGCTTCTCGTTTATGGCCCATCACGACAAGTCGGTCTTCATAGATGTAAATTTCATTAGGATTGAAGTCTTTCTCTTGTATTGTGCTTAGAAGCTTACTGTCTTCAGCAGGATGTGCTTTGGTAATCGTGATGTCGGTGTTACGTACATAATAGAAGTTCTCACCATCTGATTTTAGAACGTCTGCTTCATCTACGCCTTTTACTTGTGTGTTGGTTTTAGAGCCGTCATCTCCACTACTTGTGCTTTTGGATTGTTCGGCTGCTGAGTCATTTGTAGCTTCTAATGTTGCTTCATCTCCTCCAGAGAAAGCCTGGTAACGTAATTCTTGCTTCTTTTGTAACTCTGCTAGAATGTTCATGAAGTTTTCTTTTGAGCCAACTGCAGGAAGCTCATCACGCGTTTGGAAATCAAACTCAAAGTCATTTGCAAGTTTGTAACCATTTTCTGATTCAACCTTTTGAGAAATGATGAGCTTGAAATGTTGGTTCATCGTATAACCTTCGTCAGGGGATTGGATCGTTAAAACTTTTCCATCTTGAGATAGTTCGTACGTAACCTCAACTTTTTCATCATTTTCGTTTAATACTCGTACCGTTTCATCTGTGAAGCTGTCTGGTTTCATCGACTTTGTGAATGTAACCGTCCAATTTTTATGGACAGGTACGACTTTGGCATCATCATTTACATTAGCTGAGACCATGGTTTGCTGAAGAGCGAACACAGTAAATAACGCTACAATGACAGCAGCAACTCCTACATACAATCGTTTCATATGGACACCTCATTTTCTGCTTGTTTAGTTATGTAGTCGTTGGTGGTGTGAAAAAGTTACAGTTGAGGGAGAATTTTTATTTGGGGGATGATAAGAGGTAAAAGGGAGTATTGTGGAAAAAGTGTTATTACAGACAACCTCCACACTAAGTGGATGATGTTCTTAACTAAATCAGAGGACTTTTACACTAAATGGATGGCGTTCTTCACTAAATCAGAGGACTTCCACACTAAATGGATGGCGTTCTTAACTAAATCAGAGGACTTCCACACTAAATGGATGGCGTTCTTCACTAAATCAGGGAACTTCTACACTAAATGGATGATGTTCTTCACTAAATCAGAGGACTTCCACACTAAATGGATGGTGTTCTTCACTAAATCAGAGGACTTCCACACTAATTAGTTGATGTTCTTCACTAAACCAGAGAACTTCCTCACTAATTAGTTAATATTCTTCACTAAATTAGAGAACTTCCTCACTTCTATACTGCTTTTCTACACTATTTGATCATTTTCCTGAAGAACTAGCACAGCAGCAATATTGCAGAGCCTAAAAAATAAAAGCCGTTGGAGCAACTCCAACAGCTTTTAATCCATACCTATTTATGATCGGTTTTCTTAGAAAATTGACGCTCGCCGCGTTGTCTTGCTGCTTCGCGTTCTTCATTTTTTTGAGCACGCTTAGCATTGTTGTCGAACGGCTTTTTGTTATCATCTTTTGTATTCTTTGTAGCCATGGAATCCCACTCCTTTCAACATTCTGTCTTAGAATGTGTAGAAAGAGGGGAGACTACTCATAAGACTTGTTTAAGAAAAAGAGTGCAATCGTTCCAGGACCCGCGTGAGCACCGATGGCAGATCCGATCTGATGGATAATAATTTCTTTTGTTCCATGTTCTTCACGAATCATTTCAGCCAGCTGTTCAGCACGCTCAGCATCGTCACCGTGTGAAATAGCTATTGGTTGATTTCCTAGGTCCTCACCGCGTTCATTCATAAGTTCAAGCATACGCTTAAGAACCTTTTTCTGTCCACGAATTTTTTCTAATGGAATAAGCTGCCCATTTTCCACGTGGAGTAATGGCTTGATTTTAAGCATGGTACCGACAAAAGCAGCTGCAGCACTTACACGACCACCGCGCTTTAGGTACTCTAAATCATCTACGGTAAAGATATGTTCCATATGATTCATATGGCTTTCTGCTTTTTTAAGTAAAGTTTCCATATCAGCGCTTTCTTGAGCGAGTTGAGCTACACGGCGCACGACAAGACCATACCCTAATGAAGCACAATGAGTATCTATTACTTCTAATTGAAAGTCAGGATACTCTTCTAATACTTCCTGTTGCATCATTTTGGCGGTTTGATACGTACCTGATAGTTCGGATGATAAAGCTAAATAAAGACAAGGTTGTCCTTTTTTTGCATACTCCTCGAATAAATCTTTAAAAGTGTGTGGGGAAACCTGAGAGGTCTTAGGTGCTTTGCCATTACGCATCGCATCGTATACATCTTTCGATTGGATGTCTACCGCATCTAAATAATCTTGATCATCTAAATGAACGGTAAGTGAAACACGTTTGATGCCATACTGTTCTATGTAGGAATCCGGTAAATCACTAGCTGAATCAGCTATAATTTGAACGTTCATTTTTTCCACCTCTTTAATTTTAGACCTTTTGACCTTAGTTTAAGCCTAAGGCGAAAGGTAGTCAAAGTTTTTATTTTCAACTAGGACTATAGTATGATTTTACAATAAAACACAATTTAACCTAAAGAGTCTTGATTTTCCATTCAAAAGGGTGATACAAAGAAGAAAGGGAATTGTCGAACTGAAGGAGGACTTTATGTTTTTTATTGAAATAAGACGAATTATGGTAGTCATTTTAGGAGCTGTACTTAACGCTATCTCGCTAAACCTCTTCCTAATCAAGGCTAACGTGTATGCGAGCGGTTTTACTGGTGTAGCTCAGTTAATTTCTAGTGTGTTCCAAGATAAATTAGGAATCGGTATTACAACTGGTGTGCTATTATTCATCTTAAACATACCTGTTATCATTCTAGGTTGGTTAAAAGTTGGTAAAGGATTTACCATTTATAGTATGATTTCGGTCATTTTTACCACTTTATTCCTAGAGATTATTCCAGTCCAACAACTATCTACTGACATCCTTCTAAACGCCGTTTTTGGCGGTGTAATAGGGGCTGTAGGCGTTGGGATTACCCTGAAATGGGGTGCTTCAACGGGTGGTATGGACATCGTAGCCATGCTTTTATCAAGGATTAAGGATCGCCCAATTGGGACTTATTTCTTTATTTTGAATGGAATGATTATCATTTTGGCTGGTTTGTTGTATGATGAGGAAAAGGCCCTTTATACGATTGTGACACTTTATGTTTCTACTCGTGTGATCGATGCAATTCATACACGTCACGAAAAACTAACAGCAATGATCATTACAACCAAAGCAGAAGAGTTACAACAAGCAATTCACGCTAAAATGGTAAGGGGAATTACACAGGTTCCTGCGAAGGGTGCATTTACCAAACAGGACAAGGATATGCTAATCATGGTAATTACCCGTTACGAACTTTACGATCTAGAGCACATTATTAAAGATGTTGACCCACATGCATTCACGAACATTGTACAAACTACAGGCATCTTCGGATTCTTTCGACGTGATGACTAAAATGAAACTAAAATGCATGTCATTCCGACTAATAGGGTGAATAATAAGAAAAGGATGTGTGACGAGCATGAAAAAACTTCTTGTTCTTGTCATGGCAATGCTGTTTGTTGCTGCCGGTTGCTCCGGAACAAATGAAGCAAATGGCAAAGAAGACACAAATTCCTCTGATAACACGAACAAAAACGATGAAACAAAAGAGGAAGTAAACCTTGAACAATTACTGCAGCAACTAGAAATGACAGCCGATGTACAAGCAGACGCCGATAAAGTAGATTTTAATTTCCAAATGAAAAACACAGGTGAAAAAGCGGTAAAGCTTACCTTCCCATCTGGTCAGCAATACGAAGTAATCGTGAAAAATGCTGAAGGTGAAGAAGTATATCGCTATTCAAAAGGAAAAGCCTTCACTGAAGCTTTAGTAAATAAGGAAATTAAGCCAGGTGAAGCACTATCCTGGAAATCTTCATGGAACTACAAGCAAGATGGTGAACGTGTGGAAGCAGGCACATACACTGCTGATATCACAATACTACCAGCTAAAATTAATAAACAAACCATTGACGCTCAACCATTCCAATTAACTCAAAACTTTGAAGTTCCATCTGGTGAGCAAACGTTCCGTAACGTGAAAGTTACTGAAAATGCAAATGGTGATTATACCGTTACAGGTGAAGCTCGTGCATTTGAAGCTTCATTTGCTTATAACGTTGAAGATGGACATAACTTGTTAGTGCCAGAGCAAAACGTAACAGCAAGCAAAGGTGCTCCAAACTGGGGAACATTTGAGTTTGATGTAAAGATTGCTAAGGATAAGCTTCCTTCAAATGGAACACTTACACTAACTCTTTACACGAAGAGTGCCAAAGACGGTTCTGTTGAAAATGTTAAATTTGTAAAACTAGATACTTTCCAACCTGAATAATAGAAGGTTGTTTATAAAAGAATCCGCTACTCCTTTTGAGGAGAGCGGATTTTTTATGGTTTACCTTTAGTTGTTTATAAAACACAATGGCTGCCATAGCTTTTTAAAAAACGCACTCCCTAAAGTAAGAGAGTGCGCTCTTCATACTTGCTTAGTAACCGTATTTCTCAAGCGTATTCTTCACTTCATCTGTCAGGGCATCCCAATCAGCGTCGAACTTTTTGTTAACCGTGATGAAGTTTTGGAAACCGAAGACATTGTCTACTCCTTCAAGCTCCATTAGGTCATTCAAAATATCATGTTCACTGGTTTGACCAGGCATAACAGAGACTGATCCATCTCCTTGGAAAATCATTCGGTCTGTAGTGAATTTCATTGCGTTCGGATTTGGTGTTGGTTGTGCTTGTACAGCCATACAAAAATCCCTCCTCTATTTAATCCAATTTTATCTTAGCATGAATTGCGCGATCAACAAAGCATGTCCTTTTCGTGAACAATCATGAATTCTTTCAATATTAAAAAGAATTTGTGATAAAATGGAAGCGAAACGAGGGAAAGGTGTGAGACGAAGATGCAAACGGTACAAACGTTAAAGCAAAAACTGCAATCTTTTGATAACTTTGAACATGTTGCACAGCAAGAATCACACACCTTATTAGACGATATGTTAAAACATATAGGGAGTCCAGATCCGGTGTTAAGGGACGAGCTAATTTATAGCGCACTAGCGATTTGGGTTTTAAATGAAAAATTTGATCAGGATCATTTACGAGAATTATATGATCTGGCATTAAGCGATGATTATCTTTTCTATCAAATCGGGAACAGAGGAGACGATTCAGTCTTCACTCGCAGTTTTTCTGTGTTATTATTACCTCCTATTTTACAAATCCATAAACAAAGCTCATTCCTATCACGAGAAGAGCTAACAAATGGAGTAGAAACACTGATTCATTATTTTAAGAAAGAACAAGATACCAGGGGTTATGTAGCGGAGAAAGGATGGGCTCACAGTATCGCTCATGCAGCTGATGCACTTGAATCCTTCGCAAGCTGTAAGGAAATTGAAGAACAGGACTTGTTGTCCGTTTTTAATGCGGTAAAAAAAGTCATAACACAACCTTCTCAATATATTAACGGTGAGGATGAACGCCTTATCAATGCCCTTGAAACGATTTTTCCAAAGGTAGCTGATTGCTTTATCATTGAATGGATCCAATCATTTGGATCAGTTCTTGATAAAGTTGAAGGCCATGAGGAGGATGCCATTCACTTCAATATCAAGACGTTTCTTCGCTCTATGTATTTCCGGTTCGTTTGGAGAGAGGAAAAACGATACAGAGAGGCTATTTTGGATACGTTAGAACCAATCGAGAAAATAGGAGCCTATTAAGTTGTTATCATCTATCAAAGAGGGAATGGTTTAGTAAAACATAGAAAAGAAGGCGATATGATGATTAAAAAGGGACTCTGGTTAGGAATAGCTACAGGTGTAATATTGGGGGCCGTATTGTGGCTTGTTGAAGCTGTAACTGGCGAAGAAGTATATACGCTACTAATGAATATTGATTTTATACCTGTGTTAGGGGATATCGCATGGCCCGTTTGGATGGAATGGGTATTTCATCTTCTGCTTTCATGGGCTATTGCTATCGTATACCTTGCATGGATTGCGTTTCAAACAGAAGGCGAAACAAGTGCTCGTTGGGCAACGTCTCTTTTATTATCTGTTTTGGCCGCGCTTACCTATTTTCCGCTAACAGACTTAGCGATAAAGGAAACACCACCCCTTGATGATGTAACAGCTATTATTTATTGGTTTATCGCTCACTTAATCTATGCGGTAGCTTTGGTGAAATTGGACGAATGGAGCGAGTAATGTGAAAGGGAATAGAATTGTCTTTTGGGATGTTATTTGTTATCTCGTATTTCCATTACTCGTATGGAATTTTATACGTGATGATATCGGGGATTACTATTCGATGTTACTATCCTCAGTACCAGGGATTATTTATACAGTAATACGATTCTACTATATCCGAAGCCTGCAATTTTTCGGGATTTTTATGCTCGCTAACTTAGTGTTGAGTACAGTTGTTGATGTCTTGTCGGGATCAGCCATCAACCTGCTTTGGAATCGGGTTTATTTTGCGGTGGGGGTAGGACTATTCTTTTTAGGAAGTATGCTAGTGAAAAAACCTGTTGCTCTACTTTTTGCTCTCGATATTATGGAGATGCAGGGACAGTCTAGAAAACCTCTAAAACAAATCTTTTATCAAAAGAAGATCTTTCTTGTATTTCAGGCGATCACATTCGTTTTTGTGTTTCGTGAAGGATTTTTTGCAGCTTGGAAAGCATGGCTCATCAAAGAGTATGGAGTAGAAGCATTCGATCAGGCCTTAATCTTACGACAGGTATTAAGTTGGGTCCTGACTGGAGTGACGGTTCTTGGTTATCTGTATGTTGGCAAAGTCATGCATGATCAAAGCAAACGACCAGTGGATCCTCCAGCTTCGACATAATAGAATAGGAAGTGAAAACATGCCCAACATCCAATCCATTCAAGAAAAAGATTATGATGAACTAGCAAGGATCGTAGGCAATGCATACCCTGCGTTTGAAATGCATAAAGACGAAACACGTCAGAAATTTATCGAAAAGGTAGACGATCGTCAAAAGAACTTCCCTGATGTAAATCATTTTGGATATTTTGATGAAGAGCAATTAAAAGGCACATTTAGGTTTCATGACTTTCAGATGAACCTGTATGGAGAAACGATTCCAGTTGGTGGGATTGGGTTAGTTGCTGTTGATTTACTACATAAAAAAGAAAGAATTGCTAAGCATATGCTGTTGGATTTCATAGATCGATGCCGTGAAAAAGGGTATGATCTAGCAGCTCTTTACCCATTCAGACCTGATTTTTATCAGAAAATGGGCTTTGGGTTTGGGTCTAAAAAGCATGAATATCGAATTGAATCAAAGCATTTGCCAAATGCAGGATCGAAACAATATATTGTAAATGTAACGACTGAGGAGCAAGTCCAATTGGTCAAGGACTGTTATAACACTTATGTAAGCCAACAGCATGGTATGATGTATCGTGATCAAGAGGCTTTTAAAAATCTCATTGAACAAAAAGAGACTCAAACCGTAGCGTTTCAACGAAATGGAAAAATTGAAGGATATGCTTCATTTTCTTTTCAAAAGAGTGAGGAAAACTTTCTCAAAAATCACATCATCATAAAAGAGCTTGTGTATTTGCATTCTGAAGCTTTAGGAGAACTGATGACGTTCTTCCACCTTCAACAGGATCAAATTGATCGGATCATTTTCCATACTTCAGACGAAGATTTTCACTTCTTACCTCACGATGTTCGAAACGGAAGTGAGCACATCATACCTTCTGTTTATCATGAAGCTCATACTTCAGGGGTGGGATTAATGTATCGTGTCCTTGATGTGAAGCAGTTTTTATCCTCATTAACGAATCATACATTTAGTACCGAAGATGTTACGGTGAAGTTTAAAGTACAAGAAACCTTGATTAATGAATCAAATGTAGAAGTGGTAGTTCAATTTAAGGATAGACAGCTGCAATTAATTGAAGAAGATCGATATGACGTAGAAGTGGAAATGAATATTTCAGAGTTTTCTTCTCTAATGATGGGGGCAGTATCCTTTAATACTTTACACCGATATGGACTGATTAAGATATCCCATTCTACTTATAACAAGGTGCTTAACCGATTGTTTTCCTGTCTAGAAAAGCCAGAATGTATGACTGCGTTTTAAAAAAAGACCGACTTCCTCCCTGGAAGTCGGTCTTTTTTTATTCTCAACAGGATAATATTTATGGTAAGGGGGTTATTTATCTAAAGGTGTCATAATTGGGAAGTCAGTATCAATCTGGTCAAGAGCCCATAAGAACTGATGCCATTTTTGGATGTCTCCAATTACTTTTATGGAAGAAGGACTCGGACGATTATTTGTAGTCGCTAATTCATACAAGGATGCTTGATCCATAATGACTTTTACTTCGTCTTCCTTTAATTCATTGGATAAATACCTGAAAATACCTCTTTTCACCTCTGTTAATGCTTTTTCTTTTCGATCTGTAATAATAAAATTTAATTTAAAATCATATTCACCAGCAATTATTCCATTTAACCGGATACTTAGCATATTTAATACTTGCTCTAATGTCATGATATCTAGAACTTCGTTTGTTATGGTAGACCGTTTAATCGGGATGATGCCATAACGTAATTCTTGAGCACCCATTAAATATTCATTTCTCCATGGGCCAGACTCTGCAATATAGGCTAGTTGTTCCAATGCATCTGCACAAAGGTATTTTGCTTTATAGTTGGAAGGGTTAGAGTAGATAAGATGTTTTGTCACTTCAGCCACCCATTGATAGTCACCTTCCTTAAAGGATCTCTTTGCTTTCTTCAGTAATTCATCCTCACCGCCCATGTATTCAACGTATTTTTTAGAAGATTCTTCAGGAATTAATTTATTTAAGTCCACTGGATTCCCGTTATACCACCCCATATACTTTTGATAGACGGCTTTTGCATTATGATTTACGGTTCCATAAAAGGGACTGTTATACCATTCTTTTCTGAGACTTTCAGGAAATGTTACCATCCTTCCTACTTGATCAATTGTGTACCCTTGATTGATTAGTCTCAGCGTTTGATCATTGATATATTGATACATGTCTCGTTGCTTTTCCATGTAACTGATACAATAGTCTCTTCCATGTCTTGGCCAGGTGTGAACTTCAAACAACGATGTCATATGATCGCCAAATAAATCAATAGCTTGCTGGATATAGGTTGCCCACGCAACAGGATCACGTACCTCAGCTCCGCGGAGTGTATAAATATTATGAAGGGAAGCGGTACAGTTTTCTGCAATACATAAACTATGTTCCTCAGGTATATAAATATTCATTTCAGCTGGTGCCTCAGTGTCCGGGGTTAACTGAAACTGCATTCGAACACCATCTATGAATTTTTCCACATAGGATTCCTGATCTGATAAGGTGATTTCTTCAGCAGAATTCACTAAGGTTACAACACCTGTAGAAACGTACTTTCCAATTCCACAATCGACTTGCCCTTTTTCACCACGAGGTAATACTTCACCATACATGTAAAAACCTCGGCGAGACATAGCGACACCAGCAGTCACGTTTTCTTCCAGTGCAGCATTTAAAAATCCACTAGGTGCATAAATCTTAACATCATCGGTTGTTCCACTTTCGAGGACACCATCCACTCCACCATAGTGGTCCACATGTGAATGGGAGAATATAATTGCGCTAACAGGAGATTCTCCAAAATAACTGTTAATTAACTCAAAAGCAGCTTGAGCTGTCTCTCTAGAAGTTAAACAATCAATCACAATCCATCCACTTTTTCCGCGAATGATACTTAAATTAGCAAGATCGTATCCTCGTACTTGATAGATGTTTTCAGTTACTTGAAAAAGACCGGCATTCAAATTTAATTTACCTTGGTACCATAACTTCGGATTTACGGTAGAGGGGATATCATCTTTTTGTAGAAATTCATATCGTTTTAAGTCCCATACAGGGAGGAGAGAGTTATTCGGTTTTATGACAGGATAAGGTACACTTTTTAACACATTTCTCGTTGCCCATTCTTGCTCTAACTTTAGTCGTTTCCAATGGATATTCTTTTTAAATTCTGCGTTTATTTTCTTTGTTTCCTCAGTAGCATCTTTTCGAAAAGGGGTGAATTTCTCTTCAAGACAGTTTTCATCATAATTGTTCATCAGATCCCACCTCCATAAAACATAGTATTCAGGTAGATATCTGTTCATACATGGAAAAGAGCATTGATTTGCAGGGGGAATCAATGTTCTAGTGTATATCTCTAAACCAATTTTCTTCTTATTAAAGCAGAGAATAGTAAGTGAGTTTGGATAGAATGTTTCTAATTCTGTATAGGAAGTGAATGATTTTGGATAGAGGGTTTCTAATTCTGTATAGGAAGTGAATGATTTTGGATAGAGGGTTTCTAATTCTGTATAGGAAGTGAATGATTTTGGATAGAGGGTTTCTAATTCTGTATAGGAAGTGAATGATTTTGGATAGAGCGTTTCTAGTTCTGTATAGGAAGTGAATGATTTTGGATAGAGCGTTTCTAATTCTGGATAGGAAGAGAATACTTTTGGATAGAGCGTTTCTAATTCTGGATAGGAAGAGAATACTTTTGGATAGAGCATTTCTAATTCTGGATATGAGCTGTCCTAATTCAGGATAGAGCAGCATTATAAAACAAAAAAGCAGCCGCCCCAAAAGGCGAGCTGCTTTTTGTGTGAAAGAGTGTCGACTCCTAAATTGTGAGCCTTTGTCCAACTCCGGCTTCCAGCGGCTATCGTATAGGCAATATCTCCTTCAGTGGTTACTCCACTTACGGATATCTTGCCTATTCGTACGCCACTAAACGGTCGCCTTCGCTTTTCTTAACTACTTCAACCCTTCGTGGCGTTCGATTTGCTGTTGCAGTTGTTGTAATTGCTGTTGCTCCTCTTGGGAAGCATTAGCGCGTGCAGAGTTGATCGCGTTACGTGCTTGACGGACCTCTTCTTCACGTGCTTGACCATTGCGGTTGGTGATATTGCTGACAGCTTGTTTCGCTTGTTGGAATAAGTTATTGTTGTTTTGCAACTTAAAACCCTCCCAAAGTATGATTGTCGACTTCTTCATTTTTGCGCTCTACATCAGAGTAGCGCTCACGATACGGAAATCGTTCCGCATGTTTTTGAACGGCATCTTTTCCTTGCTGAACAAAACGCTTGGATTTACTTTTTTTGCTCAACCTGATTCCCCCCATGGAATAAAAAAGCCTGAACGCAATGTATTACGTTCAAGCTTAGTATAGGCTGATATCAAACTTTCATAAGTCGCAAATACTGGGATAGGTCTAAGTTAGATGGCTTTTGAGGATAATTTTAGATAATTCTCTAAAAAGACAGCGATTCCGTCACCCTCATTTGATTCTGTTGTATAATCTGAAACGTCTTTTAACTCTGAAATCGCATTATCCATTGCAACACCAACACCAGCATATTTAAGCATTTCTAAATCGTTATCTTCATCACCAAAAGCGATAATGCGCTCTTGCGGAATGTGGTAATAGTGAGCAATTTTATGAAGACCAACCGCTTTATTTAAGCCAGTTCGAACAACTTCAATAACGTGCCAAGGTGCGCCCCATTTGCGATGATCAATCAGTTCTGCATGTTGATCATCCAAATGCTTTCGTAGATCAGGCACTTGTTCGGGATGTGGATGAATCAAAATGGAAGTTGGGTCCTCGTTTAGATGGTGCTGTATATCACCGATCGTAATAGGTGTACCAGACGTATGGAAAATTTCTAATAACTCTTCATCATAACGGTCTAAAAATACATCATCACGTACTTCAGCGAGTACATTTTTCACGCCTAATTCTTTACATGTATGTACAATTTTACGTGCTGTACGAATGGACATCGGGGAGTGAATGGAGTCCCACATGCTGTTATTCGGATGGTGAATGAGGGCTCCGTTAAAATTCACCATCGGCGTATCGAGGTCCATCTCATTATAGTAATCAATACTTGCACGATGAGGTCGCCCAGTTGCAATGGCTACAATATGACCTTCTTGTCTAGCTTTTTGAATAGCTTGTTTATTTCGTTCGCTAATCTTCTTATCATCCGTTAACAAAGTTCCGTCTAAATCTAATGCAATTAAATGCTTTTCCATTAATTCATCACCTCGTATGACCTTAAGTTTATAACTTGTTTCATATCTATGTAAAGGATCATTATTCTTTCTTTTCCCAATTTGGAGTGTTAGCATATGGATATCAATATGCAATTTTGTGAAAAAGGAAGGGACCAGAAAGCATGATTGGAATAAAACGTGAAACAATAGCACACATACCTGCCCTTATTATTGAAGATTCAAAAAAAGAGGGACAGCCACTTCCGGTTATAACGTACATACATGGGATAACAAGTGCTAAGGAACAAAATTTACCACTAGCTTATTTATTAGCAGAAAAAGGGTATCGCGTCATTTTGCCCGATTGTTACTTACATGGAGAGCGAGCAGAGGGGCTTTCTAATCAAGAAGTTTCCTATAAGTTATGGGAAGTTGTTTTACAGAATCTAAAAGAACTTCCAATGCTCTATCAAGAACTTCAGGCACAAAATCTTATCTTAGAGGATAAGTTCGGATTGGCCGGTACAAGTATGGGTGGTATTACAACAAGCGCTGCCTTAACTCAGTTTGATTGGATTAAAGTCGCGGCAGTTCTAATGGGATCGCCTCAACCTGTGCGTTTTGCAGAAGAACAAGTAGCTATGCTAAAACAAATGGAAGTAGAAGTGCCATTATCGGAAGAAGAACAGCAACAACTTATTCGCTCGTTGGAAAAAATCGATCTCTCGAAACAAGTTGATAAGTTAGTAGGTCGTCCAATCTTTTTCTGGCACGGTGAAGAAGATCAAGTTGTGCCATTTGATCATTCATATAGTTTTTACAATGATGCGATTTCCCATTACAAAAACCCTGAAAATATTCGTTTTTTACGTGAAGTGGGACGAGATCATAAAGTTTCGCTATATGCGATTCATGAAACTGTGAATTGGTTTGATCTACATATGTAGGGTTTGGTGGCTATACACGTCACTACCCGGAGGCTTGCGCATTTGAGAGATTTTTCGTTATAATGGTGGTTAAGAATGTAACGAAGGGGGATAAACCAAAATTATGACTACTGAAGCAATGAAAGAAAATATGTTTGGTGCACTTGAGAATGTAATCGACCCCGAGCTTGGAATCGACATCGTCAATCTCGGTTTAGTATATGATGTAGAGCTAGACAATGAAGGACTAGCAAACGTAACGATGACACTTACAGCTATGGGGTGCCCGCTAGCTGCTACAATTGAACAAGATGTGAAACGTTGCTTAACAGATCTTCCAGAAGTCAGAGATGTAGACGTAAACATTGTATGGAATCCACCTTGGACGAAAGACAAAATGTCACGCTATGCGAAAATCGCTCTAGGTATTCCGGATTGATCTTTTCAACCATTCCCTTGTTGGCACGTCCAGCAAGGGAATTTTTATTATAAGGGGAGATAGAAATGAGGGAATACCCTTTTGTGATTCTGCAGGTTGTTGGATACAAAAATAGTGGCAAAACCTCTGTTATCACATCATTAATTAAAGCATTGCAAAAAGAGGGATTAAAAGTTGGTACCCTAAAGCATCATGGTCATGGTGGAGAACCTGACAAGCTTGATCATGGTACAGATAGTTCACGACATTTTGATGCAGGGGCAGTAGTGAGTGGTGTAGAAGGGGAAGGAGTCTTTCAGTGGAATGTTCGGGAAAAGAGCTGGAGTTTGGATGAACTACTTAACCTTTATCAACCTCTAGGATTGGATGTTGTGCTAGTGGAAGGGTATAAATCTGAACCATATCCCAAGTGGGTGCTGTTGCGTGATGATCGTGATGTGAAATTGTTAAAAGAAGTAAAGAACATTTATGGCATTGTGACTAGTGGAACCATTTCACATGATTCTGTCCCTTGTGTACCAAGGGAAGAAGAAGAAACATACATAAGGATAATCAAAAATCAGATCAAGGGGGAGTTGGATGGAAAATAAACGATTTTGGATTACCGATAAGTTTATCTCTATTGATGATGTGGTAAAAAACATTGTAAGGCCAGAGGCTGGCGCAATTAATACATTTATCGGCACGGTACGCGAATTCACGAAAGGGAAACGCACCCTATATTTAAAGTATGATGCGTACGTGCCAATGGCTGAAAAGAAATTAGCACAGATCGGAGATGAGATTCAGGAAAGGTGGCCGGAAGCTAGATGTTCGATTGCCCATCGAATTGGCGAGCTTTCTATATCGGACATAGCTGTAGTCATTGCCGTATCTACACCCCACAGAGCGGATTCTTATGACGCTAGCCGATATGCCATTGAACGAATCAAAGAAATTGTACCGATCTGGAAAAAAGAGCATTGGGAAGATGGAGAACAATGGATCGGGGATCAACTCGAGACCATAGCTTACCCATCCGGACATCCAGAACAGGAGGATCTATAAATGGTTAAAGTATTATTATTTGCACAATTCCAAGAAGCAGCAGGACGTGAATCAGTAGATGTAGACGCAGCGGGACAACCTGTTGGTCACGTAAAATCGATTTTAAAAGAAAACTACGGCTTACTTGATTTAGACAACGCAACAGTAGCTGTAAACCAAGAATACACAGATATGGATACGGAACTGAAAGAAGGAGACACCGTAGCCTTTATTCCACCCGTATCTGGAGGCTGATTTTTCTACAAACTGACCGCTCATAAGAGTGGTCAGTTTTTTAGTGGAGAAAGTAGTGCCTACACGAGAGAATCCATTCTCTCTTTGTTACTAAAAGGATAGATTTTTTATAAAAATAAAAATTCCAACCTATATAAAGTGTAGGTTGGAATTATTTGTTCAGTGTTTGAGTTCAGGTTTTACGTCAAGGTTTTCTTCCTTGGATAAGGCGCACAATAAGTAATACAAGTGCGAATACAAGTAAGAAGTGAACTAGGCCATTACCTATAATTGTGAAGCCAAGTAACCACAAGATAATCAAAATAATAATTGCCCAAAACATGACTTGAACCTCCTTTTAGTATTAATTTATCCCTAAATGAAGAAAGTGAAACATAAAAGATGTGTGCAAAAGAAAAAGCAGCATCTCAATAAGAGATACTGCTTTAATATTCATTAAAGAAATAAGAAAACCAATGTCCCTACAATGAAGCAGTAGAATGCAAAGTACTTTAGGTTACCTTCTTTCATAACATTGATAAACCACTTAAGCGCAAAGTAGGATGCAACGATCGACCCTAGGAATGCTAGCAAGTATGGGATCAGCATTGTGGAAAAGACGCCACTGTTGATAAATTCATCAATGTTAAGCACAACCGTTCCTAGACTAACAGGGATATAAAGTAAGAATGAAAAACGAAGGGCTGTAGCTTTTTTCGTCCCAATCAGCATTGCAGCTACAATGGTAGCTCCTGAACGACTGATACCTGGCATTAATGCAACAGCTTGGGCAAATCCTACGATGAGCGCATCCCATATGGAAAGGTCACCATCACCTTTGCTTCCTTTTAAATTACGTATAATCCATAGCGCGATCCCTGTAACAATTAGAGTGATTCCAACTAACTTGGCAGATTCACCGAACGTATTTTCAATCCAATCCCCAAATACAATACCTAACACGGCAGCTGGGATGGTTCCGATAATGAGATATAGAATGAAACGAAAATCATTAGAAGTTTCTTCATCACGCTGATTTTGGAACAGAAATCCCCAACCATTTTTTATCAGTCGGATCAGATCATTGCGATAGACAATTAAAACAGCAACCAAGGAACCGAAGTTTACGAAGACCTCGAACATCAACCCACCTAGTTCAAGATTAAAGAGATCACGTAAAATAACAAGGTGACCACTTGAAGAGATCGGGATTGGTTCTGTAAATCCTTGAAACACGCCTAAGAATAAGTATTGGAATAAAAGTATGAGCTTGTCCACAAGTTCCATCGACATTTCCTCCTTCAATATCTATATGAGTTCGTTTTTTATGAGTAGTTCTTGTCCTTAAATCGTATATTTTTAGATGTCTAGCTCCAGCGCCCAGAAACGAATGGACTTGGGCAAAGTACCACGGCAACTAAGCTTCTGTCTTCGCCTACCGGCTTGCCAATCATCAAGTTTGGTTAATCTCACTACGGGCTCAGTCCAGTCCCTTCGTTGCTAAACGGGCGCTTGCGCTTTTCTTTTTTCACACATTCCTCCATGGGTGAATACCCTAACGATAAGGAGGTTGTTCGCATGAAAAAAGGGAGAAAGAATCAAAATACGAATTATCACCATATGTATTCCTTATGTAATAAACATATGAATCAATATGTCCTTGCCCAAACGGTAGATGGCCAAAACATTGATGGCATTGTAACTGGGGTAGATGGTGATTACCTTTACTTAGCTGTCCCTCTAACGGATGAAGAGCGAAAACAACAAGAGCAGCAACAATCCCAAACGAGAGATACAGATGAACGCCAATATGGATACGGTTATGCGCCAGGCGGATATGGCGGATATGGAGCTTATGGCGGTTATGGATATGGCGCACCATACGGATATGGTTATGCTCCACCAAACCGATTCAGACGTCTTATCTTACCACTTGCAGCACTCGTTGCCATCAGCGCATTACCGTGGTACTAAATCCTTCCACCCGTATAATTCTACACCACTGAGTCAAACTAGACCTATATCCTATACCAAAAAGGAGTATGAGATATGGGACAGAGACATCAGTTTAAGCATGGCGACAAAGCACCAAATAACGGAGTGTATGTAGAAATTGGAGAAACAGGAAGTATGGTTAAAGGGCCAAAGCAAATTCACTTAAATGCAGGCCAAAGCTTTCCGTCAAACTCCAATAAAGACCGTGTTTGGACATACAAACGTAAGCCTTGATTTTCTCATAATAAAAGCATCCATCACAGTAGGATGCATGCTCAAGAGTCAAAAAAATCCTCCTTCCTCAAATGGAAGGAGGATCTTTTATTCGGCTTCTTCTTTTAGAGCCCCTTCACCTAAAGCAACAACGGCTAGTACAAATGCAATCGTAGATACGATAACAGCCGACCATGTAAAGGAACCACCTTGCATGGAGCTAACTACATATGTAACCATGCTGCTTAGTAAAAAACTCCAAATAATAGTCCATAACAAACGCATATCGATCTCACCTCTGTTTCGACATTCTGATTTAAGTTTATCAAACGTTTACAAAAAAATAAATAAAATTCCATCGTTCTTGTGAGAGTTTTTCTGACCAAGGGGTACGACCATTAGGTGCTTTCGCCTGAATAGGTATAATAACCGTCCGAATCTGTGGTGAAACCGCTCGAATTTAAACAAAGACCACCCACATACAAGTCAAAACAGCCTGAACTTAACCAAAGAGCGCCCGAACAAAGGGGAAAACCGCCCGAACCAGAGCTCAGATCGCCATCAAAACAAAAAAATCTTTCACCAAATCACATTCTTTTTCATACAAAGGCGTGTAACCATACGAATTTTTAACAATAACATACATTATAGAGGATAGAATCCCTTTAAAAAGGATGATAAAAACATGTACGAATCGTCAACATCAATGACAAGAGCATTCCGCCTGGATAACCAGCCTTGTCTTCTCCATATTCCAGAAAAACCTAATGGATATCTTGTTCTTTACCTCGGGGATTCAGGACACTACGTTGAAGACAACCAAGCGTTTTGGCTGGAACATCCGGAACGCTCGAAGTTCATTCACTATCTCTTAGATAAAGGATACACCTTATTTACAAGTCACCTGTATGGAAATGCATGGGGGAATAAAAAGTCTGTACACTTACTGAATCAACTTTATCAACACGTTCGTCGTCAAGTGACAGTAAACCCTTATATTCATGTTGTTGCAGAAGGTATGGGAGCTTTAACAGCTTTGCATTGGCAAGAGAAACACAATATGGCTTTCCGCTCACTGACATTCTTTACACCCTGTCTCAGCTTAAAAGCTCTTTATGAACAAGAACAAATGAACCAGCTATATTTTAAACGTTTTAAAAAAGAATTAGCTCAATCTTATGAAGTTGATGAAAACCATATTGATCATGAAATTATAAACAACTATCAAATGCCTGAAACATCTTCCCCTGTGCTTATTTTTCATGATGTAGCGAACCCATATTATACGGTTCACAATCATAGTCGACGTTTTGAAGAGCAACAACAAGAAGCGGAACACACAGTTGAATTAAAGCTGGCTATCCAGCCTATTTTGCCAAGAGTCACATCAACTGTTCTTCAGTTTTTAAGATCTTATGAATCAACGCTCGAACACCCTTATTAAACTCATGTCTGTGAATAACATTTCATAGGATGCAATAGGAGGGGAACGTTATGACGAAAATGGTATGGGGATGTTTTCAATGGGTAGGTTTTCACTTGATAAGAGAGTGGCTAGATGACGGTGAGACCGTAATTGGAATTGATTTAGTTGATACGGAACAAAAGGAAACACTTGAGATGTTTGTAGGACGAAACGCTAACTTTTCACGAGTTGAATCAGTTGAAGAAGCTCTAAAAATGGATGCAGGAGAACATATCGATGCCCTAATCGTAATTGATGATCAAAATAATAACCCTCCATTCGAAAAGCTAACAGAAATTCCTGCATCCAACTATATTTGCTTGAATTTAGACGGACCGTGCCGATCTAAACATTTATGGACCACTATAGAATTACCTCACGTGTATGGACCCTGGATGACAAGTGATACAACATCTATAACCGAGAAAAGTGTTTATATTACAGATATAACCCAAGCTTTAAAGTCAATTGTTACACAACCATGGGATGGTGGTCTCATCAAAGTCGGAATGGAAAGCAATGAAGATCGGAATGATAAGTGCATAGCTCCAACAGTATCTCTAGAAAAAGGGATGAAAATGGTGAATGATCATCAAAAAAGATTTCCATCCTATTATTAAGATTCAGTAAACGATTATGTGCAAACGTTTACGAGCCTAGGGATTAACGATACAATATGACTAGATTAAGTTGCGACAGGAATGACAGAGTTTAAGTGGGGTGCGCTATATGTTGCCGCGTTTGCTTCTCATATCCGTCCTAGTGATGGGTGTATTATCGGGTTGTGCTGATACGATGGGAAAAGGCAAAATTCAAAAGGTAGGCATGCTTGTGGAGAATACAGTCCATGATCAAGCTTGGGGTCAAAAAGGATATAAGGGCCTTCTTCAAATAAAAGAAGAGCTCGATGTTGATGTGTATTTTAAAGAACATATTCAAACGAAAAAGGCTACACATAAAGCCGTCCAAGAATTCTCGCAAAAAGGTGTAAATCTTGTATTCGGTCATGGCAGTCATTTTGGACAGTATTTTGATGAAATACAAAAAGCCTATCCTGATATTCATTTTGTATATTTTAATGGGAATAT
Source organism: Pontibacillus sp. HMF3514 (assembly GCF_009858175.1). Lineage (GTDB taxonomy): Bacteria > Bacillota > Bacilli > Bacillales > BH030062 > Pontibacillus. The sequence continues at coordinate 972,406 of NZ_CP047393.1, forward strand.
AAAAGGCGAAAACATTACAAGCTTAAATTTTAGCGCACATGCTATGGGCTTCTTTGGTGGTATGGTTGCAGGTGGTTTTTCAAAGACAAACCACGTGGGGATAATTGCTGCTTATGAGTGGCAACCTGAAGTTGAAGGATTTTATGAAGGAGTCAAGTATCAAAACCCAAATGTAGATGTAACTATTCGATACGTAAGAAGTTGGGACAACAAAATGCGGGCGAAACAGATTTACAATCAGATGAAGTCTCAAAATGTGGATGTTTATTATCCAGCAGGTGATAGCTTTAGCGTACCTTTAATTAGGCAAATGAATGAAGATGGATTTCATGCTATTGGGTATGTAAGTGACCAATCAGACATTGCTCCAAATACCATCTTAACAAGTACGATTCAGCATGTAGATCGTTTATATGTTCAAACGGCGAAACAGTTTAACAAAGGGGAATTGAAATCAGGCATTTTAACGTTTGATTTTCAAGACAATGCGATTACGTTAGGGAAATTTAGCCCAAATATACCTGAACCATTAGTTGATAAAGTTAAATCAGCTGTCCAACAATACAAAAAAACTGGACAACTCCCACATGAGATGTGAAAACATGGTACCGCGTACGCCCCGTTTTTTGTCGAATTACACGACAAAACACGGGTCGTTCACGGTACCATTATTTCATTTTTTTGATCATATTCGTGATATGTTCAAAGTAAGGAGAAAGTTGGCGGTAAGTTTCAAATATGGTAGAGGTCGTATCAAAGATATCAAATGACTCGTCGTCTTCTTGTTGAGAAGTTGATTGCTTCTCATTAGCCGGCCGCCCGAACATAAATTGGTTAAAATCCAGGGGTTCATGACTCTTGGATGAATCATTTTGTTTCGCCACGGTGCACACCTCCTTATGAGTATAGTATGGGTAAATGCTTGACCGAGAAAGGGCTAGTGTCTAATGATGACGAAGAGATCCACTTGCAAGTTAAAAAAAGATCACTTAAAATTAGTACCAAGTCATAAGAATTGATATTATATACTACCATTAAGGGGATGACCATATGAGGAGTGCAGGTATTTTAGGGACTGGACATTATGTCCCTGAACGAGTTTTTACCAATTTTGATATGGAAAAACTCGTGGATACAAATGATGAATGGATTCGTACCCGAACTGGGATCGAGGAACGTCGTTTTGCCACTGATGAAATGGAAACATCAGATATGGCTTATGAAGCAGCCGTTAAAGCTTTAGACAAAGCAAACTTATCTGGTGAAGACTTGGATTTAATTCTAGTTGCCACCGTAACACCAGATCAGCCTTTCCCATCTGTAGCGAATCATATACAAGCTCGACTAGGTGCAAAAAACGCTGCATCCATGGATTTAGCTGCAGCATGTGCCGGGTTTATGTACGGAGTGATTACAGCTAAGCAATTTATTGAAACAGGTGCTTATGAGAACGTCCTAATCATTGGTGCTGAAAAATTATCAAAAATTACAGACTGGACAGACCGAAATACCTGTGTTTTATTTGGAGATGGAGCAGGAGCTACCGTTCTCGGTCCGGTAAGTGAAGGAAAAGGAATTCTATCATTTGAATTGGGTTCAGATGGTACAGGAGCTGAGCACCTGTACCAATCAAAAGAAGATGCCTTCATTAAAATGAGTGGACGTGATGTCTTTAAGTTTGCTGTTCGACAAATGCCTGAATCATCGATCAGTGTTATTGAAAAAGCAGGCTTAACAAAAGAAGATGTAGATTTCTTAATCCCGCACCAAGCGAACATTCGTATTATGGAAGCAGCGCGTCAACGCTTAGAAATTCCAGAAGATAAAATGGCTGATTCCGTAAGACGTTATGGAAATACATCATCTGCATCTATCCCAATTGCCTTATCAGAGAACGTAGAAAACGGTAAAATAAAAGATAACGATCTTGTAGTGCTTGTCGGCTTCGGTGGAGGTTTAACCTGGGGCGCTGTCGCATTACGATATGGAATCTAATTGGAGGAGGATATTCAAATGGGTTCAAGACGTGTAGTAGTTACAGGAATGGGGGCTGTTTCCCCACTCGGTAACGACGTGAATACAATGTGGAAAAGCTTATTAGAAGGACAATCAGGTATTGCACCTGTAACAAAAGTGGACAAGGATGAATTCCCTGCAAAAGTAGCAGCAGAATTAAAGGAATTCGAGCCAGGCGATTATTTTGATAAAAAAGAAGCTCGCCGTATGGATCCATTCACGCAATATGCACTAGCAGCAGCTCTAATGGCTATTAAAGATGCTGACCTAGACATTAATGAAGATATTGCACACCGTACAGGCGTATGGATTGGTTCTGGAATTGGAGGTATGACAACGTACGATGATCAGTTCCGTAAGTACATGGATAAAGGAGCTCGTCGTGTAAGTCCTTTCTTCGTACCGATGCTTATTCCAGACATGGCTGCTGGACAAGTTTCCATTGCTACGGGAGCAAAAGGAATTAACTCTTGTTCCGTAACAGCTTGTGCATCAGGCGCAAACTCAATTGGTGATGCATTTAAAGTCATCGAACGTGGAGATGCTGACTACATGATCGCAGGTGGAGCAGAAGCACCGATCACACCAATGTCATTTGCAGGTTTCTCTTCTATGAAGGCACTATCTACAGTAGAAGATCCTAACAAAGCAAGCCGTCCATTCGATAAAGAACGTTCTGGCTTCGTAATGGGTGAGGGTTCTGGAATTCTTGTACTTGAGACTCTAGAATCTGCGCAAGCGCGTGGCGCAACAATCTATGCTGAAATCGTAGGTTACGGCTCAACAGGTGATGCTTATCACATCACATCTCCAGCGCCAACAGGCGAAGGAGCAGCTCGTGCTATGACGCAAGCTCTGGAAGACGCTGAGTTAGATCCGAACCAAGTAGATTACGTGAACGCTCACGGAACAGGAACAGCCCTAAATGATAAGTATGAAACAGAAGCAGTGAAATCTGTATTCGGTGACCATGCTTATGAGTTGGCAATGAGTTCTACAAAATCTATGACGGGACACTTACTTGGAGCAGCTGGCGCAATTGAAGCGGTCATCTCCATTAAGTCCATCTTGGATCAAACGGTACCACCAACAACAAACTACGAAAATCCAGATCCCGACTGTGACCTGGACGTCGTACCAAATGAACCGAAGAAGCTTGATGTAGGAGCTGTATTGAGTAACTCATTAGGTTTCGGCGGTCACAACGCAACACTGATCTTTAAAAAGTATGAAGCGTAAATAAGTGGAGAACACATGGTTTCCTTTGGAGGCCATGTGTTTTTTTGATGCTTTATGTGGGGAGAGAAAGTTTGCACACAATTATGACGCTCACAGGTGGTGGACAGACGCACAAAAATAGAGAGTCATGCCAAATTCAATGAGACCGACGCAAAGACAAAATAATGGACGCCAAAATATAATTCACCCCATTCAATATGCTCACATAATACACAAAAAAACGGAGATCCAGCTTAGCTGGCGTCTCCGCTTTCTTCTTTCTTAGCAACTTCTTCTTTTTTAACACCTAAAAACTCTTGTAAAGCATCGCGGTTCGTTTTCTCATTGTGAGCTAGAACTGCGCCAACACCTTCATATCTTTCGTTCCAATAAGAACCTTCTACAGGGATGCGTAATTTTTGAATGTTATCATCATGATTTGTAATGAATTTTGTTCCATAACCACCGATTTCTGCTTTTGTCATGTCTGTATTCACATAAGAGGTAACCATCCCTATAGCTTTAGGGATTTTGTGAATTTTAGTAAGAGATAACATTTCTTCTTTTAGTCTTGTTATGACTTTTTGTTGACGCTCTACACGTCCGAAATCACTCTGAGCATCTGCTCTAAAGCGAGCATAATCCAGTAACTGAGCACCATCTAGGCGTTGTACACCAGGCTGTAGGTCAATATTAACGTCTCCAGCATTATCTTGGTATTTCATACGTTTTTCTACATTTATTTTTATACCTTTTGGTGAAATTTCATCTACGATATGTTTGAAACCTTCAAAGTTTACTTCGGCAAAATGATCAATTTGAATACCGAAATTCTGTTGAATGGTTTTCGTTAACAATGGAATATCACCATAAGCATATGATGCGTTAATTTTATTGTAACCATAACCTGGAATGTTCACATAAGTGTCTCTCATTATAGAAACAAGTTTAGTTTCACCTGAATCTTTATCATATTGACCAATCATTATAGTGTCTGTACGATCCACTTCTTTATCACGTTGGTCACTTCCGACAAGAAGAACGTTTATTTTATTGTCTTCTAGTTGCTCTTTATCTCCATTTTTATTTTGCTCTTTTTCGAAATCAGTCTTATCGTCATTCTCTTTTTCATTTTTAGTATAACCACCATTTTCAGCACCTTGGTCCTGACCGGCGGCTACCTGAAATGCTGTATACCCAACCATACCTAAGAAAAGTACAATCATGATGGAAAAGAGAAGCTTTCTTCTACGTTTTCTCAATCTTTTTCGTCTTACGATGCGGCCTCCAGCCATCTTGTACCTCCTCTTCATAAAAACCACTTAGTTATTAATTTACTCTTTCTTCCGTCTGAAGTAAAGAGGCTTTTTTTTAAATGAAATAAGTCTTAGCATTTTTATCTAGACTTCAAAAACTTTCCTAAGGTTACGCTTTTCTTATCCCATATTATCACCTATTCGTATAAAGAGAGGGGAATATGGGGGTGATGTCGTTCATATATTATAGAAGAAACTGGTGCGGACAAGCTTTAGGAGGGGTGTTCTTGGGACCAATATTCATGTTTCTAATTGGCTTCGGATTTGCGGTGTCAGGTGGTGTCACCATGATAACGTATTTAAATTTATTACCTGCTGGGTTTGGGTGGATGGACTATTTGATATTCTTGAAATCACGACCAGAATGTTACCTTTTTCCACTCGGAATCTTCATGATTACGCTAGCTACATTTTTTTTACCTCAAGAATCCTCCTAAATCTTACATTCATTCGAATAAAATTTCCATGCTTGGTCATACTGATGGCTACAGAAGAAAACGTTTAGAAAAAAGTGGGGGTTTCATATGCTATATTTACATGACGTATGGGTGAATTGGTTTGAAGGAGAAGAGAACGGATATAATGTTTGTCCATTTCATGAATGGCGTAAGGAAGATGGAATTGAGCTTTTGGACCAGGTACCATTATTATATGTACAAGCATCACTTTATAACTACATTGAAAACGACCTCCAAGACTTACCACAATCATTGTTAGATCATGTTTATAAACGAGCGTATCTTCGAAAAAATCAGGAACGTATATCACTTGAATATGCATTCGTGGTTACAGATGGATCCAATGTGTTAGCTGTAGACACGATGGGATACAACCTTCCTGTACGAAAAAGTAGGCTCATTCCAAGACAGGAGAGACTAGTCTATGACATGATCGAATCACATGATCCGGAGTCCTACCAATTTAAAAAGGCCTTGGATAAGAAGGAATATCACATTCTTTCACCACATCCAGAGCATATGATTGGGTTGACCCGAAAAGAAAGACAACTTAAACAACTTCTCATGATGACACTTGATCAACTCAAAACAACGCAAAACTTACCTGAAGTCCGCTATTGGTTAACGGAATGGGATCCTACTCAGTTTGCGTTCATTCACAAATTGAATTTCGAGCAGGCGTGGAAGACATTATATGATGGCATTCAGGATGGGTGGAGCCCGGCACACGCAGAGCTTTGTCGAAAACTTGTAAAAGGACAACCTTTCTTTGAAAAGCTATGGGAGCTAGAACATAACCAAGAAGTAAATAAAGGGGTCTGACACCACTACATATAGTGGGTCAGCCCCCTTTATTGTTACTTAGCTTCTATTTCTTCTTCTTTACTCGTCCAAGCCCCATAGCTTTCTTAGCCTTACGTAGCATTTTCTGTGCGTCATAATTAGCTTTTTCTGCACCACGGTCAAGAATGTCGTCCAATTCTTCAGAATCCATTAGTTCATAATAACGCTCTTGGATTGGGCGCATCGCTTCAACGACAACGTCTGCAACAGCCTGTTTAAAGTCCCCGTAGCCTTTTCCATCAAACTCAGCCTCTAAGCTTTCAATTGATTTACCAGAAAAACTGGAATGAATCGTTAATAAGTTTGATACTCCAGGTTTATTTTCAACATCATATTTTACAATACCCTCAGAGTCCGTTACAGCACTCTTGATCTTTTTTACGATAGTCTTCTCATCATCAAGCATAGAAATAAATGCTTTTTGGTTATCATCAGACTTACTCATTTTCTTCGTTGGCTCTTGAAGGGACATCACACGAGCTCCAACTTCAGAAATTTGTACATCTGGTACGGTGAAAATATCATTGTATTTGTTGTTAAAACGCTGAGCAAGATTGCGTGTGAGTTCTAAGTGCTGCTTCTGATCCTCACCAACAGGTACAATATCTGTTCCATAAAGCAATATGTCAGATGCCATTAATGGAGGATACGTAAGAAGGCCAGCAGATACACCTTCTTTACCTGACTTTGATGATTTATCTTTAAATTGTGTCATACGTTCAAGTTCACCGATATAAGCAACACATTGTAACATCCAACCTAATTGCGTATGTGCTGAAACCTCTGATTGAATGAAAAGCGTTGATTTCTCTGGATCAATTCCAGAAGCAATGTATAGAGCTGCAAGTGATTTGATGTTCTTTCTTAACTCCAATCGGTCTTGGGGAACGGTAATGGCATGCTCATCTACGATGCAGAAGTAACAATTGTTTTCTTCTTGTAGGGGAGGGAAATGCTGCATTGCTCCAATGTAGTTCCCGATCGTTAATGTTCCACTTGGTTGTATTCCTGAAAAAATCGTGTTCATGTTCTTCACCTCATTTAAATTTTCTAACAATAAAAAAGGTTCATTCGCCTACATATGCATGTAGGGACGAATGAACCGTGGTGCCACCCTAGTTATCTCATTAGATAGAGATCACTTTTATCCAATATCGCCTGGAACGCGGTGCTTCCTACTTAATTGTTCAAAAGCACAGCTCGAAAGCCCACTTCCATCTTACCTTGTTATCTGCTTCCACCATGACAGACTCTCTTGGAACAGAGGATAAGATGTACTCACTTTCTCATCGCTTCATGTAAAATTGTTGTTCAAATTATAGATAATAATCCAATTGAAATCAAGTAACAAATTACATTTGATAAAAATAACCAAGTAACAGCAACATAGCAATCGTTAAGACAGTACCCTGGAAAAAGAACATTTTCATAACAGATGGACTCACAACTTCTGAAGGCATCGGTTTACTTTCCCAATCATCAAGATAATCGGTATTCTTTGAAAGCCTGTTACCGACTCGTCGGAAACTATAAGTGATCCCATCCAAGAATTTCCCTTTTATTACGAACATGATGAGCCCAAAGAAGAGGTAGAAGTAAGAAACATAAAAAAGACTATTAATGTACCTCTGCAGATCATAAACAGGAGAGATGAATGCAAAAAGGATAAGACTAAGTGCAACATTCAAAGATAAGAATGACCACTTGTTTTGAAAAAGCGCCATAAATATCAACCTTTCTTAAATGATTTTTACCGTAAGAACATGTAATTGTAATTATGCCCTTATATAGAAAGAAATAAAATCTTAGAGCGTTTTTATCTAATAAGATTATACCACGATTACATTTTTTTAAAAGGATATGATGAATGTAAATAGACAGAAAATTGTTGAAGTAAAGAAAATTGCATGCTATATGCAAAGCTATACAAATATGAATTGATAGAATGCTGATAAAAAAATAGAATGATGTGAAATTATGCAGTTCACTTTATAAATAGAAAAAAGCAAAATACAAAATATTAAAAAACATAGGATAATAGACCTATTTTTTGTCATTGAAACGTAATTTTTAAAGGATTTTATAAAATTTTTGCAAAAAAAGTGGTGCAAAATTGTCCGAAAACTTGTATAATTCTAGTTGTGGCAGATAGAACTGCTGCAAAAACTTTTGAACATAATCATTAGGGGAGGTCATTTTTTACAATGAAACAGACAAAATGGTTGTTGTTAGTACTAACTCTAGTACTATCTATGTTTCTAGCTGCTTGTTCCGGCGGTGACAGCGAAAACGCTGGTGAAGGCGACGGAAACGGCGAAACAGAAACAGGCGAAAATAATGAAGGCGAAGACACTGAAGGTAATGGCAATGAAGGCGACGGAGAAGAAACTAAATCCGACGGCCCTAACGGCGAACAAGTACTTAACTTAACTGAAGGTGCTGACATTCCTACACTAGATCCATCAATGGCAACTGACGCGGTTGCATTCCAAGTACTTGGTTCTACTATGGAAGGTCTTTACCGTCTAGGTGAAAATGCACAAATCAAACCAGGTATTGCTAAAGATCACGAAGTAAGTGAAGACGCTCTTACTTGGACGTTCAACTTACGTGAAGATGCAACTTGGTCTAACGGTGACCCTGTTGTAGCTAGCGACTTCGTATATGCTTGGAAACGTGCAGTAGATCCAGAAACAGGTTCTGAGTACGGTCCATACATGATGGGTGGCGTTATTAAAAACGCAACAGCAATCAACAAAGGCGAAATGGAATTAGATAAGCTTGGTGTTGAAGCTGTAGACGAAACAACTCTTAAAGTAACTCTTGAAAAACCAATTCCTTATTTCGAATCTCTAACAGCTTTCGGTACATTCCTACCGATCAACAAAAAAGCTGTTGAAGAATTCGGCGAAGATTTCGCTCTTGAAGCAGGCAACATTTACTATAATGGACCATTCGTTCTTTCTGAGTGGAACCATGGTGAAGGTTGGACATTCAAGAAAAACTCTGATTACTGGGATGCTGATGCTGTAAGTCTTGAACAAATCAACTTCAAAGTTGTAAAAGACGTTGCAACTTCTGTAAACCTTTATGAAACTGACAAGGTTGACGCTACTGGTCTATCTGCAGAATTCGTAGATGAGTATCGTAACAACCCTAACTTTGAAATTAATCCACAAAACGTGTTGTTCTACTTCAAGTACAACCAAGAACACCACGAAGCACTTGCAAACACAAATGCTCGTAAAGCACTAACTATGGCAATTGACAAAAACGGTTTAGTTAACGTTATCTTAAATAACGGCTCTCTTGTAGCAACAGGTGATATTCCACAGGATTTCGTAACTCACCCTGAAACAGGTGAAGATTTCCGTGATATCAATGGAGATTTCCTAACTTACGACAAAGAAAAAGCTCAAGAGCTTTGGAAAAAAGCTAAAGAAGAACTTGGAAAAGACGAACTCACTATTGAACTTCTTGCTGGTGACAGTGAAACTGGTAAGAACATGAACGCTTACTTCAAGAACCAGTGGGAATCTAATCTTGAAGGACTTACAATTGAACTTAAGCAGGTTCCATTTAAAGAGCGTCTACGCCTAGACACGAACATGGAATATGACATTCAGTTCTCTGGTTGGGGTCCTGACTACCTTGATCCAAACACATTCTTAAACATGTGGGTAACAGGTGGCGGAAACAACAAGATGGGTTACTCTAATGAAGAGTATGATGCTCTAATTGAAAAAGCGAACACTGAGTACGCTACTCAGCCTGTTAAGCGTTTCGAAACGTTCCTTGAAGCAGAAAAAGTTCTTATGAACGACGCTGCTATTGGACCACTTTACCAACGTGCTTCTGCTTCTGTATGGAAGCCATATGTTAAGGATGTAATCAGAAACCCAATGGGTCCTGACTTCACATTCAAATGGGCTTACATCAACAAGAATGCTGAGTAAGTTATCGAAGGTATAGATTTTAATCTAACTTCAAAACCAATTTAATTGGAAGAGAGTATATGTCCACCTAGAGTTGGCGTATACTCTCTTTTACCTTGTAAAGGTAATATTTTCACAATGGTGAATTTTCCGTCAACTTTCGACAAGAAATGTCATTCAAATGTAAATTGGAGGTGTTGGAATGGCGCGTTATATTTTTCAAAGAATTGTTTATATGTTACTTACAATGTTAGTAATTGCAACATTTTCATTCTTCTTAATGAAACTTTTACCTGGTTCTCCATTAATGATGGAGGATAAGTTATCAGAAGAACAAGTTACAATCGTTAAAGAAAAGTATGGATTAAATGACCCTGTTCCTGTTCAATATGTAAACTATTTAGCCAATCTTGCTCAAGGTGACCTAGGGGTTTCCTTCCAACAGGATAACCGAGGCGTAACACAAATTATTATTGACCGCGTAGGCCCATCTGCACAGCTGGGTGCACAAGGATTAATATTTGGTCTTGCATTTGGTCTATTACTCGGGATATTTTCAGCTTTATATCATAATAGCCCGATAGATTATGGATCTACTTTTTTAGCTGTTATAGGTAAGTCAATACCGTCCTTTGTATTTGCAGGCTTATTACAGTACTACATTGGAGTTAAATTAGGGTGGCTACCAGTTGCCTTTTGGGAAGGCTTTGAATATACCATCATGCCTACGATTGCAGTAGCAATGTTCCCAATTGCCATAGGAGCGCGCTTTATGAGAACTGAAATGCTAGAAGTATTAGGTTCAGACTTTATTACAACGGCAAGAGCAAAGGGAGTTAACCGTTTAGGGGTACTATTTAAACATGGACTTCGTAACGCCTTAATTCCACTAGTCACAATCATTGGACCAATGGCGATTTCTCTGTTTACTGGAAACCTAGTAATTGAAAAGATATTTGCAATCCCAGGGATAGGTGATACATTCGTTCAAGCTGTTATGACGAATGACTTTCCTGTAATAATGGGGATTACATTGATAATCGGTTTTCTATTCATTGTAATTGTACTACTAATCGATTTACTTTACGGTTTAATCGATCCTAGAATTCGACTTGCTGGAGGGGAGAAGTAAGGTATGGCTAACAAAGATTACGATAAAGACTTATTTGTTCCCTTAGAAAGGGAAGATGACACCAGCGAAAAAATTAGTAGACCTAGTTTAACCTTTTGGCAGGATTCTTGGATGCGTCTAAAGAAAAATACGGGTGCTCTTATTGGAGTATGGGTATTAATTTTCATCACATTCATGGCGTTAGCTGCTCCGTTTTTTAATGACTATGGATTTGATGACCAGAACTTGATTCGTTCTAAATTACCACCAAAGGTTCAAGGTCTTGAAAATGTTGATTGGTTACCCTTCCAAGGAACCATGGAAAGAACATTTGAAGCTCCAACATTAGAAGAGGCAAAAGAGCGAGCTATAAATCGCTTTAAGCGTGATGAAGAAAATATTGAAATGACAGTTGTTAACGATGGTTCAAATGGTGAACCAGCTATTGTTGACGCTGAATTCGATGTGTATGCAAACCAGGGATTTGAAGATGACTATTTCTGGTTCGGTACAGATACATTAGGCCGTGACCAATGGACACGTGTTTGGAAAGGTACACAAATCTCATTATATATTGCAGTGTTAGCTGCTTTTATTGACATGGTTATTGGTGTAGCATATGGTGGTATTTCTGCTTACTACGGTGGGCGTGTCGATGACTACATGCAGCGTATTATTGAGATCTTGGTTGGTATTCCGAACCTTGTAGTTGTAATCTTGATGATATTAATCCTAAGTCCAGGTATATTATCAATCACAATTGCCTTAACCATAACCGGTTGGATACCGATGGCCCGTATCATACGTGGGCAAGTATTGAAGTTAAAGAACCAGGAGTTTATTCTTGCATCTAGAACTTTAGGATCTTCTGACTCTCGTATTATAATGAAACACTTAGTTCCAAACGTAACGGGCCTAATTGTGATTAATACGATGTTTACGATCCCAGGTGCAATATTCTTTGAAGCATTCTTAAGCTTTATCGGATTAGGCTTACAGCCACCGGTGGCATCATTAGGTACGTTAATTGATGAAGGTTTCCAATCCCTTCAAACATTCCCATACTTGATGATCTATCCAGCGATTATTATTTCCTTAATAATGGTTGCATTTAACATTGTGGCAGACGGTCTTCGTGACGCATTTGATCCGAAGATGCGTGAGTAGAAAGGTAGGTGTTGAATAATGGAAAATATACTAGAAGTAAATGATCTACATGTATCATTTGACACATATGGTGGAGAAGTAAAAGCTGTCCGTGGTGTTAGCTTTGAACTTCGAAAAGGGGAGACACTAGCCATTGTAGGTGAGTCTGGATCAGGTAAATCTGTTACAACAAAAGCCTTAATGGGTCTGATCCCGCAACCACCAGGACGAATTAAACAAGGTGAAGTTCTGCTTGAAGGTAAAGACTTAGCCAGAATGAACGAACGCCAATTACAAAAAATTCGCGGACGCGATATATCTATGATTTTCCAGGACCCTATGACGTCCTTGAACCCAACGATGAAAGTTGGAAACCAGATTATGGAGGGGCTTATTAAACACCAAAAAATGAGCCGTTCTCAAGCGAAAAAACGTGCTGTCGAATTGTTGGAAATGGTTGGTATACCGAATCCGAAAGCACGTATTAACCAATACCCTCACCAATTCTCTGGTGGTATGCGTCAGCGTGTTGTAATCGCCATTGCACTAGCTTGTAATCCAAAAGTGTTAATTGCCGATGAGCCAACAACGGCCCTTGACGTTACAATTCAAGCTCAAATCTTAGAACTTATGAAAGATTTACAGCATAAAACAGAAACTTCGATCATCTTCATTACACACGACTTAGGTGTTGTTGCAAACGTTGCAGACCGTGTAGCCGTAATGTATGCAGGTAAAATTGTAGAACTAGGAACTGTTGATGATATTTTCTATAATCCTCAACACCCATACACATGGGGGCTTCTAGGTTCTATGCCTACACTAGATGATGAAGAAAGTGAATTATTTGCCATTCCTGGTACACCACCAGACTTGTTAAACCCTCCAAAAGGAGATGCCTTTGCTGCACGTAACGAGTATGCAATGAAAATAGATGAAGAAGAGCAACCACCATTCTTCCAAGTTTCAGATACCCATTACGCAGCAACTTGGTTATTACACGAAAATGCGCCAAAAGTTGAGCCACCTGAATCTGTTAAGAAACGTATGCAAGGTTTTGCAAACACTGGCGCCTCAGAAAAAGGTGATAACGCATGAGCCAGGAAAAATTAGTAGAGATTAAAGACTTAAAACAACATTTTAAAACAGGTCGTCATAGTGTCGTTAAAGCTGTTGATGGTCTGACATTTGATATTTATAAAGGGGAAACGTTCGGACTTGTAGGTGAGTCTGGTTGCGGTAAATCTACAACAGGTCGTACGATTATTCGTCTTTATGACGCTACAGACGGTGAAGTTTTATTTGATGGTGAGAATGTACACGGAAAGAAAAACCGTGATGAAATGAAGAAGTTCAACCAAAAAATGCAGATGATCTTCCAGGACCCATATGCATCCCTAAACCCTCGTATGACGGTTGAGGACATCATTGCAGAGGGATTAGATATTCATGGACTGGCGAAAGACCACAAAGCTCGAAAAGCTAGAGTTCATGAATTACTTGAAACAGTTGGTCTAAATAAAGAGCACGCACAACGTTACCCACACGAGTTCAGTGGTGGTCAACGTCAACGTATTGGTATTGCACGTGCTTTAGCTGTTGACCCTGACTTCATTATTGCGGATGAGCCAATTTCTGCGTTGGACGTATCCATTCAAGCGCAGGTTGTTAACTTATTGAAAAAGCTTCAGCAAGAAAAAGAGTTAACCTACCTGTTTATCGCTCACGACTTATCCATGGTAAAATACATCTCTGACCGTATTGGTGTAATGTACTTTGGTAGGCTTGTTGAGGTAGCAGATAGTGATGAGTTGTATAAGAATCCTTTGCACCCCTACACGCAATCCCTTCTATCTGCAATTCCATTACCGGATCCTGACTATGAGCGTAACCGCCAACGTTTCAATTACGATCCATCTAAGCATGATACAAGTGAAGAGCCTGAGTTCCGTGAAGTGAAACCAGGTCACTGGGTACTGTGTACAACGAAAGAATTTGAACAGTACAAAAAAGAAATTAAATAATAATGTAAGCCTCATCTTTTCTTAAGGTGAGGCTTATTTAAAACATCGAATTTCCATATTTAGGTTTTTGTTTTGAAAATAGTGGTAAAGTTAGATCATGGAGTACATAGAGTTAAGTCAAAGGACTTATTTTATATACAGATAAGGAAAAATTTAAAAATCTTTCCCAAAAGGTGTTTGTTCTCTTTTATAATGGAAGTAAATCAAAAAAATTCAGGAGTCGATGCGTGTATGGAGAAAAAACAACTAAAGATTTTGTCCCTCATAGGAATTCTCCTAGTTAGTCTTGTTTACCCGTTACATACGGAAGCGAAACAGTCAGATGAAGAAACGAAAGTACAAAAAGTAGTCTTTCATTCTGGTAATCAAATGAAACTTCAATCTAGAGAATTACCAGACCCAGTACCACGTTTTGTCTATGATTCTGGTTTTGATTTTGAATATCCAGATGCGGTTAGAGGCATTTATGTTACTGGTCCAAGTGCGGGTGGAAGTCGTTTTGAAAAATTACTGAAGCTTGTTGATGAGACAGATCTAAATAGTATGGTCATTGATATTAAAGAAGATGCCGGCATTTTAACATTTAAACCAGAAGAAGGTTCTCCTTATGAGGATGTGGGCATTAACTATATCAAAGATGTAAGAGAAGTGTTAAAAACGTTAGAGAAGCATGATATTTATCCAATTGCTAGAGTTGTAGTATTTAAGGATTCTAAATTAGCTAAAAAACGTCCAGACCTTTCATTTACGAAGAACGGTCAGGTTTGGGAAAATGGTAAAGGCGAGTCTTTTGTAAACCCATTCCTAAAAGAGGTATGGGACTACAACGTTGAAGTTGCTAAGATGGCCGCTAAAATGGGCTTTAAAGATATCCAATTTGACTACGTTCGTTTCCCAGAAGGATTCGAAAAACGGGATGACGTTTTAAATTATGATCAAGGAAAATATAAAGATCTAGAATTAGACGATGTACAAAAACGAGTAACAGCAGTCACAGATTTTGTTGAGTATGCTAGAAAAGAATTAGAGTATTATGGTGTTGATGTATCTGTAGATATTTTTGGTTATTCAGCGACTATACCTGAAGCACCAGGAATTGGTCAAAACTTCACTAAAATCTCTAAAAACGTAGATGTGATATCTTCCATGATTTATCCATCACACTGGACATCGTACTTTGGCATCCCATTCCCTGATAAAGAGCCTTATCGTTTGGTTACAGAGTATGCGAAAGTTGAAAACGAGCGTTTAGGTGAGCTTGAAGATCCACCAACTTCTCGTCCGTGGATTCAAGACTTTAGTGCACCTTGGTTATACTATAACGAACCTACAAAATATTATGATAAAGAGGATGTAGAGGCTCAAATCCGTGCCCTTAATGAAAATGGCATTCAAGAGTTCTTGTTATGGAATCCATTGAACTCTTACTCGGAAAATGTTGATTATACACCTTTAGATAAAGAATCATAATCGAGTATAAAATACTGCAAAACGAAAAAGCCTACCACTAGAATGTTAAGTGGTAGGCTTTTTATCATGATTTTTTTCCGCCAATTCCGCGCCAATGCGTTTGAAAGGATCTCGATTTACTGAGGTATTCATCTTGTTGATTTCGTCCAAATAGTCCTTGTCCAATTCCTTGTACGATTACGGCCAGGAATGCTGTCAATCCAATGATCGAAAAACCGACTAACATCATATCCAAGATTAAGCTACTCAGGGATCATCGCCTCCTTGTGTATCTAATGCTATTGTAGCTTATGTTTATATATATGAAAAGGTGGGGTATAGTTGACGTGAAATTGATATATTTGGTTGAAATTTAACAAAAGAGTGAAATTTCGTTATAATGATAGAGACTACACAAAAAGGAGTAGATCAATGAATTGGTATGAGAAGCTGAATAAGTATTTCCCGGTAGAGGAAATGAAGTCACGCGAGCATATGGAAATGCTACTAAAAGAAAAAGGCGATGTGTACAGAAAAGATGAAAGTGAAAATCATGTACTCATGTACGCCGAGTTTGATTCCTTTATCTTTATTGATTATGTATGGGTCTCTACGAAAACACGAGGCCAAGGAATTGGGCACCAACTGATTGAAAAACTGAAGGCTAAAGGGAAACCAATTATCCTTGAGGTCGAACCGGTTGATTATGATGATACTGACACTGAGAAACGCCTCCGATTCTACCAGAAAGAAGGGTTCGAACACGCACAGTCCATTGGTTATTCACGACGTTCCCTTGCAACCAATGAACTGAACCATATGGAAATCCTCTATTGGTCCCCAGAACACGAACCTGAAGAATCCATTTACGAGAAGATGAAAGAGATGTATGAAAATATTCATACGTACAAGGATAAAGAGCTCTACGGAAAGTCCTACCAGCCTGTAGAAGAAGTATTAACGTTAGATGATGACCGGGATATGGGAGATATCCTTAGTGCTTTAGAGGAACCAGAAAAAGCAAAATAACAAAATAAACAAGCAGGTTGATGCTATTAAAGCCACCTGCTTGTTTTTTTGTTTTATTTTGAAACCTTAAGGGTAATATTTACGTATAAGGAAATAGAACATATAGGTTAGAAAAAATCGATATTT
Source organism: Pontibacillus sp. HMF3514 (assembly GCF_009858175.1). Taxonomy (GTDB): domain Bacteria; phylum Bacillota; class Bacilli; order Bacillales; family BH030062; genus Pontibacillus. The sequence goes on from NZ_CP047393.1 coordinate 989,077, forward strand.
ATCAAAAAAAGAAGTTTATTGAGAATACTCACGGGGAAATGTACATATATATTAGGCCTTGTATAAGTTTTGTTACAGAAAAATTATATTTTTTTCTATACCTATCGTTTTTGGAGGAAATGTAGTATACTTAATTTAAGCATAGCTACATTACATTTATTTTAATCTAATAAGTGATTAAAAGAATACATTTTTTATAAATTTAAAAAATTGAGGAGTGAAGATTGTATGGTAACACTTTATACTTCTCCAAGTTGTACATCATGTCGTAAAGCAAAAGCATGGTTAGAGGAACATGATATTCCGTTCCAAGAACGTAACATCTTCTCGGAGCCATTGTCTATTGATGAGATTAAAGAAGTCTTACGTATGACAGAGGACGGAACGGATGAAATTATCTCTACCCGTTCGAAAGTATTTCAGAAGATGGATGTTGATTTAGATCAGCTTCCGTTAAAAGATCTTTTTGATATGATTACAGAACATCCTGGTCTACTTAGAAGACCTATTATCGTTGATGAAAAGCGTTTACAGGTTGGATATAACGAAGATGAAATCCGTCGCTTCCTACCTCGTAAAGTACGTTCTTTCCAACTACAAGAAGCTCAGCGTCTAGTGAACTAATAAAAACCACTGCACCTTTGCCTACATAGGTGCAGTGGTTTTTTGGTTATAATATTATTTAATTCCGTTAATTGGTAGTTATCTGGAATAATGTATTTTGATGAAAGGGGGGCATTGCGTTTGAGAAGAGGGCTAGGGGCTTTCGGTTAAGCACTGTATTCTGCCGGGTAGAAGCTGCTTTTCGTCGGGTAGGCACTGTATTCCATCGGTTAGCCCCCTGCATTGTCCCGCATTATCTCAAATCCAAGTCTTCACCAATAGGGGGCTATAGTAAAGTACCCCTTCAAATAAAAAATGTCTAAGCAACTCATTCACCTAGACATTTTCATAAATTAATAGATTTATGCCTCACTAGTACTACGTTTGTTAAAGAAATAACCAAGTAAAAGTACGAATGCAATGGTTGCGATAGGTATAATCCACTCTAAAGAAGCGTATTCATGGAAAAAGGACTCTAAATTCCTCTCCCCTAAAATCATCTCAGCAGCAGTATAAGCTAAAATCGCTGATCCGATATAGACCAACACAGGAAACTTCTCCATAAGAGTAAGGATTAACTTACTTCCCCAAATGATAATTGGTACAGAAACAAGAAGACCAATTACAACTAACCAAATGTTACCATGTGCTGCACCTGCAATGGCTAGTACATTGTCAAATCCCATAACAAGATCTGCAAATACAATTGTTTTAATGGCACTCATGAGACTGTCGCCGGCTTCTATATCTGGATCATCATCATGATCCGTTAATAACTTAACCGCAATGTAAATAAGTAGTAAGCCACCGATTAGACTTAAGAATGGAATCTTTAATAAGTAAACAGCTACCGCTGTAAGTAGCACGCGAATACCAATTGCTAAGCCTGTTCCCCAGAAAATTGCTTTGTTACGTTGGTGCTCTGGTAGGTTTCGACTGGCCAACGCGATTACAATGGCGTTATCTCCACCTAACACAATGTCAATCCCAATGATGATAAGGATCGACTGAATAATCTCCCAATCCACGAAAAAAACCTCCTAATCCCTAGTGACAAAGAAAGTAAGATAAGATACAATATAAAATTAACTCTAGACGATTATAGCCTCGACTTTCTCAATATAGTCGAAGGGGATAATGATGTCAAGGAGTACTGAAGTAGGTCATTCGTTTGTTTTTCATCATATTGAGCAATTCTATTTTCAATATGCCTTCATGTATCATAAAATAATAACAAAGAACATCAAACATGAAGCACATCGAATGGTTGAAACTACCCATATTAGGGTAAGGTGAATAGTAAAGAGGTAATGATATGAAGGTGAAGTTATCCCTTCCACCTAAAATAAACGAACAGAAGGGAGCGAGTTCAATGGAAATCGAACGTATTAATGAGAACACCGTGAAGTTTTATGTATCTTATATGGATATTGAAGATCGTGGGTTTGACCGTGAAGAGATCTGGTACAACAGAGATAAAAGTGAACAGCTCTTCTGGCAGATGATGGATGAAGTGAACGACGAAGAAGATTTTAATATAGACGGTCCATTATGGATTCAAGTACAGGCTATGGATAAAGGCCTAGAAATAGTGGTAACCAAAGCCCAGATTTCGAAGGATGGACATAAGCTAGAGTTACCATCTGAGGATGGTAAGACCATTGATATGCCAATGGATGAAAAACTTGAGGCTATGTTAGATTCTGAATCAAGCAAATCAAAAGAAGGTAAGGAAGAGGATGAAAGCGAAGAACTTGAATCCGAAAGTACAGCACCTTTATCATTTGTTATCGGATTCGAAGACTTCGAACATGTAATTCAGCTCAGTCATTACTTCCAAAACAATAGCTATGTTGATGATCAATTATATCATTATGAAGGAACGTACTATTTATTCGTACAATTCCCTGATGGTGTATTGACAGATGAGCAACAAGAAAATGTGCTAAGCCAAGTTCTTGAATTTGGTCATGAATCACAATTAACTGTTCATCGCTTAGCCGAATATGGGAAAGTCATATTCCCATCCGATGCGTTAAACAATCTAAGTCACTACTTCCCAGAGAAGTAAAGCAATAAAAAACGCGGCAACCAAGTAAGAGGTTGCCGCGTTTTTCTTGGTTAATCCCAATGATGAATGTAAAATGAAAGAGAAACATGTTATTTATTTGGTACATATATATAGCTTAAAAAGTATGGTATCACTAGAAAGGAACACGCTTATGTTCAAACGGATTCAAGTCTTAGTTTTCTTGGCACTTGTATTAACAACTTTATATTTAACGCAACAGTACTGGCAGGGATGGCTTCTTGGTACAATCTCCATTCTCTTTACAATGTCTGCTGTATTTATTGGGATTTTAATTTTCTTTGAGAATCGCCAACCTTCTCAGACAGTAACTTGGCTTCTTGTATTGGCTGCTTTTCCGATAGTAGGCTTCTTCTTTTACATTATATTTGGTCAGAACTATCGTAAACGGAAAATGTTCCAACAAAAAGGCGAGCTAGATGAGCAAGCTTTTCGCAAAATTGAAGGGGATCAACATATCGAACACGAACAAATGGCTCAAATGGGAGATCACCAAAAGCTTTTGTTTCGTCTAGCTCAAAGACTTGGTCATTCACCTATAACGTTCAATACAGAAACAAAAGTATTAACAAATGGAGAAGAGACGTTCCGTTGGTTACTCCATGAACTACGCAAAGCAAAGCACCACATTCATATGGAATATTATATTGTCCGTCATGATGAAATTGGTAAAGAGATAAAAGACATTCTGATTGAAAAAGCTCAAGAGGGTGTTGAGGTACGGTTTTTATATGATGCAGTTGGTAGTTGGAAGTTATCAAACGACTACAAACAAGAAATGAAAGAAGCAGGGGTTGAAGTTGTTCCGTTCTCTCCTGTGCGATTGCCGTTTTTAAACAACAAGATTAACTTTCGAAATCATAGAAAAATCGTAGTTGTTGATGGGGATGCTGCGTTTGTCGGAGGGTTAAATGTTGGAGATGAATATTTAGGACGGCACGCTTACTTTGGTTTTTGGCGCGATACGCACTTATATGTAAAAGGTGAGTCAGTAAGAAGTTTGCAATTGATCTTTTTGCAAGACTGGTATTACATGACAGGCCATGCCCACTTAACATCCGAATATTTATCACCTACCCTAGTTGATTATGAAGGTTTAGGTGGGGTCCAAATGATTGCGAGTGGACCGGATAATGAATGGGAAGTTATAAAGCATGTTTTCTTTTCCATGATTGTATCGGCAAAGCATTCGATTTGGATTGCCTCTCCATACTTCATACCAGACGATGATATTTTAGAAGCGTTAAAAGTAGCAGCATTAAGCGGCATCGACGTAAGGATTCTTGTCCCAAATCGCCCTGATAAACGCATTGTTTATTATGCATCTCGTTCTTATTTTACAGAGCTATTGGAAGCGGGGATTAAAGTCTTTGCTTATAAAGAAGGTTTCATGCACGGGAAAATCATGATTGTTGATAGTGAATTAGCTTCGATAGGTACTTCCAATATGGACATGAGAAGTTTTCATTTGAACTTTGAAGTCAATGCATTCTTATACCGCACAAAGAGCACACACACGCTAGTAAATGATTATTTAAATGATCTAACTTGTTCAGAGGAAATCGTGCTTGAAACGTTCCGAAAAAGACCAATATGGAAACGAATGCTGGAATCAACTTCACGATTATTATCACCGTTATTGTAAAGCTCTCTTTTATAAGAGAGCTTTTTTGTTTTGGTTATTATAGAGATTAGTTGGTGAATCATTATAGCCCCTAATACGGAAGACTTGGAATCGAGATAAGTTGAGAGCAGTCCGTTGCTTTTATGAGAGGTAGGGGTTCAGTGAAACGGCAATACTCCTGCGGAAGACCAGCTGAGCCTCCTCGTTCACTCCGTTCTCTGTGGAGTCTCATCTGCCCTTTCTACCGCGGGAGTTTGCCGTTTCCCTCACCCTTTTGCTTTTATGGAGATTAACGGACCCTAGTTACTTGAGCTCTAAACGTTACGGACATCTGTTCCGTTATTTTGAACTTTTAAGGCATTTCGAGAGTCGTTACGGACATATGGTACCTTATTTGTGACAAAATGGGCTTTTTCAAGGTGATTTGAAGCAAATAACGGAATGAATGTCCGTAAGATCTTCATAAAAGTCATATTAAGATCAAATAACGGAACTGATGTCCGTAAGCATCTCCTCTCCATATCACTGCGGTTCCGTTCCACAGCCCGCCGATCTGCATAAACGTAACGGAACCACTCCGCACAAGCTTATTCAACATAACTGCCATATTGCTGAATAACTTCCAATCCCAAAACCGAAAACATTAATTGAACATATCCTTGTTTTTAAGAAGGAATTTATGACTGTGAGGAGAATAAAAAGGGAGGAGGTGATCTATTGCTTAGAGCATTAGATAGACATGGACAATCCATATTATTGTATAGCCAGTCCAAAAAACATATTGAGCTAATGAGAGACAATTCGTATTATTGTCCAAGCTGTCGAGAGAAGGTTATGATCAAAGCCGGTCCTCGGATGCTTCCACATTATGCGCATCGTCCTGGTTCAAATTGTAGCGTTGCAAAAGGAGGAGAAGGACCCTATCATGAACTCGGTAAGCTGCAGTTGTTTTCCTGGTTAAAACAACAAGGGTACGAGGTGGAGTTAGAGAGCTATATTCCATCAATTCAGCAACGTCCAGACATTCTGGTTAAAGCAAAAAGGAAACGGATCGCAATCGAATATCAATGCTGTCGTATTTCCTCGGAAATAATCGAAAAAAGAATAGCTGGATATCATAATGAAGAGATCATTCCTTTATGGATCTTAGGAGGAAATTTATTAAACCGTAAAAAACCACACACCTTATCGCTTTCTCCTTTTGAACAACTTTTCTTTCATCAATTCCATGATCAGTATCCCCCATCATTATTTTTCTACTGTTCCAACGCTCGACAATTTGCAGTATTTCAGAACCCCTATTCAATCAGTACAACTAAAATGCTAGGGTCCCTAAGCTTTATGCAAGCTTCCCAATTAAACCTTTCTTCACTCATCTCACCTAAAAGAAATATCACACCCTCTTTTTTATGTGCTTATTGGTTACGGGAAAAGCAAAAACTCCGAAAAAGCCCAGTAGGACATTCAAAAAATCCAAACGATATACAGTTTCGCCACTGGTTGTATATCAACCGTCTTCACCCAAGTACGTTACCCGCTTATACACATCTTCCTGTGCAATCTCAATTTTCATTATCTCCCGTGCCTTCTGTGTGGCAAACAAGATGGTTAGTGGACCAACTCCATCCTGTGCAAGTAGGAGACACCATTTCTATATCTTCTAAACAACTTTCTTCCCAACAAAGATCATTTCCACTTATTCGCTATACCTTTGAGCCATTGAAGGAATATGCAGATTTGCTGTGTGCATTAGGTGTACTAGAGTTTCAACAAGAAGGGATGTATAAGAAAGTGTGTGATGTCCCTTTTCCCACATCTGTTCCAGAAGCTTTAAGACAAGATCGAGAGGTGATGGAAAAGTTGTCGGAGACGCTTGAGTAAAAGGTACAAAAACAACGCTTTGAAGATTTAAATTCAAAGCGTTGTTGCACATCACAAACTTAGCATGTTCAATCTAGAATCGTATATAATAGATAACGATAAATCTTATAACATTTTTTCTTGAAAAGAAGGTATTTCGGCTTTCGAAAGAGAAATGTATGGAAGAAGATAAGATAAAAGGAGGAGTACGACTTGGCTAAAGAATTACCTAAACGCGAAGAGATACCAGAGGAACGCACATGGAGATTAGAAGATATCTTTGAGTCTGATGAGGCTTGGAATAAAGAGTATGACGCAGTAAAAGAACTAGTTCCACAAATTACAGAGTATCAGGGTAAATTACATGAATCAGCAGATACACTATATAACCTATTAAAACTCCAAGATGAGGTAGCGTCTCGTTTCGGCAAATTGTTTACATACGCACACATGCGCTACGACCAAGATACGACCAATTCCCATTACCAAGAAATGAACACTCGTGCTGAGAACCTACTAACTCAAGTAGGAAGTGCCATGAGTTACATTGATCCTGAAATTCTTGCAATGGAAGAGGGAACGGTTGAAAAGTTTTTACAAGAAAAAGAAGAGCTGAAGTTGTACGAGCACGCATTAAATGAAATTACACGAGGCCGTCCTCACACGTTAAGTGAAAAAGAGGAAGCATTACTAGCACAAGCTGGTGAAGTAATGGGGAATCCAGCTCAAACATTCGGTATGTTGAATAACGCTGACTTAACATTCCCAACAATTAAAGATGAAGAGGGAAATGAGGTAGACCTTACACATGGTCGCTACATTCGCTTCTTACAGTCGAAAGATCGTTCCGTACGTAAAGCAGCTTTCGAAGCGATGTATGACACGTTTGGTAAGTTCAAGAATACGTTTTCTTCAACATTGAGTGGGGCAGTAAAAAAGCATAACTTCTCAGCAAATATTCGTAACTATGATTCTGCGCGCCATTCTGCGTTAGATAAAAACAATATCCCTGAAAAAGTGTATGATAACTTAGTTGAAGCTGTTAATGACCGCTTACCAGCTCTTCATCGCTACGTAGAATTACGTAAAGAAGTGCTAGGTCTTGATGAGCTTCATATGTATGACTTATATGCGGATCTTGTGCAGGATGTTGATATGGACATTCCTTATGAGGAAGCAAAGGAGCTTGTGTTAAAAGGTCTTGAGCCATTAGGGGAAGAATACACGAACATTCTTAAAGAAGGTTATAAAAATCGCTGGATCGACGTGGATGAAAACAAAGGAAAGCGTAGTGGAGCGTATTCTTCAGGTTCTTACGGTACAAACCCTTACATCCTGATGAATTGGCAAAATAACCTGAACAACTTATTTACATTAGCTCACGAGCTAGGTCATTCCTTACACAGCTACTATACAACGAATAATCAGCCTTATCGTTATGGAAACTACTCGATTTTCGTAGCAGAGGTAGCCTCAACGTGTAATGAAGCATTGTTAAATGACTATCTGCTAAAAGAAACAACAGATAAAAAGCGTAAACTTTATCTTCTTAATAACTTCTTAGAAGGCTTCCGTGGCACGGTGTACCGTCAAACCATGTTCGCTGAGTTTGAGCATGATATTCATAAGCGTGAACAAAACGGGGAAGCCCTAACAGCTGATAAACTGACTGAACTCTATCATGATTTAAATGAAAAGTACTTCGGTAAAAATATCGTAGTGGATGACGAAATTGGCCTGGAATGGGCTCGTATTCCTCACTTCTATTACAACTACTATGTTTATCAGTATGCGACAGGATACTCCGCAGCAACAGCATTAGCGGACCAAATCCTTAAAGAAGGTGACTCAGCAGTTGAGCGTTACAAAGGCTTCTTAAAAGCGGGAAGTAGCGATTACCCAATTGAAGTGTTGAAGCATGCTGGAGTAGATATGACATCGAAAGATCCAATCGAAGCAGCTCTTGATGTATTCGAAGAAAAGCTTGCTGAATTTGAGAAATTAGTAAAAGAATAAAATAAAAGAAAAGCTGCTCACCTCATTGGGGGAGCAGCTTTTCTGTTTTACAGAGTTTTTTATCGCAATCCCCGAAAGGATTTCCGATGTGTAAAACTAAAAATTGTGAAGTAAATCGAAACAAATAAAATCGGCATACTAAGTATAAATGGAACAAGCCTCATCATCCCAAGCAAGTTAAAAAGGAAAGCTAACACAGTCATAACGAGCCAAAAAATAGGGATCCACTTCATAACCATCGCTCCTTCCATAAACTCTTTTTACTTAAGTATATGCTCGCCCATAAAAAATAGATGTCCAATCACTTGTTGGTTTTCAACAAGCGAGAGAACACCTAAATATAGCGCCAGAATGTACCGTATTTAACGGGGTATTCTTCAACTTTTTGTTTGAGACGAAGCTTCTTCATCTCGCATTTTGTTTTTTGTTCCGACCAATCGAAGACGACGGATATTTCTTTAGAGCCAACAAATCCATAATGTTGTAAAAACTCTTCTAATGTCGGTTTCGAAGCTGGCTTAGGATACTTTTGAAGCATTTCCTGTAAAACACTTACATAAATATCGTACGGATATAACCCTGTAACCTTCAATCCCTCATCCTCTTCCTGTTGATTAAACAATACAATGGCAGGGATTTGGTCTACGTCCATTTCACGTGTAAGTTTTAGATCGCATTGAAGTGCTCTTTTGGCTGAATCGGATTTTAAATCACGTTTGAACTCGTCGATGTCCAACTTCGCATCTTTAGCACACTGAAGTAATACGTCTTCCTTTGAAACATTTTGTTTATTCAAGAAAAGGTATTCCTGTACCTTACGTAAAAAGCGCACCCCAGCTTTTCGACCTTGTAATTCAGCTGCTTTAATGGCTAAAGCTGCAAGCCAAGGAGAGGAAATTGGATCTTCAAACCAGAGGTCACCGTCACAACTCATCCCAGTTCGAGAAGCTATCTTTTCCCATCCTTTCGCTAAATCTTCAGGTTTCTCAAATGTTTCAGCGTTCAAGGAGGTGAGCTTCCCACTTACGATTGGTCTAATCGTGAAATATCGTCCATATTCCAACGTGAGCTTTTTAAGAAAAGGCTCTAAAGACCAACATTCAGGACAAAGGGGATCGATAAAGACATAGATCTCTACCGGCTTATTTAAAAGGTCGAAAAAACCATACTGGGCATTTGAAGTTTCATTCGTGTTGTTTTGGTCCCCAGTCATTTTCCAACTCACGGTCATTCTCCTTTCCTGTCTTCTGGTGTGTTCATCATGTGTTGAGCAGTGTGGGTTAGCCTTTCAAAAATGGCACTTCTAAAGGGTTCATCAACTTCTGCTTCCTCTAATGCCTCACTCATACATGCTAACCAGGCGTCTTTACGGGAAGGAGTAATTTCAAACGGTAAATGTCGGGCTCTTAACATAGGATGCCCGTGCTCCTCGGTGTAATATGCGGGACCACCAAGAAACTGACTTAAAAATTGCTTCTGCTTCCGCGCCGTTTCCGTCAGGTCATCAGGGAAAATCGGATATAAATCAGGGTGTTCAGCAACCCTTGCATAAAAGGCCTCAACTAAATGATGAATTGTTGCAGATCCTCCAATAGCTTCGTATAAAGTGCCTGGATAATCGTTCATATGCAGTCCTCTTTCACGTCATATTTATCATAATCATTCACGATACTTGTCATTTTTCTAGAAAAAGGTGTTCATAATTTTTTTATTGTAGCTAGCCTATCGGCAGCGTTGACTTTTGTTATATTGTAGCAACGCTTTGAACAAAAACTCAATTAATATGATTTTGAGACAGTTGAGAAGAAGCGTTGAATCTTATTCGGTGTTTCTCTTTTAGGGATCGAGTATTGCTCTAAAATCTCATTGAAAACATGCTCACCATGTTCTTTTTCTTTAGCCTCTAGCTCCAACTCATAATCAGTTTGTTGGTTATAATGGCTACGGTCGAGGACGAGTAGCGTATTCTGATAAGGTACTTCCATTCGTTCTGTGATGAGAGCCCCTTTAAATTGGACATCAGAAAACGAAAGCCCCATGTTTTGCAACCTTAACTCGATGTTAGGTGCTGGGGATGGTGCGTCGTTCATCCAAGCACGAACTTCTTCCTCGGTAAGGGTATCATGCGTTTCAAGCAAGCCATCAACATGAGGCTCTTTTAAAGTTGCTGTCCAGGAGTCTTTTTTCTTACGGATGCGAAGCGCACAACCACGCTCTTTTAAATCAAATTCTTCTGTCTCGAAGTAGTAATTGGTTTGGGTGAAGCGGTTATCTGTATTAAAAGGTAGTTCCTCTGTTAACTGCTCATACTCCGTTTCAGTTAGAAGATTTTTAAATTCAATTTCAATCTCTTGTGACATGCTGATTCCTCCAATAAAACGTTCGATTTAGCCGTACCTATTATTGATGATGTTAAAGGATAATGCAATCATTATCCATTTTTTCTATTTGTGATACAATTGAAGCTAAAGCATAAGCGCGAATTTAGCGATGTATGGGCTGGAGTAAACCGCAGCAAGATAAGGGAAACAAAAGAATACTCTTTTGCCTTAATTCTAATCGTCATAAGCGCTGAAGCAGTATTTGGTCTTATCAGAAAATATGGAGACCAACTAAGATTTCATGAAAAATATTGCGTGATCGATACACGTTTGGATCGACAAAAGGTGGTGCCGGAATAGTGAATTGGGATATGTTCTTAGCGCCTTACAATCAGGCGGTAGATGAACTTAAAGTAAAACTAAGAGGAATGCGTGCCCAGTATGAATATGGTTCCATGCATTCGCCGATTGAATTCGTAACAGGTCGGGTAAAACCTATTAAAAGTATTTTATCCAAGGCAAAAAAGAAACAAACACCTCATAACCATCTCGAATATGAAATCCAGGATATAGCAGGCCTGCGCGTTGTATGCCAATTTGTTGATGATATATACACCGTTGTCGATATGCTGAGAAGACGTAAAGATTTTGAGATTATTGAAGAAAAGGATTACATTACAAAAAAGAAAGATAGCGGTTATCGCTCTTTTCATGTCATTATTGAGTATCCTGTTGAAACCATTCATGGAGAGAAGATGTTGCTAGCTGAAATTCAAATCCGTACGTTGGCGATGAATTTTTGGGCTACAAATGAGCACTCTTTAAACTATAAGTACAGTGGACAAATTCCTATAGATGTTCAATCTCGTTTGAAGAGAGCATCAGAGGCAGCGTTTCAGCTTGATGAAGAAATGTCTAAAATTCGAAATGAAATTCAAGAAGCACAAGCTATATTCAGACATAAGCACGATGATGAATCAGAAGATGATTCTTGAAAGCAATTTATAGAAACGAAGAGGGGGTAATGAGAGTGAAATATGCACTCACATCAAAAGGCGATTCAGTTTCAGATGAAATATTAGCGAAAATGAAAAATTACTTAACTGAATTTAACTTAGTTTTGGATGATGAAGAACCCGATTTAGTTATTTCAATTGGAGGAGATGGGACGTTATTAGAGGCGTTTCATACGTATATCCACCGCTTGGATAAAACTGCATTCATTGGTGTACATACAGGACATTTAGGGTTTTATGCGGATTGGATGCCCAAAGAACTTGAAAAGCTTATTATCGAAGTTGCTCGTACACCTTTTCAAGTGGTGGAATATCCATTACTTGAAATTACGATTCGTCCAAAAGGGGATGAGGAAGAAGATCGCTTTTTAGCACTTAATGAATGTTCTGTAAAAACGGCAGAAGGTTCTGTCGTACTTGATGTCGAGATTAAAGGTGAACATTTTGAAACCTTCCGTGGAGATGGATTATGTATTTCAACCCCTTCTGGAAGTACTGCGTATAACAAAGCCCTTGGTGGCGCCATAATTCATCCATCATTAGAAGCGATACAAATTACAGAAATGGCATCCATCAACAACCGTGTTTTCCGTACAGTGGGATCTCCCTTGATTTTACCTAAACATCACACTTGTTTATTAAAACCACTGCATGATCGGAGCTTTATGATCACACTAGATCACATTACGCGTCAATATTCTGATGTGAAGTCTATTCAATGCCGGGTAGCCCGAGAGAAAGTCCGTTTTGCAAGATTCCGTCCATTTCCATTCTGGAAACGAGTTCATGACTCGTTTATTACGGATGAGCAGTAGAGGAAAGGGGCCATCGCGTTGAAGTGGATCATTCAAGAAGAACAGGATGGCATGCTCGTACGAGACTACTTAATGTCTGTACGAGCTTTTTCACGTTCGTTAGTGAAAACAGTCAAAATGGAAGGCCAAATCTTATTGAACGAAAATCCTGTTACAGTACGTTCTTATTTGGCGGAAGGTGATCGGTTAGAAGTTCGATTTCCCCCAGAAAAACGAGGGAGACATTTGCAACCCGTTCATAAGCCGGTTGAGGTTTTGTATGAAGATGATGAGGCCATTGTTTTAAACAAACCTGCTTGTCTTGCCACAATACCTTCTATTCATAACTTAGAGGACACGTTGGCGAATCGGTTGATGGCCTATTATGACCAACAAGGAATTCAATCTACAGCTCATATCGTTACAAGGCTTGATCGAGATACATCGGGGATTGTGTTAGTAGCCAAAAACCGATATATCCACTCTATTTTAGGTAGGGGTCAAGAGAATAATGAAATTCACCGAACTTATTTAGCAGTTGTTGAAGGGCAGCTAAAGGAAAAGGAAGGCACAATCCGTTATCCAATTGGGCGAAAGCCTGGATCCATTATTGAACGAATGGTTGATTTAGAAGAGGGTAAGTTAGCTGTTACCCATTACCAGGTGCTTCAAAGCATTGGGGAGCGGTCATTGGTTCAAGTACGACTTGAGACAGGACGCACCCATCAGATACGTGTACATTTTTCACATATAGGGCATCCATTGCTCGGAGATTCCATGTATGGTGGAAAGTTGGGGGAGATCGAGAGGCAAGCTTTGCATTGCTGTTCGATTTCGTTTGTTCATCCTTCGAGTAAGGAAACTATTGAGATTGAAGCTGAAAGCCCTGAGGATATGAATTTATTGAGGGATATTTTGTAGAGACCTGAGAGAACCCACCCACCTCCCAAACAATAAAAAAGAGCTGAGTTCCCATATGGGGACTCAGCTCTTTACAAACATTCAATATCAATCTTCAAACGCCCGAAACTTTTCCGGAACTTCTTCCTGTTTAGAAGGTACCATTACTAGCTTTTCCTCAGGAAGTCTAAATGCTGTTAATGCTCCTCCAAATACGCAGCCTGTGTCGATATTGACGGTTTTGTTTTTAAAGCGAGGCTCACGTACAGGTGTGTGACCATACACGATCCATTTATCTCCTTTATAATGAGCCGCCCAATCTCGGCGAACAGGCATTCCATTCTCGTGAAACTCTCCTGTCGTATCACCATAAAGTACAAAGGATTTTACCTTTTTCCCTGATTGTCCTATGTAGCGCTCTTTAATCCCCGCATGAGCGATCACTGCGTTCACTTCAGGGATCTCCAAATAAAGAGGACATTCATCATACAATTTCATAAACATTCTCTTTATGTCGACTTGCTGTTCCTTAGAGAGAGCCTCATACTCTTCTACTGTGGTCTCAAGTCCGTGCTTATGTGTCACAGGATTCCCCAGGAAATACCGATAAAGCTTATCACAGTGATTACCTGGGACATATCGTGCGACATCCTTCTCGATTACTAGGCGGTAGACAAGCCGTATCACATCAATTGAATAAGGTCCGCGATCTGTTAAGTCTCCTACAAAAACAGGGGTACGTCCTTCAGGGTGAAGCGGTACATCCCCATCGTTCTTATAACCCATTTTTTCAAAAAGCTCCAACAGTTCTTCTAAGCATCCATGAACATCCCCAATTACATCAACCTTCAATTGCATCGCCTCCTAATATGAAAAAAGTGAAGGGCCAATCCCGTGGTTTGGTGATGGCCTCTTCACTGAAGTCTTTTATCACTAAGTTTTATAGTAACCAATGTTTCGGTTAATCAAACATAAATGATTTGGTTCGTGAGCGGACGTTGAGAATGATTCCAATGGCAATTAAATAGGTTAGCGTTGAACTTCCTCCGTAACTTAAGAATGGAAGAGGCAAACCTGTGATAGGAAGTAGTTTAATAGACATCCCGATGTTTTGGAAGATCTGGTACGTAAACATGCCGATCATCCCAACACATAAATAACTCCCAAATGGATCATTACTTTCAAGTGCTGTATGAATAATGCGATAGATCAGTAAGAAGAATAACGTTAACACAAGACTTGCACCGATAAAACCGAATTGTTCTGCTATGGCGGTGAATATCATGTCTGTATGCCTCTCTGGAATATAGACTTGCATATCCATGAGACCTTTACCTAACAGTTGACCTGACCCAATGGCCATCATGGCACGAATAAGCTGATAACCGTAATCCTTATATTCTTCAGGTTGTAACCAGCCGTAAAAACGTTCCGTAACGTGGCCAAAGTTTGATTCAACGAGAATTTGCTCTGTTTCATTTGGAAATAGAATGAACATAAAGATGATAACACTTGCGATAATAGAGATGGCACCTGTAATCGTTAAAAGGATGCGCCAACGTATGCCTGAAACAAGAATCAGAGCTCCTGTAATAGCAGCAAGGACTAAAAAGGTTCCTAAGTCTGGTTGTTTTGCTATTAATGCCATTGGTGGAAGGGCGACTCCGATGATCTTAGCAAGTAGCCATAAATCATCTTTCACTCCCCGATAAACAGGTCGCTTTTCGTTGTGACGTACGATGATATGACTCTGAATAATGACCAGAAATACTTTCATGAATTCCCCAGGTTGAACCGTACCGATTCCAGGAAATTTGAACCAACTGACCGCGCCGTTGTTTCCATGGACAAAAGTAGCGGGAATATTCAATTCAAGCATTAAGAGTAACAACACACCAAAACCGTATATGAACCAGGCGAACTGACGCAATCGATCATAATCAATCAGCATCACCATCGCAATCACAAATGATCCGAGCCCGTACCAAAAGATTTGTTTTTCTAAAAAATTCGATCCATCATATTTTGACGGTAACGAAGGTGTTATTGTATAAAGGGCGAAAAAGCTCACGCAAGCAAGCCCTAAAACAATCATAATTAATGTGAAATCTAAATTGATGCCTTGATTTTTACTCATGGGATATTCCCTTTCTCATGCAATGGATGTTATAAAGCTTTAAAGCGATTGTAATATAAAATATCAATCTATAAGGAAAGATGTGACTTATGTAACGAAATTGAAATTGAAAAAATACGTTCCAATGAAAAGTGTACACCATTCTATGGTATTTTTTAAGAACTTCATTTCGACTATATTAAAATAGGAAGAAAGTTTATAGGAAAATGATTTACATCCGTTGACAAAGCAATGGTTGGACTTTACGATTAAACGGTCTTAGACGAAAATTGTTGTACAATCTATCATTGCTTATGAGGATCATCTATTACATACCTATGATGCGGGTAAGGAGGAATTTCCATGGAATACCTTGAAGAACATGAAAGACGAGAGCTCTGGGAGAAAATACAAGATGCTCTTTTTAATGATCAAATTGATCAATTTCGTGCAGAGTTCCTCGAGATGCATCCTTATGATCAAGCGAAGATTTTTGAAGAGCAAACACAAGACATTCGAATGCAGATTTATACGTATTTGTCGCCTGAAGAAATGGCAGACGTTATGGAACACATTGACCTAGAGGAAACCGAGGCCTATTTTACAGAAATGGACCCTCGTTTTGCTGCTCAAGTGTTATCAGAGATTTCAACGGATGACGCGGCAGATATTTTAAATGAACTCGATAAAAATCAAGTAGCTAGCTACCTTACAATCATGGATGATGAAGCGGCTTCTGATATTAAAGAGTTGTTATATTACGAAGAAAAAACAGCTGGAAGTATTATGACGACAGAATTTGTTGTCGTTCACGCCAACCAAACCGTACGTGAGGCCATGCTTCATTTGCGAAAAGAAGCACCAGATGCTGAAACGATCTATTATATCTTCGTGATAGATGAAGAAAAGCATTTAGTTGGCGTTATTTCATTACGAGACCTTATTATAGCTGAAGATGATTGGTATATTTCCGAAGTTATGAGTGATCGGGTTGTATCGGTTCAAGTGGGAGAGGACCAAGAAGAGGTTGCACGAATGATGCGTGATTACGATTTTCTAGCCCTACCTGTTACCGATTTTCAAAATCATCTACTTGGGATCATTACCGTCGATGACATTATGGACGTAATGGAAGAAGAAGCAAACGATGACTATTCCAAGCTTGCTGGTGTTTCGGATATGGAGCGACCAGATGAACATGCGTTTCAAGCGGCGAAAAAGCGCCTACCTTGGCTTGTGATTTTGCTGTTCTTGGGTACATTAACAGCGAATCTCATCGGACAATTTGAACATACTTTAAACGAAGTTGCTATACTAGCCGTATTTATCCCCCTTATTGCCGGAATGGCTGGAAACACAGGCACCCAAGCACTAGCCGTTGCGGTAAGAAGTATCGCAACTGGGGATAATGAAAAAGATGGCATCTTCAAGCTTGTCCTACGTGAAGCGGGGACAGGTCTCATCACAGGTACGACGTGTGGAATATTAATTACAGGCATTGTCTACGTGTGGAAAGGAGACTTTTTCCTTGGTTTACTCGTAGGCATTTCCATTATGGCTGCATTAATCGTAGCGACACTGGCAGGGGCATTGGTTCCATTAATAATGCACAAGCTTAATGTGGACCCAGCTGTAGCCTCAGGGCCATTTATCACAACGATTAACGACATCATATCGATTTTAATTTATTTTGGTATGGCTTCAACCTTCTTGAAGCTACACCTGCTCATTTCTTAATAAGAAAGGCGTAAGCGCCTGTTTAGCAACGATGGGAGTGGACTGAGCCCGTAGTAAGATATAGGAAACACGATGAGCTTGCGAATCGATGTTGACTTATCGAACGGAGGCGATGGAACTCCCATCGTTGCTAGGCGCTGAAGCTAGACAACAATGAGCTACAACTTATACTTTCTCTATTTTTAAAAAGGAGGGCGATTGAATGGAGCACTCATCAGCTTCTGTAACATCACTTGTTATCGTTATTCTAGCAGCATTTATCACGCCCATAATCCTTCATCGGTTTCGTTTGAAAACCATACCGGTTGTCGTTGCGGAAATCATTGTTGGTTTATTGATAGGTAAGAGTGGATTAGACGTCGTGGAAGAGGGCATGTGGCTCGAGACGTTATCCACACTAGGATTTATTTTTCTTATGTTTTTAAGTGGACTTGAGATCGACTTTTCTGCTTTTGTAGGTGGGAAGAAGCGAGATAAGGAGAAACTTCCGTCAGGCAAAACAGCCCCGAATACACTGGCTGTTGCGGGAAGTATGTTCTTATTTATTTTGACGTTATCACTAGGGCTTTCCTATATATTTGACTTAGCTGGGCTGATTGATAATGTATTCTTAATGACGTTAATTATCTCAACGATTTCCCTTGGGGTTGTCGTGCCAACATTGAAGGATGCTCAAATGCTCAAAAGTAATATTGGTCAAATCGTGTTACTTGTTACAGTTATTGCTGACTTGAGTACCATGATCCTCCTGGCAGTTTTCGTTTCCTTGTATGGAGAAGGACACGGCAGCATGTGGTTGCTTCTCATTCTATTTGCTGCAGGTATCCTGATTTACTTTGTTGGGAAGCATTTTCAAAATCGTTCATTTGTTGAAACCATGTCTCAGGGAACCATTCAGATTGATACACGTGCCGTTTTTGCGATTATTATGGTACTGGTGGGAATCTCAGAAACCGTTGGGGCTGAAAATATTCTTGGTGCCTTCCTTGCGGGTGTGGTAGTCGCATTACTTTCACCAAACCGCGAAATGGTTGAGCGTCTTGATAGTTTTGGGTACGGGTTTTTAATTCCGATTTTCTTCGTGATGGTCGGGGTTGGGATTGATATTCCTTCCTTATTCCAGGATCCAAAAATTCTTGTACTCATGCCGCTATTATTCTTAGCACTTGTTGTGGCAAAAATGCTTCCAGCGCTGATAATGAAACGTTGGTATTCATGGCGAGAAGTTTTTGCAACAGGATCAATCTTGACTGCAAAACTCTCACTCGTAATAGCTGCAGCTACAATTGGAGAGAAAATGGGGGTTATCTCACCTGAAGTATCAGGTGCATTAATTCTTGTTTCCGTGCTCTCCTGTTTGGTAGCGCCGGTTGTATTTAAAAAGCTTTATCAAAACGAAGAAGAGGTAGAGTATCAGCAAACCGTTGCGTTCATTGGTTCCAACCGCATGACATTGCCGGTTGTCCGTGAATTAGATCCGAAGCTATACGAAACCCACTTATATCACACCAAGGTAGATAAAATTGATGACAAAATTAGTAGCTCATGCTTCGAAATTAACGAAGTCGAATCGTATGATACGGAACAATTAGCGGAATACGGTGTGTTTGATGTTGATTTACTTGTAGCTTCTACTGGTGATGAAAAGCTGAACGCAGATATTGCCATGTACGCAAAAGAACACGGTGTTGCTCGTGTTATATCCCGTTCTGAATCGCCTGATCTTGATCAACAGTTGAAAGCACACGGAATTGAAGTATTCTCCGTATTCTTATCATCAAAAGCTTTATTAAAAGCTTTAATCGTCGCACCAAGCGTTGTTAATATTTTAACGAACCAGGAAAGCCAGTTGTATCAGATTAACATGAACAACTCTGAATACGATGGTATGTATTTACGCAACTTCCCATTCACTGGCGATGTGATCATGGTTCGTATATTCCGAGGCAAAGACTCCATCGTTCCACATGGAGACACTGAACTTTTACTCGGCGATCGCCTTGTCGTGACAGGTTCAACTGAATATGTAGATGAACTCCGCATGGATCTCGAATTCTGTGATTGGTGTTAAGAGATTTTGAAGACGTCTAGGGATTGGTTCCCTGGGCGTTTTTTGTTTTAGGAGAGGGGGGAGGATGCTCCGCACGCAATGGAGAGAGCTCCTCGCGTTAAGGAGAAAGATCACACTCTCGATCCCCAAATGTATAACCACCACACCATAGCCCCATACTTATAATGGATTACCATGATTAACCTCAAGAAAAGAGGGGAATCTTAATTTTTATACAGACTATATGACAAAATCAGGTTGTAACCTAGCTCCTTAGATTGAAACCGATACATTATGGCTTGTGTTTTGAATGGGTTTTGTATAAAATAGTATCAGGTACTAATAACAAATACTAATTCTAAAAATAACTTTTAAATGCACGTTGAGGAGGGCGAATTCATGAATTTTTCACTCGAAGGTCGTACATATGTAGTCATGGGTGTTGCAAATAAACGCAGTATTGCGTGGGGGATTGCTCAATCGCTTCACAATGCGGGAGCGCGTCTGATTTTCACGTACGCTGCTGAGCGCTTTGAAAAATCTGTTCGTGATCTTGCGGGTACACTTGAGGGACAAGATGCATTGTTCTATCAATGTGACGTAACGGATGACGATAATATTGAATCTACATTCCAGCAAATCCAAGAGGACGTTGGTGTCATCCACGGTTTAGCACACTGTATCGCATTTGCTGATAAGGAAGAGCTAAAAGGGGATTACCTGAACACGAGCCGTGATGGTTTCTTAACAGCTCACAACATCAGCTCTTACTCACTAACAGCTGTTACACGCGCTGCAACGCCACTTATGAAAGAAGGCGGAAGCATCGTAACCCTAACGTATCTTGGTGGCGAACGTGTCGTTCAAAACTACAACGTTATGGGTGTTGCCAAAGCAAGCCTTGACGCAAGCGTGAAATATCTAGCTGAAAGTGTTGGTCAGCACGGAATCCGTGTTAATGCGATCTCAGCTGGTCCAATCCGAACACTATCTGCAAAAGGTGTTGGAGACTTCAACTCTATCCTTAAGCATATTGAAGAACGCGCACCATTACGCCGTCCAACATCTCAAGAAGAAGTTGGCGATACAGCTTACTACCTAATGAGTGATCTTTCTCGCGGTCTAACGGGTGAAATTCTACACGTTGACTCTGGATATCACATTATTGGAAGATAAAAAGTAAAAAAAGCAGCTAACACATTTGTGTGAGCTGCTTTTTTTGTTTGATTATATTATTTCCTGAGAGAACGTGTCTCTATCCGAAATTATAAGGTCCCTATCCAGAATTAAAACGAGTCTATCCAGAATCAAGTCGTCCCTATCCAGAATTAAAACGCGTCTATCCAGAATCATAGACTCTGGATCCAGTGTCTGTCTTAGAGATGGCATCACAATCCATAATCAAGCCCCCTCAGCCCCCAGTCAGTGTGTCATATCCTAAACGTACTTACTGATATAATAACTCTCGATTATAAAAGCCTTCTAAATCATCTATGAAAGCTTTGAGAATGAGCCCTTACCATTACATTTTGTGCAAGAATTTTTAAAAATGGGCACAATCTCCAGGTTCCTTGCATATACTAGTTTGAAGAATATCACCATAGGGGAGTGTATGTTTATGGCGAAACAAAAAAGTGTAGCTCGTGAGCCAATGCTCTATATTACGCAGCCTGAATTCCAAGCTGCAAAACCTAGGATGCAATCCACATACCGTTCCGTTCCAGAAGATAAAGTAGCAAAACAAGAAGAGATGAAAGAACCTAAATCGAAAGAAGAAACGAATTCTACATCGCAAAAAAAAGAACGGAGTCGAAGTTGGGAAAAACGAAATAAAGCACAGGATAAATTCGGTTTAAAGACATCTGAAGTGGAAAACGTGAAATCTAAGAAGCAAAGTGTGTGGGACACTGATGAAAAAGAAGAAACTGAAACAGAAGAACCTGAATCAGTAGAAGAAGAGGTTCAGGAAACTGAGGAAGATGAGGACAGCGAACAAGAACGACCTAGAGTGTCTTTTTCGAATCGTAAAAGACGGGATCGTTTTAAAGATATGAATTTAGAAGAAAAAGTCGAGTATTTTGTTAATCTTCCATCCAGTGTTCCTAGAATGAAGTGTGAAGTGTTTACAGGTGAAAAAAGCTATAGAGGATGGATTCAAGATTATCAGGATGGTGTAGTATCCATGAAAATTTTGCAACGTCCATTCAGAGTTGAGATTCCATTTGATTCTATTGAAAGTATTGAATTGAAAGGATTTTAAGTCTAATTAAATTTTCCCGTTTGAACAAAATAGTTATTGGGTATAAATGCTTATGAAAATTATTTTTTGTATGTTTTTGTCGAAATCATTGGTATTAAGTCCTATTTATATTATACTAATTAACATAGAAATGTGAATATACTGACAAAGGCAAACTTATTGATAAGATAAGGACGCAAAGCCACGGGCCTAAGGAGCAATCTATGGTAGCCGGGTTACCGAAGAAATAGTAGAACCTAAATTTAAAGTGGTTCCGATTTTTTCGGGCCGCTTTTTTTGTATGGATGCATTTGTCATTTAGGGAGGTAAGGATGTGGAGTTGTTAGAGCTTAGTCTGACATTGATCGGGTCAATGGCGGGATTAGTCGGTTTATATTACTTAGGTTGGGTCAAGATTAAAGAAAGGTTAACGAATGAGAAAAGAATCTATCAATTGGTGGAAAACTCAAAAGATATCATTTACATATGTGATGTTGAGCCTGAAATGAAGTTTCATTACTTAAGTCCTTCCATAGAACATATATTAGGGGGGAATATTGTTCAAAAAAGTTTTGAAAACCCATACATTATCTTTGAACGAATTCATCCAGAAGACTTTCCCATGTTGTACAAAAAAGTAACAGGTGACCTCGATTATAGTAAGCCTATTTTACAGCGATGGAAAGATGATTATGGGGAATTCCATTGGTTTGAGGAATACTGCACACCGATTTTTGAAAAAGGAATCATGACCGGAATACAGGGGATTATTCGTAATATTGATGATAAGGTGAAATTACAGAGGGAATTGGAATACAAGGCAAATCATGATTCATTAACAGGTGTTTATAATCGAGATTATTTCGAGCGAATGATGAAACAGTTTGATCAGAAAGAAGATCGTTCGGTTGGTATCATCCTTTGTGATATGGATGACCTAAAATTAATCAATGATCAATATGGTCATAAAAAAGGGGATGAAGTGATCAAAGTTATCGGTCAACTGTTAGATCAATTTTCTTCGCCGTATGTTACAGTGACAAGAATTGGTGGAGATGAGTTTGCTATTTTTATAGAAGGTAAGGAACAAGATGTGGATCGAATACGCCAACAAATTAATGAAACCTTTTATCAGTTTAACGAACAGAAAGAAACCATTAAGATTAATATGTCGATTGGCATGGCTCATGTCCCTTCATCTTTTTCTAACATGGAAATGCTATATGTGTTAGCTGACCAACATATGTATAAAATTAAGAACGCTAGAAAATCAGTTTAAAAAAACAAACCATCCTAAATGACAAAATAAAGCCAGGTCCCTCATGTGAGGTGCCTGGCTTTTTGTAGTCCTCAGATGTCTAGCTCCGGCGCCTAGCAATGAAGGGACTTTGGCCCACAAAACGGGCGCTGGCTCTTTTCTTAAAAGTAAAGAAAGTAAGTTGTAGCTCATAGTTGTCTAGCTCCAGCGCCCAGCAACGATGGGAGTTCCCTCGCCTTCGTTCGATAAGTCAACATCAAATTGTTTCACAATTTGTGTTTCCTTTATCTTACTACGGGCTCAGTCCACTCCCATCGTTGCTAAATAGACGCTTACGCTTTTCTTATGCCATTGCATCAATTGCTGGAAGGCAAGTGATGTGGCAGAAGCATCTAAGGTCAACTGTGATGCAGATGCCTGTTGCAGTTAGGTCGTCAGTTTTTTGGCATGAAGGAGAATCTGGTTTGTCATCTTTCGCTGATGGATCAAGAAGCAGCTCGAGAAGTGCACATTCGCAATCTTCGTCTACCTCTTTTACACGGAAGATGAAGCTTTCGCGAATATCTCCAATTTCCCCGCGGCGAGCGCCAAACCCTTTGAATGGTTTGCAATCTTTGCAGTATAGGATAACTGGTACTGTATCTAAGCTGTTACCTCCAACGTCACCCATTAGTTCATTAATAGATTGTTCACAGCTGGAGTTACAATCATCTGTAACATCGTTTTGAGCATCAACGATCTCTTTTAATATGTCACACACACAGCTACCAGTGTCGTGTCTTTTTCCACAACCCATGTGTCATTTCCCCTTTCTCGATTTATTGACTTATTGTCCTTAATAGAATATGTGCTCGAGCCCTGAATGTGTGGGCATAAGCCCGTATTTTGATATTTTAAATGAGGATGGCAGTAATTCAGGTTTTACAACTGAAATATTATTTTTCACGAAATGTCACTGGCATTTCTTTTTTACATACAAGGGCTTTAGCCTATACACGTTCTAGGTGTTGGTCATAGGATATTATCGATAAACGTGTTATGTGATGTATTCGCCTTTTCTCTGTGTTAGGTGAAGTAGCGTTACAAACCTAATCACTTACATCACCACGGAAGAATTTGAAGGAGTGAAATGGCATGTCAGATAGAAAGAAAGTCATCAATGTGGATAACTTAGTCATTTATGCGGATAACGTAACTTTAGAGCCAAGGCGTCGTCCTCATGACCGCCCTCCATTTGATCCGTTTTTCGGGCCACGTGGTCAAGAGGTAGAAGAAGAACAAGAAGAGAAAGTTGAAGAGGTGGAAGAACAAGAAGAGGAAGAAGATGATCGTCCACCATTTTCATGGATCTAGCTTCAAGCGCAAAAGCTGACCTTTAAAGGGGTCAGCTTTTTGTATGGAGAGGTGTTAAACCATGCGCACCCCTTCCCCTATTTTTTAATTAATTTAATAAATTCCCACAATCTCCTCGTCCTAGAAACATAAACTATGAAAAAGGAGGGAGGAGAAGGATGTCTGTGTCATGGATGGAACTATTAATCTTAGTTTTTGCAAGTTTTCGAATTACTCGATTGTTCGTGTACGATTCAATTACAGAGTGGATAAGAAGACCGTTTCATAGATATGTAGAGCATGAAACAGAAGATGGGGAAACGGAAACCTACATTGAAATAAAAGGTCGTGGGGTCCGTGCTTTTATAGGAGAGCTATTGAGCTGCCATTGGTGTACTGGTTTTTGGGTTTCGGCAGTCGTTCTGATAAGTTTTTTATATGTTCCGATCCTGTATCCTTTATGGATCATTTATGCGATTAGTGGCGTGGTGGCACTCATATTTGAAATTTTTCAAGGGAAGTAGGACACTACCCATACAGATATCTCATCTTTTTCATACGTTATAGAGAAGGTTTAGTTTGTGTGAAAGGATGGGGTGATTGTGAAATCGTCAGACTCCAAAAAATATAAACCTGTTAAAACAAGCAAGAAATCTTCAAAATCAGGAGTTAAGAAGAAAAAAGGCTGCGGTTGCGGGAAGAAAAAGCGATAAAATGAGCAGACAACCAAGAGTATTTCACCCACATTGGATGAAAACATTTCATGATATTCATAAACACTTGGACAACAAAGAGCATTGGTTTCAATTTCCTGAAAAGAAGCATGAAAAATTCGAGAAAGAGTTTAACTCCTGGCATGAGGATTGGCATAAGTCATTTATAAATGGAATTGGGGAAATCGAAAAGGTCATGAAGGAATTAGAAAAAAAGATAGAAGATTGAACTTCTCGTGCCTATGCATGGGAAGTTTTTAATGTGTACCTTTAGTTCAACTTCCCTATCCTAAAAAACACCTAGTTAATTGGTAATGCAACCACCTCCTACCAATAACCTAATTTAATAAAAAATAGGTTGACACCCTATGAAACATAGATGTTTACACGAATACATATGCTAATTAAAGGGTAAGGAATAAATAGGAGGGATGAAATATGGGTTATATATTACCTGTGGCGCATTATCAATATCAAGATTATCGTGAACGTGTGCAACCAATTGAAAATGATCCCTTTTACATTGATCCAGTATTTAAAGCAAACTTAGAAGAAAAATTACGTGATCGAGAACCAAGAGAAGAAGACCGTAAAGATTATCAAGATTATAAACAAGAACAAGAAGAAATCTATACACCCAAAACGATACATGCATCAAAAGTTCATGAAATTTACTCAGAGTTAACAGGAATAGGGCGGCATTTTAACGAAAGTATTTAGTAAATGTTTTAATGCCTAAGGAGTCGATTTCGATGCAGCTCACCCAAATCAACCAAAACCTTTTTTATTTTAAAGGTCCAGTCAACATCGGTTATATCTGGCAAGGAGATTCAGGTATGCTTGTTGATGCGGGAATTGATGCGCAAACTATGAAAAAAGTGCTAAAGCAGCTCGATGAACAAAATTATCCTGTCACGCATCTATTTATTACCCACGCACATTCCGATCACTACGGAGGTGGGTCATATCTGCAGCAGGATCGACCGGTTTATACGTTTGCTCCGTTTTATGAGGAGGCGATTTTACGAAATCCTTCATTAGAGCCTCTGTATTTATTCGGAGGAAATGATCCTATTCCAGAGTTACGAAACAAATTTTTAGAAGGAAAGTCCATCTTTATTGATGAAGTATTGCAAGAAGGTGTTTATGAACGTGATGGCTTTAACTTCACAACGTACTTACTTCCTGGTCACAGCTATTATCAATTAGGAATTTTCATTCATGATTGTTTATTTGCAGGGGATAGCTACTTTAGTGAGGAGTTGCTTCATAAACATAAAATTCCTTTTCTAACCGATGCGCATTTGGCGATTCAATCCTTGTACAAGCTTAAGGATATTCCAGCGCAAGGTGCTCTGCCAGGACATGGCGTATATGAAGAAGATTTTCATCAAACGGTAGATGCTAATATTGCTTATCACCATGAGCTTCTACATATGCTGAGAGAGTTTATTAAAGAAAATGAACCTGTGGCCCATGAAGATCTAATCGTATATATGTGCGAGGAGTATGAAATTCAAACGCCTCAGCTATCACAATGGCTTATGTTTCGTACAGCTGTTACAGCTTACCTCCTTGCATTGGTTAAGCAGGAGCAAGTGGAGCATAAGATTGAACATTACAGATGGATATTTAAAATAAAAGGAGAAGCCTAGTATGGTTGTACATGTAGGGCTTCTCCTTTTTTGTATTCAGCATAGAGTACCTCTTTGGCTGAAGTGAATTGTTGTTTTTGCAGTTCTTTTTCTAGCCATCCTTCATCTAATCCTTCTTCACTTAAGTTATCCCACACGATTTCACCATCACTAATTAACGTTCGGGCTAATTCAACAGTTTGTGGAGTTAAGTTAAGGTCTCCTCGACTCGGTGTTTGTTCAAGTGATTTTCGTAAGACTGATACAGTCCCATCTGTTTCAAGGACGGCATATTCTACATCCTGTATTGAAAAAACTTCTTTGGAACGAAGAAGGTGCTGGAGTTGGTTGATATCCAGTCTCCCTTTTTTCATGTTTTGATATTGTAATTTTCCTTTATATATAATCACACTAGGTCGTCCTTCTAGAAGTGCCCTGGATCCTTTGAACTTTTGCGTAACCCACTCGGTTATGTAGATCAACAATCCCCATAAAAAGACAGCATAGAGTACTTGGAATATGCCCACCTCTTTATCGTATAAAGCATTACCAACGAGCTCACCAAGAACAAGCGCTGCAATAAAATCGAATGCCGTAATTTGTGTGATTTGAGTTTTACCAAGTACTTTGGTTAGGACAAATAAGCATAAAAAGCCGATGATCGTTTCAATTAAAATTTGAGAATAAACCAAACTCCCCTCATCCTTTCTATCAGTTCCTTACCATCATTGACAGAAAGGGGGAAAGTCATACTAGGGAAATAAGCTGAAACATCGGGTTTTTATTATGGTTAAATTTAGTTAATGGAGGTGTGACGGGGAAGATGATGTGGGGAGGAGTAGTGATGAAAATGAACGTTAGAGAAGTAGTAATTCTATTCAACTTAAGCGCCTCAATAGTCACACGATTGCATAGGCATCAATCTAATTTCCTGAAAAAGCAAGTGCAGTTAGATACATAAAATTGAAGTCATTAGGCATAGCAATTGTGTAGTGTATATATTAAGAATGAGAAGCGATTTGGTGAGATTCTGGTTAAAATACACGCTACACCTAGATTGTTTATGAAGAGATATGGTGAACTATTGTTTTTTGCGTTTTGTGAGTTCTCAGGATAAATTCGTTGGAAAGTATTATAAGGTAAGAGTGTTACTTATTATAATTATGAAGGTTTGAGTAGGTTAGTAGATTTAATATTTGCTTGGTTGCATAGGTTTTCGTTAAATACATTAAACTCTTTCAACAAGCTGGCGCTGGAACTTGGAACGTTGACTAATGGCTCGTAACAGAAACATTTTGTCCTGATTCGTTAGCATACTCCAACTTCGAGCTTTGATCTTCACTTTCATTCCTCCCCATTAAAGATTGTTTGAATCAAGCGGAGTTCTGTGATGAATGATTTACTTATCTATACCACCGTTAAACAGGGTTAAACAACAAAGTGTTCTACAAAAACTGCATGTACTAGGGGTTTTAGGATAATCTTCATCGAAATATGTCAAAAAGGGTAGAATCTAAGTTGGTTTTGTTGAGGGAATGTAGATATGTGAGAAGGGGTTGCTTTCCCCAACCCACCTTAGCTTATCTATAAGTCATCAACTTCTGTAATAATGGTTCAGCCATTTTTCAGTAACATGATTAAAAAATACAATTAAATGTAAGTTTGAAGGTAAAATTTATACCATATTATGTTAATATTATCGATAGACGAATGAATTGTAATAAAGGGGGGGAGGAGCCCTGATGAAAAGGTTGAGCATTTTAATAGCTTTTATGCCAGTTTTAATCTCAGAATGTTCAGAAGGAAAAGCGAAAGAAAGTGTTCTTGATGCTTTAACTGAAATAAAAGAGTATGAGGCCATTTTTCATCATGAAAAGGTGAAGAATGGAGTAGTGGTTTTCTATGAGCCAAAGAGTGATGGCTCGAATGGTCCCTCGCCTTTGTCTACGACTTTTATACAAGAGACTTCAGATGGGTGGGAGAGTACTTTAGATAGAGGTGGACACACAAAGACATCTAGACCATTTACTTCCCACCAATTGTTGGTGCAAGCGGATGAAAACTCTCCATTTCCAATGCTATATGGAAACGTTACAAATCCAGATGTGAAACACGTGAGAATAACACTTGGAGATAAGAAAATACGTCCTAAAACCATTCACTCTCAAGGAAACCATATTTGGTACGCATTTGTGGATAAACCTACTGATAGTTCACCTTTTATCATCAAAGGGTTATCTGAAGACTTTGAGGTTGTTGAAACGGTGGAGCATAAAGTTGGTCAATCTAGTTTTGCTGGTGATGAAGTGGTGGATGATGAGTAGTTTTGAGAACAAGAGGTATTATGAAGATGACTAATTTATTTCTTTCTGGTGGAGGAGATGAAATCCAAACGAAGGATATCGATCAAGCTTTTGTTCAATCCATTAACAAGCACAAACCAATGTTATATATTCCAATAGCAATGGATGAAAAACACATTCCCTATGAATCTTGTTATGAGTGGATTACAAATGCGTTTAAATCTATTGGGGTTAATCACATTACAATGTGGACGGATTTGTGCGGGAAGTCTCTTGAAGATTTACAGGGGGTCTCTTCTGTTTATATAGGTGGAGGGAATACATTTAGTTTACTGCATGAGCTAACCCAAACAGGTTTTATTGATGTTCTCAGTCTTTATATTGCCAAAGGTGGCATCGTATATGGAGGAAGTGCGGGGGCCATTGTTCTAGGAAAAGATATTAGAACTTGCGCCCATATGGATACAAATAAAATAGGATTAAAAATGACAGAGGGGTTAAATCTGGTAGATGAATACGCCATTTGGTGTCATTACCATCCTGAACAAGACGAACTTATTCATACGTATCAAAAAGATTATCAACAAAATGTCATTGCTTTAACTGAAGAGACGGGACTTAAAATAACAGAGCAAGGAATCAAAGTAATTGGGAGTAAAAAAGCTTATTGTTTCTCTAGGGAAGGGAAGAGTGTTTTGGAGGTCTCACATTACATAAACATATAGAAAAGGTGAGAAGATGATTGATCTTGAGCAAGTAAAAGAAGAAATCTATGCATTAGAGACAAAGCTGTTAAAACCAGAAACTCGTGCTTCTAGAGATGAGTTGGATCAATTATTAGCGGATGATTTTTTTGAGTTCGGCAGTTCAGGTCATTCTTTTGATAAAGAGAATGTATTAAACCGTCTCCCAAAAGCTAAGCAGGCTGAAGGGTTCTCATTAACAAATTTCGATGCAAGACTACTGGCTTCTGACGTAGTTCTTACTACATTTAAAACGTACAAAGCGTCCAAAGACCAGTACGCTTTACGCAGTTCCATCTGGAAAAAGAATAACGGTAGATGGCAAATGACGTTTCATCAGGGAACGCTGATTGAGCGGTTGAAGAAAGGACGTTAAATCTATGAAAAAGATCTACTTCGTGTTTTTATCACTTTTCCTATTGATCTTGGTGACCAGTTGTTCAAATGGAAGTGATAGCAAAATAACAATTAAGCCTACCCCTAATTCAGATTACGTGACTACGTTCGAGGATTTAAATCTAGGTCACTTGTTTGATTTTGAGTTTCGTCTACCTGAAGCGGATCAAAGATGGGTGAAAGTGTGGGTTGAAAGGTATAAGGACGGGGAGAAGGTACCAGGTCGTGTGACAGAACTTTCTTATGGCAAGAGTCCTCAAAATCTTGATAAAGGGCATTTGGGGTTTGGAGTTATTAGTCCGGATCGCAAAGACAATCTATTTTTTTTATATGCTCCAGGTGTTAAGGAAAGTCCAAAAAAGAGCCAGCTAACCGTGAATTTTGAGGGGATGCAAGGGTGGCGCTATGCTATTAGAGAGGAAGAAGAAACCGAACTCAAATTAGGTGAAACTAAGTTGTTAGCCGTTTACCGATCCTCTATAAATAATTCCATGAGAAATTATGATTTTCAAGATGAAGAACAGTTGGATCGGATGCTAAAGGAAGATAGTGAAAACCTCTTACTGAAGATAAAAGTTGAAAAAATTGAGGAGTGATGATTTGAATGCCAAATGGGTAATTCCGATATTTATGGTCATTTCTTTCATGCTCAGTGGATGTAATCTATTATCGGAAAATAAATTACCGATAGAGATGATAGCCTTTAATAGTTTAAATGAAAATGAGGTTGATCGAATCCTTGTAAGTCCTAAGGATTCGATTGTCAAAAAGATAAAGGTAGATGACGACTTAGCTAAGGTGATTGGTGAGGATTACAAAGGTGAAGAGTTATTTTCAGTTACATTTAATCATACAGAAACGGAATCGAAAGGAAATTTAATTGTGTATGTGAGCCATGATAAAAGCAGGGTTTTGGGTAAGAGAAATTAATATTAAGTTATGAACATGTCCCCAATAGTTGAAGACATAGGGGGTTGTCACGTATATTGGATTTGAACTTTTAAAAAAGTGTTTATATCGGTAAACGCTACAATAATTTGCTATATTGTGAGAACATTGTCCTAAAGCGATTTCTAACCTTAATAGAATACTATTAGAAAAGGGCGTATAGGCTCTTTTTTTTATTCCAAAAAACCTTCATATTTAAAAGAAAAGGAGGCTCGATATTGCGACACGATATACGACCAAATGAACGAGCTTATTCTACGAAGGAAGTTGCTGAAGAAGTTGGACTTGCCACCACGACTGTTCGAAAGTATGGACAAATCTTGGAGCGAAATGGATACGAGTTTTTTAAAGACGGAGACCGCCGTATCTTTGTGCGATCTGACATCGAAGCCATTATAGCGATACGTGATACGGAGAATCCGAAAGACGATACGGCGCAAGAAGTAATGAAGAAGCAGAAAGAAAGGCTTGATAGTGGGAATGAAACAAGTGTAACGACCCCCGATACATATGACAATTCACTACAAGACCCTGGTCAGCTTAAAGAGTTGTTAAAAGTATTAGCGAATGAATTAGCTGCAACAAATGAGATGAACACTCAACTGAGAAATGATGTGTCTCATCTTAAAACAGCCGTTTCCCAACTTCAGCAAGATCACCATGCCATTAGTTCCGGTGTAGGAAACTTCTCGCAGAAAACGCATACCAACATGGAAAAATTAATGGAACAACAAAAGACTCAGTATGAAGAATTATTGGAACAAGAAAAGGAAAAAAGTGAATTCTTGTTAGAAGAAATACGAAATATGCGAGAAGATCAAAATAAGGAATGGCAATTACAGAGTGATTTTAATAAGCGCTTAGAAGAAAACGTGCAAAAGGAACAAAAGGAAAGCATCGAAAAGCCTAAAGGTTTTTGGGCAAAGCTTTTATTCTTACTTCGTAATTAGATAACTCGTTTTGAGTAGAGGGAATTAAAAAGACAAAGAACTGGTGAGTAGTTCAGTTTTGGATGCAAAGGGCAAATTGTATCCTTAATTGAACTGCTTTTTTTATGAGTGGATGATGAATTGTGTTATTCATGTATTTGGCAGTTATCTTGAATAACTGTTTAAGTGAGAGAGGCGGTTCCGTTGCTATTGTGGAGTGCGGTGGGCTTGGGAACGGGTTGCTTTCCCCGGACGAACGATCGAGCCTCCTCATACGCTACGCTTCTTGCGGGGTCTCGCTCGCCCGTTTTTCCGGAGGAGTCAACCCGTTCCCAAGCCCACCTTAGCCGAATGGTGATTAACGGAACCGCAGCGATAATGTGAGGAAATGCTTGCGGACATTTGTTCCGCTATTTCACCTTAAAATGGTTTTTGAGTTTACGGACATTCATTCCGCTAATTGCTGCAAATCACCTTAATAAAGAGCAATCTGTCACAAATAAGGTACCATATGTCCGTAACGACTCTCGAAATGCCTTTAAAGTTCAAAATAACGGAACAGATGTCCGTAAGGTTTAGAACCCACACACTAGGGTCCGTTATTCTCCATAAACGCAAAGGGGGGAAGGAAACGGCAAACTCCAGTGGTAGAAAGGGCAGATGAGACCCCACAGAGAACGGAGTGAACGAGGAGGCTCAGCTGGTCTTCCACAGGAGTATTGCCGTTTCACTGCCCCCCTTACTCTCATACAAGCAACGGACTCCTCCGAACCTATATCTCGAATCCAAGTCTTCCAGATAAGGGGGCTTATATGGAAGAAAGTCACTTTCAATCTGAAAAGCCTCTCTTAACTTATATAGTTTTAACCTCAAATCTATCTCCTTCTAATGACCACGTACGATCTAATTCATTAGAAAAAACGGTAACTTCAAGCTTCTGACCTAATTCATACTCATTAGCATTTTGAACAGGGATTTCATATTTACTAGTATAGCTATCCTCAACATCGTGCTCCATAATCATTAATTTTTTCTCATCAAGCAATTCAATAACCGTACCAGTGAAGACACGTTGAACCTGATCTTGACTTTTCTTCCACTTATTTAGTGTTATGGCATTAAAGATTTCAGCAAGTAATGCGAGTATAGCTTGCATGTGGAACACTCCTTCGTCATGTGTAAAATATTACAGTTATAATAACATAATCTGGAAAACAAAAGAATCCCTCTTCTGGCCTGCTAAATCAGAAGGGGGATTCTTTTTACTTGATTTCCTTTGTCATGGTTACATGTGGAATTCCAGCATCCATAAACTCTTCAGAAACAACTTCATATCCAAGGTTTTTGTAGAAGTCTAGTGCTTGTGTTTGAGCGTTAAGCTTGGACTTTTCATAGCCTTGATCACTGACTTCTTGTTCCATGTGTAGAATCATTTGCTTACCATAGCCTCGACCGCGGTATTTTTTTAAAATACAAATGCGTTCAAGTTTTCCATAGCCTTCTACATAACGTAGACGGCTTGCAGCCACTGGAAGATTGTCCTCATACCCAACAAAATGGGTTGCGATATCATCGAATTGGTCCATTTCTTCTTCAAGTGAAACGTGCTGTTCCTCTACGAATACTTTTTGGCGAACAAAATAGGCATCTTTTTGTTCTTGTTCGTTTGATACTTTTATAATGTTCACTTCTTTTTAACCCTCACCTAAATGGAATGTTTCATACACAGTCCACATACCGTTTTCTAGTTGATATAACAGTTGAAAACGATCTACGGTTTCTTCGAATTCATGGTCCATCATTTTTAATGATCCATAAACATCCGAATGCTCATCATCTGAAAGCTTTTGAGCAATCGTAATATGTGGCACAAACTGATATGTTTTTTCGTTCGGTATATCTTCTGCATGTAGACGCTCATGAAGTTTAACCAATTCTTCTACTGGTTCAACCTTCATGTAAATAGCATTTGTTACAGGAGCAAAAGTACTCAGCTTATTAACATTCATAGTGAAAGGCTCTGTTTCTTTTGCAATTTTGGATAGCTTCTGAACAAGTTGATCTGTGTTTTCTTCGTCTTCTTCAAAAGCTTCCTTTAACGTTACATGTGGAGGAATTAGCGCGTAATGTGGATCGTAACGTTTTCTGTAAGAGTTCGCGACGTCTTGGATTTTTTTTGATGGAAAAATTGCTATACCGTACTTCATCTTTGTACCTCCTTAATATGAAAAAACTATATAAGATACGGGTTATTGATTATAGATGTATCTGCATTATATCAAATTTTCTGACATTTCGCTTGGGGAAATTTAATGAGATTCATTCCCAAACATTGTAGGAATTGCTCTTTTTAGGTCTTTTTGCCAATGTTTCCATGTATGATTTCCATCTAATTCATGGTAGATGTATTCGGAACATTGGTTTTGTAGAAATTCTTTAAGTTTACGATTCGGTGTTAGAAAGTCTTGCACAGCACCGTTTGTCGTTTCCACTTCGGTTTCTTCAGTACCGATTGTATGATAGATCTCCATGGATTGTACACTTGTGCTATCTTTAACTTGTTCCATTACAAAGTCATCAACATACGGAGACTGCATAATAACTTTGCCGAATGTGTTTGGATATTTCACTGCCGTCATAAGTGCCATTGTTCCTGCCAGTGAGTCTCCCATTAGTGCTCGACAACCACCCATGTGATACGTTGGCAATTTCTCATCCAACATAGGAACAACCTCATTCGCTAAAAACTTCATATAATCAACGAACTGTTCTCCTTCTGGGTGATACTTATTACGACGATCGTGCTTGTCTTGATAATGAATGCCTACAAAAATCGTATTTTCAATCGTCCCATCTTCATGATAACGATCACTTAACGTGGCAACACGACCCAATTGTAAGTAGTCATTTCCATCCTGCATGATGCAGATGTGATATTTATATAAGGGGGAAAACGAGGATGGCTTATAAATTTTCACCGTCATCGTTTCATCTAAGTAAATACTATTAATTGATTCTTCTTCCATTGTGCCTTTTCTACCCATATTGTACACCTCCTAGTTGTAAAGGAAGATTTCCTTTCGATTACCCCAATAAAATTTCCGCAAAACTTCAACATGACTAGTGTATCATAAACTATTAGCAAAAGTGGAATAAAGCGTTTTCTACATCAACCGTCAAAATCTAAAAAAAATATGAGAATATTATTATAGGTTTTTCTCAGTCTTTAGCACTTAGTGATTTCTTATTAATGGATAATAAAGTTAAAATGTGGAATTGTTTTATTTGATATACAAATAAGGTGATTGTGAGCTATGTCTTCCTCTTTAAAAAATGCAACATTTGTAGGTTGCTTTGGAAAGGAAAGATGATAAATAATTAAGTAAAAATATGATAAAGATAAGAAATGTAAAAAATTTTAGTTTATGTATTCCTTTAACGTGGGAATGTAGGAAAGAGAAAACAATTGTGTTTTCAAGTAGGACTTGCTAAAATGTTTTACCGAAGTGAAAAAAATTATGAACATGGGGGTAAAAAACATGAACATGAAAAAAGGTTTATTGTCTATGGCGCTTTTGTTAGCGCTTTCCACAATCCTTGCTGCTTGCGGAGGCGGATCTGCTGACGGCGGTAACGGCGGTGAAGGAGAAGATGGTGGAACACAGTTCTTAGGAATTTTAACGGGTGGATCTCAGGGTACATATTATCCACTTGGCGGTACTTTCCAAACAATCATCAATAATAACGTTGATGGTGTTGATGCAACAGCAAACTCTTCAGGCGCATCTGTAGAGAACATGAAAA
Organism: Pontibacillus sp. HMF3514; assembly: GCF_009858175.1. GTDB lineage: Bacteria > Bacillota > Bacilli > Bacillales > BH030062 > Pontibacillus. The sequence goes on from NZ_CP047393.1 coordinate 1,024,502, forward strand.
AGCTTGCTGATGGTAGTGGTGAAATGGCGTTTGTTCAAACGGACATCGCAGCTTATGCAGCTGAAGGTAAGCTAATGTTCGAAGGTAACAAGATCGATAATGTACAAGCAATTGGATCTCTTTACCCTGAAACGATTCAAATTGTAACGACTAAAGGATCTGGAGTTAAATCTGTAGAAGATTTAAAAGGTAAAACGGTTTCACTAGGTAATATCGGTTCTGGTACAAGAGCAAATGCTAAAAATATTCTTAAAGCTCATGGTTTGAGTGAAGAGGATATGACGGTACGTAACCTAAGCTTTGGTGAGTCTACAGACGGTATTAAAGACGGATCTATCGATGCAGCGTTCATCACATCTGGTACTCCAACTGGCGCTGTTGAAGGACTTGCTGCAACACAAGATATTTCGATCGTTCCAATTAAAGAAGAGAAGATCAATGAGCTAAAAGAAGAGTACCCTTACTATGCTAAGGATACGGTTAAAGAAGGTACGTATGGTCTTAAAGAAGACGTAACAACAGTAGCTGTTCAAGCGATGCTTGTTGTAAAGAAAGACCTTAGTGAAGAGGTTGTGTATAACGTAACGAAAGCAATCTTCAACAACACAGATAAAGTTACACACTCTAAAGGTGAGTTTATTTCTGCTGAATCTGCTCTTAACGGTGTAGGTATTGAATTGCACCCAGGTGCGAAGAAATACTTCGACGAAAAGGGTATCAGCAAAGACTAATTGAACAACGTTAAGTGGCTTAATTTGAGATAGGCCAATGCCTTTATTGGTCTATCTTTTCCTATTTAATTATGTTCAAAGAAGGGAATAGGATGAACACATTAAAGCGAAAATCAATCGTTACAATCGTAATCATTTCCCTCACCTTAATAGCGGGTTTAACCGCGCTCATCTTTTATCCAAACCACTATGTATTAACCTTTCAAAATCAACGGACAAACGAGCTTTTGTCCTATATCCCTGTTAATGAACATGATGTAATTGAACTGCGGTACACGCATTCTGTGCATTTATCTGAAGTTCGGGAGTTGTATCGGGTGAAAGAGGGAATGATGAAACCAGAGAAGCTTATATACGAAGATACAGCAATTGGAATGCCCTCAGATGCCCATGGTGGTGACACATTCCGAACTGAGGATGGTAAATATATTATAGAAAAAAGCAAAGATGCAAAGGCTTTTCCTTACATAAACCTCTCAGTCGGACAGGTGAGAGCAAAGCACAAAATCATCTATCAAAATCAGAAATTTTTATTAAAGAAATTCGTCGGAGCAGGAACCAATATTCAAATCAAAGCAAAGCATTTGAGTAGGTGGCAGCTCTTGGAAGGAGTGAATATGCTTGAGTGAACAAGAGAAGAACTTATCCCAAGAAGAACAACAAGCACTAATGCAGAAGTATGACCCTGAATCAGGTGTCAGACAACTCTCAGGTATCGTAGCCAAAATTGTCTTTTTTGGTTTACTAGCCTTTTCAGTTTATCAACTTTATTTTACAGTTGTGCATCGACTGCCAGCTCAAATTCATAGACCTATTCACCTTGGTTTTGCTTTAGCTCTTATCTTTTTACTTTTTCCGGCTACAAAAAAGCTGCGAGAAAAAGGGAAATTAAGTTGGATTGACTACCTATTATCCATACTAGGTGTAGGAGTAGGGCTATATTGGCCTTTACAATATGACGAACTTGTTGTTAGAGCAAGCTCGATTAACCAAACGGACTTTTATGTCGGTATTCTTGCTGTGATTCTAGTTTTAGAAGCAACAAGAAGAGCGGTAGGACTCCCAATTACTGTTATTGCCGGATTATTTTTAGCGTATGCTTATTGGGGCCGTCAAATGCCGGGGTTTCTGAAACATAGAGGAGTGGACTTGGATAACCTTGTTCAATCCATGTATTTCACAACAGAAGGTATTCTAGGTACGCCACTAGCCGTGTCAGCTACGTTTATTTTCCTCTTCCTATTATTTGGATCATTCCTGGTTCAAACAGGAGTAGGACAGTACTTTAATGACCTTGCTGTAACCATAGCAGGTAAACGTACTGGTGGACCTGCGAAAGTGGCGATTTTCTCAAGTGCTTTACAGGGAACTATTAGTGGTAGTTCCGTAGCAAACGTTGTAACATCAGGTTCTTTTACAATTCCGATGATGAAAAAACTCGGCTATCGTAAAGAATTTGCTGGTGGCGTTGAAGCAGCAGCCTCTACAGGTGGACAGCTCATGCCGCCAATTATGGGTGCAGCTGCATTTCTTATGATTGAATTTATCGGAATCGATTATTGGACGATTGCAAAAGCTGCAGCGATCCCAGCGATTCTATACTTTACTGGTATTTATATCATGACGCACTTTGAAGCGAAGCGTAATGGCTTGGAAGGCTTAAGTGAAGAAGAAATGCCCGATAAAAAAGAGGTATTCAAAAGACTTTACTTATTATTACCTCTTGTGGCGATCGTTGTCTTCTTGGCTTCAGGTTTAAGTGTTATCATGGCGGCATTCTTAGGAATTCTAACGACTATTTTAGTTGGTTTATTACGTCCTGAGCGTTTCCGTAAGCTTTACATCGCAACATTTGTAGTAGGGGCCATTGGTTACCCAGTCTTGCAATTGATGCTTGATGGAGCATTACCAAACAAGCTGCTTCAAACAGCATTTGTTGGTGCAGCGATCTTAACGATTCTAGTTAGTTACTTATTCGATGGTAACTTTGCTGATACAATTGATGCTCTTGTTGATGGTGCTCGCACTGCGCTAGGCGTAGTAGCAGCAACAGCTGCTGCAGGTATTATCGTGGGCGTTGTGACGAAAACAGGATTGGGTCTGAAGCTCGCTAACAGTCTTGTGGCATTAGCAAATGAACAGATTCTATTAACGTTGTTCTTTACAATGATTGCAGCGATTATCCTTGGAATGGGATCGCCGACAACAGCGAACTACGTTATCACATCAACGATCGCAGCACCAGCGATTATTCTGCTAGGTGTTCAAGATCTACCTGCGCACTTATTCGTGTTCTATTTCGGTATTATTGCCGATATTACACCACCAGTTGCCCTGGCTGCCTTTGCTGCATCAGGTGTATCAGGTGGAGAACCAATACGAACCGGAGTCAACGCCGCAAAACTTGCCATTGCAGCGTTTATCATCCCGTACATGTTCGTATTGCAGCCTCAGTTGCTCATGATTGATACGACATTCTTGGAGCTTATCTGGATTTTATTCACGGCGGTAACAGGTATGATTGCCATTGGAGCCGGCATGATCGGTTACTGGTATCGCAAAACGTATTGGATCGAGCGTATCCTAGCTGTAGCTGGCGGACTCGCATTGATCTATCCTGGCTGGCAATCTGACACAGCTGGACTTATAACGTTCGGTGCTCTTATCGGAGCTCAGTTCTTGTTCAAGCGTGATATGATTGGTAAGCCGGTTACGAAAGCTTCATAATGTTGATCAGGTAGGAGTCTCCTTTTTAGGGGGCTTCTTTTTTTTATGGGGTATGGAGCGGATAGTGTACTTGTGATGAAACTGGGTGAATAAGTGAGGAAGGAGAGCGGATTAGTGTTGAAGCTGGGTGAATAAGTGAGGAAGGAAAGCGGGTTAGTGTTGAAGTACAGTATATAAGTGAGGGAGGAGAGCAGATTAGTGTTGAAGTACAGTAGATAAGTGAGGAAAGAGAGTGGATTAGTGTTGAAGTACAGTATATAAGTGAGGAAAGAAAGCAGATTAGTAGTGAAGTTCATCAAATAAGAAGGTGTATCTAGAACTTCAATTTACCAATCTCCTCTTGGATGCAAAGGATATTAATGTGAACCCCACCGCATTCTTCCTAGTATTGAAAACGCTATTAAGATAGAAAATTCCGAATAACGCTCATGACCTTCACAAATCCTTTTTCAGGGGCTATACTATATCCATCAATAAAGAACAGTTGTTCATATGAGGAGGACAAAACATGAAGATAGGATTATTACCTCGTTTATTAATAGGCATCGGACTAGGCATTGTGAGTGGACTGTTTCTTCCTCAATGGTGGATAGAGTTATTCGCTACATTCAATGGATTATTCGGTAACTTTTTAAACTTTGTGATTCCACTGATTATCCTTGGTTTCATTGCACCAGGAATCGGTGAACTAGGAAAAGGGGCTGGCAAACTTGTAAGTCTAACAGCCTCCGTCGCATATGGATCTACGATTATGGCAGGTTTATTAGCATTTTTTGCTGGAAGCATGATCCTACCTAAAATGCTAGGAGCAAGTGGGAGCGGTGAAAGCTTTGAAAATCCAGAAGAGTTCTTGCTTGAAGGTTTTTTCAAGGTAGACATGCCACCTGTCATGAGCGTTATGACAGCATTAATTCTAGCGTTCATATTGGGACTTGGACTTGCTTCTATTCAAGGAAACACACTCCAAAAAGCATTTGAAGACTTCCGTGGTATTATTGAAAGAGTCATTCAAGTGGTCATCATTCCACTTTTACCTGTACACATTTTCGGAATTTTTGCGAACATGACACACGGTGGTCAGGTTGCAACAATCATGTCTACATTTATTAAAGTTTTTGCTATGATTATTGTTTTACATCTTGTCATGTTGTTGCTTCAATACACGACAGCTTCTGCTCTTTCTGGGAAGAACATTTTAGGCTCTTTACGCAATATGGTTCCTGCATACTTCACAGCACTTGGAACGCAATCATCAGCGTCGACAATTCCAGTAACGCTGAAGCAAACCAAGAAAAATAAAGTTGGAGATAAAATAGCAGAATTTGTTGTGCCGCTTTGTGCAAACATTCATCTATCTGGTAGTACAATTACAATCGTAAGTGCAGCGATGGCGGTTATGACGCTTAACGGAATGGATCTTTCTTTTGCTAATATCTTTCCATTTATCTTAGCGCTCGGCCTGACAATGATTGCTGCACCGGGCGTACCGGGAGGCGCAGTTATGGCAGCTCTTGGACTCCTTCAATCTATGCTTGGATTTAACGAAGCTATGCTTTCCTTGATGATTGCTCTCTATCTGGCACAAGATAGCTTCGGAACAGCAACGAACGTAACAGGTGACGGCGCGATTTCTATTATTGTGGATAAATTAATGGGAAAAAAAGTAAATGAAGTAAATGTGGATGAGAAACAGTCTGCTTAGGTAGAGTAGTTCAGTTTGGGAGTACGATGATTTAGTACCCCGAATTGAACTACTTTTTTGTAATATTAGGGGTATTAATGTGACGAAAGTAACCATGATGTTATATGGGTTCATAGGTATTTATGGTTATTATTATGAAAATGTATTTATATCCCTTCGTTCCTTATCGATAAATAGAGTGTGATCACAAATACCTCAGTAGAAGGGAACGTACAATTTGAAAATTAAAGTGACATTGCGGTCTTTATTTATGTTGTTGTTAGGATTCGGATTATTGGGAGCAATGGTAAACGAAGTTGCATTTGGAGAGAGTGCCATAACATCTCAGGATGAAGTGGTTTGCGAAAGTTGTTGGGAGTTTACATATGTGGATAACCAATCGAACGTTTTTATTGATGGCAAAGAAAGCGGAGACTACCTACCTGTTTCTTCTTTCATTGCAGAATCAGCTGCAGGAGACGCCTATAATCATTATCGAGTAACGGATGTAACCGAGACGGCTACAACGATTCAGTCATCTTCTGAAGTAAGCAGAGATATTACGACAAATGTATCTGTTTTAGGTGAAGAAGGGACAACGGTAAGTACTACGATTAAAGGAAATAACCCTACGCTTAAAAGCATGATTCAGAAACACCTAGAGATGAATGGCTTTCAAGCAACGATTAGTTCAGAAACAACTAGTCAGTCTGGTGTGTCCATTGTGTACACAGATGATCAAGCAGCACAATTTTTTGATGGAGGAGACCTTACGTCCCTATCCTCAATTTCAAAATCTGTGAAAACGGCTAAATTTACGAGTTATAGTGAAGCGATAAGAAATGCACTTAATGAATATAATACACAAAAGAACGTATGGTTATGGGAGAGTAGTGCGGTTAGAGATACACCTGATGAAACGATTGATTTCTTAACAAAACATCATGTGGATAATGTGTATCTGCATTATAACCCGTTAGTTGAAGAAAGCTACCCATACTTTATTTCAAAATTAACCGAACAAGGTATCAAAGTTCATGCACTAATGGGAGCACCTAAGTGGGCGCTTGAAAAGAATATTTCAATCGGAACACATCGCATGGATTTAGTGATGGAATACAATGCTAGTGTTTCAGATGAAAACGCGAAATTTATCGGGATTCATTTCGATGTCGAACCGCACGTGCTAGACGAGTGGGATACAGACCGGGCAGGCACGATACAGCAGTGGTCGAACACATCGCAAGAATATATCAATTATGCTAAGCAAAACGGGTTCATCGTTGGATCAGACTTACCTTTCTGGACAGACGGAAAAAGTGTAGAACCCTATTACCCTGGATTCTATAAAGAAATGATTGATCGCAACGATTACGTGACAGTCATGGCTTATCGTAACACTGCACTTGGATCGAATAGTATCACTTCTCTATCTGAAAATGAGGTCCTTTATGCGAACTCTCCAAAAGTCGAAATCGGTGTAGAGGTAAAGCCTCACTATTTAGATTATGTGAGTTTCGATGACAAGACGTATCTAGAAATGGAACAAGAGCTTTCCAAAGTAAGAAGCTTCTATCAAAAAGCGACTGGATTCAATGGAATTACGTATCATAGCTTTTCAGAATGGAAGGCTTTAGAAGAGAGATAATTATATTCAAAAAAATATAATAAAAAAGCTCACGGTTGCGTGAGCTTTTTTATTTACATAAAGTCTAAAACGAAATATTCCATTCGATTACTTAATAAATTTTATTAAATAATTAACGAGCAAAGTTTTATTTTATAGAGAATTCTTCTTTGATCAGTAACTCCTCTGGTGTTTCACCAATTTTATCTTCATGGAAGTAATCTCTGATGACGCCATCTTTTAAATAGTTAGCGATTGATACCATTATCATACCTTGATCTAAAGCAAGATATGCCTGGGTTACTTCTCCTGTTTCTACATTAACAGAATCAAGGAAACCGTATTTATCATAAGTGTCGAAACGTTTCAATGTATTGATATTTTTTAAAGCTTCCATCGGTGCGTATTCTAGAGCTAAAAATGTAGCGTGTGGAGTAACAGTGCCATCCGATTTGTAACCGTCCATTCCTAATGGAGTGGCTGCAAATTCAGAATACCCCTCAGGTGTAGCAGCCGGTGACATTCCCCAGGCTTCAAACCCTTGCTCCTCAGCATATTGAATTTGTATATCAACATGACGTTGATTATTTAATCCAAGCGCATCTTTACCAAGTTCTTTTTCTTTTAGAACGAGTTGGGGCATTAAAGCTTCAAACATACTTCCACCCCAACTAGGGACATATTTTTTCCCTTTATAGCTATAATGTCCTTCGAATAATTCTACCCCATCGTAGGTTTCTGTGTAGCCTTCAGGAGTTTGAGCTTGCCAATCCCAAGTCTCAGGCATAGTACGGTACATTTTCCACCAATGCTCTTTTGGAACATCTTCTTTCCCTATTGAGATATAGCTTGCCACACGAGGTTCTGTATAAAAAGCTCCATAATGGTGGGCTGTATAGCTACCAGCTTCTACATCATATCCACCTCTCATTTGACCAACTTCTGGTGTATAAAGAGTGGAATAATCCATACTGTCTACAATTGAACTCGTTTGATCATTTAGCTCAGGATAAGCTTGTCCTACAACGATTAACCCTGCAGAAAGCCATCCATTATCAACTGTTGATATGAATTGTCCCCAATCAGTCATTAATGAACCATCTTTTGTGTAATACCAGTTGTAAAACAAACCATTCCACGTTTTCATATCTTCTAAGGAGTCTAAGGTTTTTTCAATTTTTGCAACAGCTTCTTTACGGGAAATGATCCCCATTTCGTCGGCAGAAATGGTACTCATCATATACATCCCTATATTGGTAGGAGAAGTATATTTCTTTTCATTTAGATCATCGTTATTCATTCGAACGGCATCATAAGTAAGTCCAGTATTATCGTTAGTGAAATCTTCAAAGTAACGATAGGTCTTACCTGAAATCGCTTTCAATTGTTTCGATAAAGTAATCTCTTTTCCAATGTGTTTCGAGCTTGCAAAAGTGCTAGTGGGAAGAGTAGCTGTAAAAACTAACACCAAAGTTAAAAGGGAAAATAGAAATTTTTTCAAATAATGCACTTCCTTTCAAAAAGAATTTAGTGAAACGTTTCGAATAAAAGTATACAAGTGCATTGAAAAGTCGTAAATGAACGAAAAGTCACAATTATCTAAAAAATGTTTTGGAAATTGATAAAAGATAGAAACATGGATGAATGTGAAAATTTTTCATCTTTCCATTTTCATATATATAGATTGATATATTTTTTATCTCTATAAACCTACAAAAAAACCTTAAGTTACCAAAATGAGAGCCTTAAGTACCCTTTTACATTAATGATTCGTAAATTATGAAAATTCAATCCATTCCTGTGATACCTTAGGAAATGTGAGGTAAAAATCCAAAAAGGAGTGGGGAATTCAGTATGAAAAACAGAAAATGGCTTGTACTTATGGTGGTTTTTAGTCTTTTAACGACGATGTTTCCAACACCACAAAATTCTCATGCAGCAACGACGAATGATGTTGTTGTAAGTGAGATAGCGTGGATGGGGACAACTTCAAGCTACAATGATGAGTGGTTAGAGCTTTATAACAACACAGGTTCAACGATTTCTCTTGATGGATGGACGTTAAGTGCAGCAGACGGTTCACCTGATATTCAACTTTCTGGAACAATTCCAGCAGGTGGGTATTATCTTCTTGAACGAACCGATGACACAACGGTATCCGAAGTTTCTGCAAATCTTATTTATTCAGGCTCCCTAAGTAACTCCGGAGAAACACTAGAATTACGCGATGATAGCCAAAAAGTGATTGATAGCGTGGATGCTTGGTATGCTGGTGATAATGATACAAAAGCAACAATGGCACGCCAAGACACAACAGCTAGTGGAACGAATGCTAGTAATTGGTTCACCTCAACTGCTACATACGCAGAAGGATACGGTACGCCAAATGCGGCAGAAAAAGGTTGCACGACTACAGAAGAGCAACTGAATAACGTATCCAACACAGCTGGCAGTATAAATGTATATTTTAACAAATGTGCTTATGATCAATATGCGACTTCAGGAAATGAAGCGAACTATAATGTGAATTTAGAGGATAGACTGATCAAGCGTATTAACAATGCAACAGAATCAATCGACATGGCAACATACGAAATCAACCTTCCAAATATCATCGATGCACTCGTTACAAAAGCAGCAGAGGGTGTAGATGTTCGTATAATAGCCGATGCGAAAGATGGAAGTGACCCACACTACACGGAACGTTATCGAAAAATGCGTCTTTACGTAGAACAGTTACTTAGAGGAGAAGATGGCACGATTGGTACAAGTGACGATGTTCATGTTTTCTCTGACTCCATTATGTTTGCCGTAGAAGATCAAACGTTACGCGAACAATATGGTTTACCTTCATCTGTAACAGGCATGGAGCAGGTAACAGTTGGAGTAGGTAATGATACGCAGTCCGGATATCGTTTAGCGGATGCTGAACAGAAGGATGATGGAAGCTACTACTCTCCTGACAACCAAATGCATAATAAATTTGCAGTCGTAGATGGAAAGTGGGTTTTCACAGGTAGTTGGAACTTCACGGTTACAGGGCTTTATGGGTCTGAAACCAATATGCAAAATGATGTACTAGGTGGAAACACGCAGCACGTAGTTGAGCTTAACTCTACGGATCTATCAGATGTATTCAAAACTGAATTTGATGAAATGTGGGGAAGTGCAGGATTAACACCTGACCCAGCTGTTTCAAACTATCACGGTAGAAAGACCGATAATACCATTCATACAGTAGATGTGGGTGGAACTCCAGTGGATGTGTATTTCTCAGCTGGAGATGACGCAGTTGGCCAAATGGCTTCTTATGTTAAAAATGAAGCGGATTACAGCAGCTACTTCACGATTTTTGCATGGAGTGATCAGACCCTAGTAAATGAATTGAAGTATAAATGGGAAGGTTCCTACAATGATCTAGAAGGTTCTCGTACAGGTTTTGAAGTGAAAGGTGTATATGATGAGAGCTTCTGGAATCAGTGGTGGTCAGCTTCAATCGAAATGACAGGACGTACTGCATCACAGGAATCTACCAATAACCCAAACATCCGGTGGAATAACGTAGCACCTGTTTATGAAGATAATGAGGACCGTAAAATGCATGCCAAAACGATGCTCATTGATGCTGGGTACGCAAGCAGTGATCCAACAGCAATCGTAGGATCTACGAATTGGAGCACGAACGGAAACGAGATTAATGATGAGAATATGTTATTTATTCATAACGATGACGTAACGAATCAGTTTTTACAAGAATTCTATGCGCGATATGAAGCGGCAGGCGGTATGGTGCCGGCACAATAAAAGAGAAGCGAAGTCCCTTGGGGCTTCGCTTTTTTTAATGTAAAAAACCGCATTGGAAAAGTTCCAACACGGTTTTGGGAAAATGATTCCGATTGGGCTCGAACCAACGACCTCATGCCTGTCAAGCATGCGCTCTCCCAACTGAGCTACGGAATCGTATGTATTGTATTTGAAGACAATTCTTAATATACCCTTAACATGGATTTTTGTCAATATCCCTACACAAGGGGATTGAGAGACTTATTTTTAAATATAAGTAATGGTTTTGTTAATATTGTAAGAAAAATGCTAAAAATTAGTAAAATATGATAATTATCCTATTTTTTCTGTAAAAAAATGATAGGATAATAGTGTTGTAATCAATAGAAAGGGGAGAGACTTATGGGAAAGGTATATACCAAGTTGCTAGCCGGTGCCATGACAGCGGTTATGGGGCTAGCTCCATTCACAGCTCAAGCAGCTGATGAAGGGAATGTGGAGGTTCAGCTTTTATTCATGAATGACCTTCATGGAAAAATTGACTATGAATCTTCAGAAAAGGACGTAAATGGAGACGGAGTAGAGGATTCTGTTGGAGGCATGCCTTATCTTGCAACCTATCTTGAGCAACGAGAAGCAGAAAATGAAAATACGCTTCTTCTTCATTCTGGGGACATGATTGGAGGCAGTCCTTTAGTAAGTGCATATTTTCAAGATGAGCCAACTATAGAAATCATGGAGGCAATGGGCTTTGATGTAGGTACATTAGGGAACCATGAATTCGACGAAGGTGTTGAGGAGATGCTTCGCATGATTAATGGTGGCGAGCATCCGGATGGCACTGAAGGCTATGATGGCATGAACTTCCCAGTTGTTGCAGCAAATGTTCAGTATAAGGACACGAAAGATCTAGTGATTGATCCTTATACCATTGAAGAAATTGGCGGACAAAAAATTGGTTTTATTGGTGTTGTTACAACTGAAACACCGGAAATGATTATTAAAACAGGAAACGAAAATGTTGAATTCACTGATGAAGCAGAAGCCATTAACAAGTATGTTCCTGAATTACAAGCACAAGGCGTAGAAGCAATCGTTGTTTTAGCTCACAACCCAGCATTTCAAGAGGGAGAGACCATTACAGGTGACGCTGCTGAAATCGCGAAAAACACTGATGATGCGGTAGATGTGATTTTTGCTGGACACAATCACGTGTATAACAATGGTCTTGTAGACAACAAATTAATTGTACAAGCACTAGATTATAGTCGTGCTTTTGCTGACGTAGATTTAGAGATTGATCCAGAAACAGGAGATATCGTGAAAAAGTCAGCAGAAATTGTAAATAATATTCGTGGAGATGTAGAGCCAGATCAAGAGGTTTCTGAGATTTTGAACAAATATCAAGAAAAAGTAAAAGAAGCAAAAGAAGAAGTTGTCGGTAATGCAGCTGTTAAGCTGGATGGCGGCTATGCTGCTCGCGGTGAAGTGGGAGACAATGCACTAGGTAACCTTATTGCTGATGGCATGGTTGAGGCAATGGATGCTGATTTTGCGCTAATGAATGGTGGCGGAATTCGTGATGTGATTGACCAAGGTGAGATCACGTTCGGAGAGGTTTTCGCCGTTCAACCATTCGGTAACACACTAAATAAAGTTGAGCTTACAGGTAAAGACCTTCGCAAAGTGCTAAACGCACAGATTAGTGAAAAATATGGTCCAGACGTAAGTGTATCTGGTTTCTCTTACACTTGGAATGGTAAAACAAATGAAGTTGTGAGCATGAAGCTACCTGATGGATCAGCTGTAAAGCCAAATGAAACATACACGGTTGTTGTAAACAACTATATGTATGGTGCTGAAGATTATCGTTTAGCTGAACTTGGTGAAAACATGGTAGTAGGTCCAAACGACTTGGATGCAACGATCGAGTACATCCAATCCTTTGATGAGCCGATTATCTATGAAGCGGAAGGCCGTATTTCTGAAGTAACGGCAAAAGCGGATGAGAATAACGGAAAAGATCAGTCTGATAAATCTGATGAAACTACTTCTGATGAAACAACAGATTCAAAAGCAAACGATCATAAATACACGGTTAAATCAGGTGACACACTTGGCAAAATCGGTGCTAAATTCGGAGTAAGCTGGAAGAAGCTTGCCGAGTATAACAATATCGAAGACGTACGTAAGTTAATGTCTGGTCAAACGCTTTCGATCCCAGTTCCAGATGGCAATGCTGGCTATGAAGTGTACCTTGTTAAACAAGGCGATACAATCGGTAAAATTGCTGCAAAATATGATGTGAACTGGAAAGATCTAGCGAACTATAACAAGCTAGCCAACCCACACTTTATCTCAATCGGGCAAGAAATTAAAATTCCGAAGAACTAGTTTTAAAGGGGAAAATAATTGTTTTTATAAAGGAGTACAAACGATAGATGTTTGTGCTCCTTTCTTTTTGTGAAAGGTTAAAACTATTCCATTTGCATGGAAAGATTTTTTCAAAAAAGAAAAAATAAGAAATATTGACACATTTATTATGTCGTCTGTATAATATAGTGCATATAATCCCGATAAAACAAATAGGAATTATCATAAAAGGACTGAAGCGATATGTATTTACACATAGATCAACTAGCTAAGACTTTTCCGCATGAAGAAAGCGGAACATGGGAGGTCTTTTCTGAAGTAGATCTTTCCATACAAGAAAATGAATTTGTCTCAATTCTCGGTCCATCTGGGTGTGGGAAATCTACACTTTTATCGATGGTAGCCGGCCTTGAGTCTATATCAGAAGGTTCTATCAAACTTGAACATGTAGATGTGAAAACACCTGGACCTGATCGTGGTATGGTGTTCCAACAGCCTGCTCTTTTTCCTTGGTTGAGTGTAATCGAGAACGTAAAGTTTCCATTAAAACACTTATCCAAACAGGAACAAGAGGAGCAAGCTACAAAGTATCTTCAGATGGTGCACTTAAGTCGCTTTAAGCAAGCCTATCCTCATGAATTATCCGGAGGTATGCAACAACGCGTGGCTATTGCGAGAGCACTAGCTATGGATCCCAAAGTTCTTTTGATGGATGAACCCTTTGGTGCTTTAGATGAGCAAACTCGACACATTTTACATGATGAATTGATGAAAATTTGGAAGGAAACCAAGAAAACTATATTATTTGTCACCCACAGTATCTCGGAAGCTATTAAACTCTCAGATCGTGTTGTTGTTATGGGCACGCGGCCTGGTCGTATTATTGCAGATATCCCAATTGATATATCCAGACCACGCCAACGAGATGATGAGAAGGTCATTGCAAAAGAACGAGAAGTCATGAATCTTCTCGAAGGTGAAATCAATAAAGTGTTGAAGGAAGAGTTGCAGTATGAAAATCGCGCTTAAACGGATTGTATTCCTTGCCGCTGTGGTAGGGATTTGGCAAATAGTATTTTCTTTAGGTCTATATCCAGAAATAGCATTCCCTTCACCTGTAGAGGTTTATCATGCGATGGTCGGAGGGTTTCAAGATGGCACTTTAACAAAAGCCATTTTGAATAGTTTTAAACATATCCTCATTGGTCTACCGATAGCTATAGCGATCGGTACATTAATTGGAGTTTTGTTGGCAAAATCTCGTAATGCTGATGAAACGGTAGGAATGTATTTAGTATCGCTTCAGTCTATTCCTAGTATTGTTTGGGTTCCGTTAGCTATTTTGTTGTTTGGCTTTAATGAAACAGCGGTGTATTTCGTTATCGTAATGGGCGGTACATTTGTGATGGCTCTTAATGTACGCACGGCCCTTATAAGTGTACCTAGTCAAATGATTCAAGCTGCAAGAACCATGGGGGTAAAAGGGCTGAAGTTATTTTTTAAAATTGAAATTCCAGCTAGTCTTCCCCATTTTGTTACTGGACTTCGCCTTGCTTGGGCCTTTGGATGGCGCGCATTAATGGCAGGAGAGTTGCTTACTAATGGTCCAGGTCTGGGATACTCAATTAGATATGCCATGGACTTTGCTGTGATGGAAACGGTAGTCGCAATTATCATCATCATTGGTTTTATTGGAGCCGTTATTGATCAGCTAGTCTTTTCAAAAATAGAACGATCCGTCATGAAACGATGGGGACTATTAAAAAATTAATGAGGTGAATTTGATGAAAAAAATACTTATGACAGCGGGAATGCTTTTGCTAAGTCTAGCATTAGTTGCATGCGGAAACACAGGTCAATCGAAATCAACGGACGAAATCACAATTGGTTATTTTCCGAACATTAACCACGTAGCTGGAATGGTCGCTGAAGAGAAGAAGATGTATGAAGAAACCCTCCCAGATGGAACAAAAGTGAACTACAAGTACTTTCCGGATGGATCAGCTTTTATGACGGCTATTGAAACAGGAGAGATTCAAGGTGGCCTTGTTGGACCAGGGCCAGCAATGAACCACTTTACTAGTGGAGCCAAAATAAACGTCGTTGCAGCAGGTTCAACGGGTGGAACGGTAATCATGGCACGAAAAGGTGCAGGAATTGATTCCGTTGAAGATATTAAAGGCAAAACCTTTATTTCCCCACGAGTTGGGTGCACACACGATGTTCAGTTTGAAACGCTTATGATGCGTGAATTCGGTATGAAGTCAGATCGTCTAGACGGAAGCTTAAAGCACGTTACGGGTAAGCCAGCAACTTATGCCCAACAGTTCGCACAAGGTCAGGTTGATATAGCTACAGTACCAGAACCATGGGCTTCTAAAATTGAAGAGGATGGTTACGGTAAAGTATTGATCGACACGAAAAACGTGGCATTTGGTGAAACTCTACCAGCAGCTGTGTTCGTAACATCATCAGACTTAGTGAAAAACAATAAAGACCTTGTACAAAACATTGTAGACGCTCACAAGGAAGCGACAGAATTTATCCAAAACAACCCAGAAGAAGCAAAACAAATCGCTATTAAAAAGATCAAAGACATTACGAATCAAGAACTTTCTAAATCGGTAATTGATAATGCTTGGAATCGCATCGACTTCACTTATCAGGTAAAAGAATCAACTCTTCAAGCTTTTGCAAATGCATCACATGAGCTAAAGTTCTTGAAGGAACAGCCTGATTTGAGTGGGTTAGTAGATCGTAGTTTTATAGAGGAATAATATGGAGAACAGCAGCTTTCGGGTTGCTGTTCTTTTTTAAGGAAAATGATATACTAGAAAAAAGTGAATATAACACTGCCTGATGGTGACTTTTGAATAAAGTTGAAAAGGGAAGCTGGTGCGAATCCAGCGCGGTCCCGCCACTGTAATGACGAGATCTGTCTTGATTACCACTGTTTAAATGAAACGGGAAGGGAAGACGGATCTATGACTCAAAGCCAGGAGACCTGCCATGAGGAAGAACATCATTTCCTACGGGAGATAGGAGGGTGTTACGTTAATCGTGTACTCATGAACCATGAGTGTATTTCGTGATGAATGTAACCTAAGCATCTTCTCTTTGGAGGAGGTGCTTTTTTTAGTGGACTAGGATAAGGAGGATAATGAATGGAAACCAGAACGTGTGCACATTCCAAAACTGTTCAAACAAGGTTGGTATTACCGCCTGATACCAATCATTTAGACTCTATTTTTGGCGGCAAAATTTTAGCCTATATCGATGAGATTGCGGCACTGACAGCAATGAAGCATTCGAACAGTGCCGTCGTAACCGCATCTATTGATTCAGTAGATTTTTTATCTTCTGCAAAAGTAGGGGATTCCCTCACGTCAGAAGCATTTGTTACCTATACCGGAAAAAGTTCGATGGAGGTATATGTTAGAGTGACAGCTCATAACTTGTTGGAAAATGAGCAAACACTTACAACTGAATCTTTTTTGACTATGGTGGCAGTTGATGAGAATGGAAAGCCAAAACCTGTGCCGAGTGTTGTACCTGAAACAAATGAAGAAAAACGTTTATTTGAAACAGCCCCAGATCGAAAAGAAAATCGAAAGAAGCGGGCAATGATTAGGTAGTTTTGAATGAATAATTTGACAGAATTTCGAATTTTAATCAATAAGGCCAGATCAACTTGACGCCATTCATCATCCCAATTAAAATATAGTGTTGTAGTATATAGATGAATAAGGTTATATCGATGAATTACTCATCAGCCTAATTTTTGTATCCTGCAAATATAAAAAGATAGGTGGAATACAACATGTCACAAAAAGAGTATCGAGTATTATTGTATTACCAATATGTAACGATTGAGGATCCAGAAACGTTCGCTCAAGAACATTTGGCTTTCTGTAATGAACTTGGATTAAAAGGCCGTATTTTGGTAGCGAATGAAGGAATCAACGGAACGGTTTCCGGTACGGTTGAGCAAACGCAGAAATATATGGATGCAATGCATAACGATCCGAAGTTTGAAGATATGCCGTTTAAGATCGATGAAGCGGATGGTCATGCATTTAAGAAAATGCACTGCCGTCCACGTCCGGAGCTTGTTACGCTTCGCTTAGAAGATGACATTAACCCACATGATCTAACAGGCGAGTATCTAGAACCAAAAGAATTCTATAAACGTATGCAAGATGAAAATACAATTATTTTAGATGCCCGTAACGATTATGAATATGATCTAGGCCATTTCCGCGGTGCTATTCGCCCAGACGTTCGCACGTTCCGTGATCTGCCAGATTGGGTCCGTGAAAATAAAGATCAATTAGAAGGAAAACAAATCCTAACGTACTGCACAGGCGGTATCCGTTGCGAGAAATTCTCTGGCTGGTTGAAAAAAGAAGGCTTCGAAAATGTAGGTCAGCTACATGGTGGAATCGCAACGTACGGTAAAGACGAAGAAGTTCAAGGCCAACTGTGGGACGGTCAAATGTACGTATTTGACGAGCGCATTTCCGTACCCGTAAACCAGGTGGAGCACGTGGTTGTCGGAAAGGATTACTTTGACGGCGAACCATGCGAACGCTACGTAAACTGTGCTGAACCAAGCTGTAACAAACAAATCATCTGCTCTGAAGAAAACGAGCATAAATATATGCGCGGCTGCACACACGAATGCCGCACAAGCGAGCGCAACCGTTACGTTGAAGAACACGGACTAACGGAAGAAGAAGTACAAGAGCGCTTGAAACGAATTGAAGAAGAAGATGGCGTGAAAACGTCATAATGATATTATGAACTGCCCAGTGAGGAGAGGATCCTTGCTGGGTAGTTTTTTTGTGGAAAGAGAATTCCACGCCCAGGAAGGAGAATCCCACGCCCAGGAAGGATAATCCCACGCCCGGGAGGGAGAATCCCACGCCCGGGAGGGAGAATCCCACGCCCGGGAGGGAGAATTCCACGCCCAGGAAGGAGAATCCCACGCCCGGGAGGGAGAATTCCACGCCCAGGAAGGAGAATCCCACGCCCAGAAAGGAGAATCCCACGCCCGGGAAAGAGAATCCCATGCCCAGGAAGGAGAATCCCACGCTCAAGAAGGAGAATCCCACGCCTGGGAAGGAGAATCCCAAGCTAAGGAAGGAGAATCCCACGCCCAGGAAGGAGAATCCCACGCCCGGGAGGGAGAATCCCACGCCCGGGAAAGAGAATCCTACGCTCAGGAAGGAGAATCCCACGCTCAAGAAGGAGAATCCCCCGCTCAAAAAAAGAGAAAACCAAGGCCAAGCCTTGGTTTTCTCCTCACAAAATCTATTTATTCAAATACATATCAACACCAGGTCCTACCGGAATCCCTAGCAATGCAAACCCAAGCAATAGCACGATCCATACACTCAAGAACGCAATACTATAAGGAAGCATTAATGAAATCAGTGTACCCAGCCCAGCTTTTTTATCGTATTCCTTCATAAAGGCTAGCACGATAATGATATATGGGTTCATTGGTGTGATGATGTTCGTTGATGAATCCGCAATACGGTATGCTGCCTGAACGAAAGCAGGGTGGAAATCCATGAAATAGAACATCTTTAGGAAGATTGGAGCTTCTAATGCCCATTGTGCGGAACCACTAAAGACTAGTAGGTTCATCAGCGCAGTTAGGAACACAAATCCTAAAATAATAATGATCCCATTGAGTTCGAGACCACCAAGGAAGTTCGCACCACTAACAGCAATCCAAGTCCCAATGTTTGTCCAATCAAAATAAGCGATAAACTGTGCTGCAGCGAAGATCAGGACGATAAAGCCTGACATGTCCTTCATTGCTTCGCCCATGTATTTCGATACATCAGCAGGTGAATTAATTTTGCTTACCGTTACACCATATGCCACACCGATAACGATGAAGAAAATTAAAATAATTGGCACAATTCCATCTAAGAATGGAGAAGGGATAATGCCACCTTCATCGTTACGAAGGGGAGACCCAGGCCAAGCTAGAGCAATGCCAAGTAGAGCAACATAACCTAAACCAGCTAGAAATGCATTGCGGAAACCACGTTTCTCAACAAAAGATGTCTGTTCAAGTTCACCTTTTGCATCACCTTCATAGTTTCCTAGTCGCGGCTCAACAATTTTATCTGTAACAAGTGCACCTGTAACAGAAAGTACAACTACAGAAACAACCATGAAGTACCAGTTATCTACTGGAGTTACAACAATGTCAGCATTCGGAATGCTTTGCATAACTTCTGTTGAAATCCCGGAAAGTAATGCGTCTGTACCTGCAATAATAACGTTCGCTGTAAAACCAGATCCAACTCCGGCGAAACCTGCTGCTAAACCAGCTAATGGGTGACGTCCTATTGTGTAAAAGACCATCGCCGCAAGAGGAGGAATGATTACGAATGCTGCGTCTGAAGCTAAGTTACCTAAAATACCTGTGAAAATAATCGCGTATGTTGTTAATGCTTTAGGAGCTTTTAAAATGGTACTCTTAATCGCTGTTTCAAGCAATCCAACTTTATCTGCGATACCAATACCAAGCATCATAGCCAAGACAAGTCCGAGCGGCTTAAATCCAGTGAAGTTCTCGAGCATCGACGTTAACATGTAGCGTAATCCTTCACCTGACATTAAGCTTTTAATCGGAATTTCTTCACCTGTCCCTGGCTGAACAACGGTTACTCCAAGACTTGATACAAACCACGACAAAAGAATCGTGAATAATGCCAAATACACAAACAACATAAATGGGTCTGGAAGCTTATTCCCCACTCTCTCAATTCCATTTAAAAACTTGGATAAACCTTTGTTCGACTTTTCGTTTACTTCTGGTTCCAATTTCATACTTGGCTCCATCCTATTCACCCTTTCGTTTTTTAAGGAAAAAGTCCTTTAATGTTCCGTAAATATCCATAAACTAACCAATCGTCTTTTCTTTTATATATATAAGGTTTACGTCCAGTGCACGGTGGCTAGCTGGACGCCACCGCTCTTTCTATGCTTCTTGCTTAAACTGAAATACTTTACGTGGACGACCGCGTTCTCCTGATTGAACTTCTCCGCATTGTTCTACTAACCCAACGCGTTCCATTTCGGATAAAATGCGGCGGCCATTTCTCTCTGTACTTTTGAGCCAACGGGAGAGGTCTTGTGAAGAAAATTGTTCCCGTCCGTATTGTTTAGAGTACGAGAGCATTTTCGATACGATCCCTGGACTTAGGGCTGCATCTTTCAATTTCTCTTTCCATACAGAGCCAGTTTCACCAGATTTATAGACCATATCCTGCTGAGAAGGTTGCTTACGTGTGATCGTTTGATTTTCATCCATTATTAAAATCGTAGGATGTTCCTCTTCACCAATGTGACGGAAGCCAAGCCTTACATTCTGCTCTGCCTGAGAAACCGTTTCGCCAAAACCGATCGACACATTCGCTTGCAAGTTCGTTTCAAGCTTAATCTCTTCCATTAAGTTATAGAGGTCATGCTCTGATTCCTGACTTAACTCTCCTCGAGTGGTGAAAACAAAGAACAATCCATCGCCAAAATGCATGACAGTTCCATTTGTTTTTTCAGCTATCACGAGCAGGTGACGTTTTACATCAAGTTCGTGATACTTGGATTTAAAAGAGTAATAGAGTTCTTCTAAGTGATCTGAGTTAAGCTCAACACGGCAACCGATAATCGCAACCTGGGAATTTCGGTAGTGATTGGATTGCGCGCGTTCCTCTAAAAATTGAATCACTAGTTTAATGGAAAGATAGGACGGCGTTACACGAAATACAGGGACGCCGAGTTCTTTCAACCCGTGATACACATTTTTAATCGAGGTAATCACAACTTCTGTTTTACCTTCTTCATAGAGGTTTTTGTGAAAATCGATTAACGTTTCAGCCTTCACACCATTTCGGAAAGGATGGTTGTAATACTCTAATGAATCGAGTTGATAGTAGGACAAAATCTTATCAAACTCTTCGTTTGCAATGGTATCGATGCTGACACTTTTAATAACCTTGTCCATCTTAAGCTGTGCTTCTAGTAAAATTCCGAAGAAACTAGATCCGTGAAGAGGGGGATAGCCTGCTTCTTCTTCCGTGATCAGTTCGTTATCCATTGCGTAGGTGTGATTTAAAACACCTGAGAAAAACCATTGATCCACTTCATGTCGATGTTTTGCTAAAATCTCATCTATATCGGATAATGTTTGATAAGGAAAAGGAAGAAATGTAATATCATCAAATTCCTCTGCTACGTACATAATGCGCTGGATTGAGTCATGCGGTCCGATTACGCCAATTTTTGTTTTCATATTCATCACCTGTTTCTATTCGTAAATACTCCGCAATCATGCGGGTGCCTTTTTCTAAATCTTCTATAGAGGCATATTCTTTAGGGTGATGGCTGATTCCTTCTTGACACGGGATGAAAATAAGTCCAGATGGCCATCTTGTTGCCATGTTCATCACATCATGACCAGCGCCACTATCCATGGTGAGCGGCTTATAATCAAGCTGTTTTGCGACTTTTGTGAGTGTTTCTTGTATATTTGGGTCGAGAAAGACAGAGTCATTATCTACCAGAGTTTTTACTGTTACCGTTACAGAACGTTCACGCTCGATTTCTTCACAGAAGCTTTTAATTCGTTTCGCTAACTCGATCTTCAATTGATCTTCAACGCTGCGAATATCGATCCCAAGCGTTACTTCGCCAGGAATAACATTCATTACATTTGGACTGAGCTGCACCGTACTTACAGTTGCGACGAGAGGGAGTGGGGCATCCTTGTTGATTTTTTTAGCCTCCTCCTCAACAAAAGGGATAAGAGGAGCACTCGCTACAAAAGCATCAGCACGTTTATTCATCGGTGTTGTACCCGTATGATTGGCCATGCCTGAGAATTTAACCTGAAGGCGGATTGGACAAGCAACGCCTCGAACAATTCCAATATCTGCTCCGTGATCCTCGATTTGAGTTCCTTGTTCAATATGAAGCTCAAGGAAACTTTCTAGATCATCTGGTCGTAATTCTGCATTCGGGAGATTCTCCCAAGTAAGACCGTATGATTCAAGCGCTTCTCGAACAGTAACGCCATCTGAATCTCTTACTTCAGCTAAATCATCTTCCAAAAGTCCAGTCAGTGCTTTACTGCCAATGGTTGATACACCAAATCGTGCAGACTCTTCAGAAGCAAAGCAGATAACGGTGATATTTTTAGAAGGCACAAAAGCTCGATCCTTTAAGAGTTTAATAGATGCGAGGCCAGTTAAAACTCCAGCAACACCGTCGTAACCACCACCTGAGCGGACCGTATCCACATGAGAACCAACTGCGACAGTAGGTGCAGCGCCATCTACTTTCCAAGTCGCCCATTGGTTTCCGGCTTCATCTCTATTCACCTCTAAACCGAGGGAGAGGGCAATATGCCGGAATGTTTCATGGGCTTGTTTTTCTTCCGGGGTATAGCTGAGTCTTGTGAATCCAGTATCATAATCCATCTCATCCACTAGATTCAGTTTTGTTAAATGTTCCGAAAGCCATTCCTGCATGTTTGTCATCGTGTGTTTTCTCCTTTTACAAGATGGATGTACGTATCGACCGCCACGGCCAACGCATCCTCTTCAAAATCGAATGAAGGGTGATGGTGATTGTAGGGGAGACTTGTCCCAAATAGCATGTAGGTTGCTAGGCCACCATTCGCTTGTACCTCATTCATCATAAAACTTGCATCCTCTGATCCGGAAATATCAGCAGTGGGGAGCACCTCTTTTATGAAAGAACTCGATTCACAGTGTGAGCTGATTGAATCGATTAACTCCTCATCACAATCCATGCCTTCTGTTTCACCAACAAAATCAATTGAGGCCTCAACGTTGTGCATGTGAGCAGAAGCTTGAATCATTCGTATAGCTTCATCAAGCATAAACTGATTAATCTCACCCGTTTCTCCTCGCGTTTCAAGTTCCAAATAACTTCTGTCTGCTATGATGTTCCTGCCGCTACCGGCATCGAGCTTCCCAACGTTTACTCTGCTGACTCCTTCACTATGCCGTGGGATCGAGTAGAGCTGTGTTGCTGTTGTAGCTGCGGCAAGCAAAGCATTGCGACCATCCTCTGGTTTCATCCCAGCATGAGAAGATTCTCCGTTGAAATGAACATTGAGCTTAGATGAAGCAAGAAAGCCTTTTGTGGTCGCAGCTACTGTCCCTACTTCTAGGTCACGTAACCCAAGGTGACCTGTGTAAAAAGCATCCACATCTTGAAGCCAACCTTTATCGGTCATAGCTTTTGCACCCCGACCACCTTCTTCAGCTGGTTGAAAAAGAAGCGTGAATTTGCCGTTTAAGTCATGTGCATTTTCAGCGATATACTGAGCTAGACCGAGTCCGATCGTAATGTGACCGTCGTGACCACAAGCATGCATCACATT
Organism: Pontibacillus sp. HMF3514; assembly: GCF_009858175.1. Taxonomy (GTDB): domain Bacteria; phylum Bacillota; class Bacilli; order Bacillales; family BH030062; genus Pontibacillus. The sequence goes on from NZ_CP047393.1 coordinate 1,047,856, forward strand.
CTTTTGGGAAGAGGAGAATCCTTGGGCAAAAGGAAGGTGATCCTCATGTTCTGTCTCATGTATAGGAAGCCCATCGATATCAAAGCGGAAGGCAAGATGTTTGCCTGGAGATTTTGTATCCCATATTGCTACTAATCCTGTATTTCCACCATGCATGTGTAAGAGCCAATCTCCTTCAACTCCTTGAAAGTAGGCTTCAGACTCCTTTTTTTGCAAAAGCTCTTTGGATGGTACACCGTAGCGAGATTCACTTTTGAGTGCATGCTGACCAACATAGAGCTTGAATCCTAAATTCTCTAATTCTTTTCCAATTTTGTAAGTCGTGTAGTACTCCATAAATCCTAGCTCAGGTTGTTGGTGAAAGGACCGGCGCCAGGACTGTAACTTAGGTTTGATCGATTCTGTGAAGCCATTCTTAAGAAGCATTCGTATCATTCCTTTTCTTGCAAGTTTTCCAATGTTTCAATAGCGAGTTGTGCCATGTACATACTGCCCTGTGGTAAAGCTTTTTCATTTAGCTTGAAGGCTGGATCGTGAAGCGGTTTCTGATTTTCGGCATCCTCGATTTGTGTCCCAAGCCATATGAATGCACCAGGATATTGATTGAGGAAGCGGGAAAAATCTTCACCGGCCAAAACAGGGTCTAGCGTTGGTGTCGCCTCTTCTCCAAGCATGTGCTGAGCTGTGGCGCGAGCCTGCTGTGCCCATTTTGGTGTATTAATGGTAGCAGGGTATCCATCTAGGTATTCAATCTCAACTTCAGCGTCAAAAGCTTCAACGGTCTGCTTGATAATTTGATGGAATCGCTTTTTAACCTTATCTTTCACTTCTGATTTGTAGGTTCGAACGGTTCCTTCAAAATAAACCTGATCCGGAATGACGTTGTAGCGATAACCACCTTCAATTCGGCCAACTGTTACCACTGCTGAATCGAGCGGGTTAACATTTCTGCTCACGATCGTTTGAAGGGATGAAATAACCTGATTAGCGATAATAATCGCATCATTGCCATCCTGTGGCATACTCGCATGACCACCTCTTCCTTTAATCGTGACCGAAAACCGATCTGAGGCACCCATCATTTCTTTATTGCGTATGCCAATCTGTCCTACTGGAAGGGAAGGCCATACATGCTGTCCGTAAATAACGTCAGGTTGGTATTGAGCAAAAACCCCATCATACATCATTTTTTGAGAACCACCATGAGGAGCGTTTTCCTCAGCAGGTTGGAATACTAGAAGAACAGTTCCTTGAATTTGATCTCTCATTTGCTGAAGAGCGTATCCAGTTCCAAGTAACATCGCTGTATGAGCATCATGCCCACAAGCATGCATTTTTCCTGGAGTTTTAGAGATATGATCATGTTGGTTGGTCTCCTGAATAGGAAGAGCATCCATATCAGCCCGCAGCGCTACCGTCTTACCTGGCTTGGCCCCTTTAATAATGCCGAGTACCCCAGTCTCAGCGAAACCGGATTGAAACTCAATTCCGTATTCCGTTAGTATCTCTTGAACAAGTCTAGAAGTTTCATACTCTTCATTACTCAGTTCAGGGTTTTGATGTAAAGTACGTCGAATCGTTATGATATCGCTTTCAATGTTCTTGATTAAATCTAGGATGTTACTCATCTAGCATTTCTCCTTTTATTTAAGGAAAATGTCCTTTAATATTCCGTTAATCAATAGTATAACAGAATTTCATGAGAAGTCACCCTATTCTAGTTAAATTTTTCGAAAATTTAGACTGGTTTATTTTGGATAGATGCAGTGCGTGGACATGGTTGGGGGCTGCGCGCATATGGGGAGGTCCGTGTGGAAGAGGGTGAGCTGCGCACCGCCCGCAAAGGAGGGAGCACCGCCCGAAAAGGAGGGAGCACTGCCCGAAAAGGAGGGAGCACCGCCCGAAAAAGAGAGAGCTCCGCCCGCAAAGGAGGGAGCACCGCCCGAAAAAGAGAGAGCTCCGCCCGCAAAGGAGGGAGCACCGCCCGAAAAGGAGGGAGCTCCGCCCGCAAAGGAGGGAGCTCCGCCCGAAAAGGAGAGAGCTCCGCCCACAAAGAGAGAGTACTCCCTAAATGAATTCTTGATTTCACCCAAAATCCCCATTAAAATTAACTGTTGTATTCAATCAAAACTCAGAGCCTAATTTTTGTATCTGGGAAATATAAAAAGATAGGTGGATATACTATGGAACAAAATTATCAAGTGCTGCTTTACTATCATTACGTTACAATCGATGATCCAGAGCAGTTCTCAAAAGATCACTTGAAATTCTGTAAGGAGCTTGACCTGCGTGGTCGCGTTCTTGTTGCAGAAGAAGGCATTAATGGCACGGTATCTGGAACCGTTGAGCAGACGCAAGCCTACATGGATGCGATGAACAATGATCCACTTTTTAAGGACATGACCTTCAAAATTGACGAGGCTGATGGGCATGCGTTTAAGAAAATGCACGTTCGCCATCGTCCCGAGCTTGTTACAATGCGCTTGGAGGACGATATCAATCCTCACGATTTAACAGGGGAATACCTTGAGCCAAAAGAATTTTACGAGCGTATGCAACGTGAAGACACGGTTGTACTTGATGCTCGAAATGACTATGAATATGATCTTGGCCACTTCCGTGGTGCGATTCGTCCGGATATTGAGACGTTCCGCGAGCTACCGGATTGGGTTCGAGAAAACAAAGATAAATTAGAAGGAAAACAAATCCTCACGTACTGTACAGGCGGAATTCGTTGTGAAAAATTCTCCGGCTGGCTGAAACGTGAAGGTTTTGAAAACGTAGGTCAATTACACGGTGGTATTACAACGTACGGAAAAGATCCCGAAGTTCAAGGGAAGCTTTGGGATGGGCAAATGTACGTATTTGACGATCGTATCTCCGTACCTGTTAACCAAACCGAGCATGTTGTTGTTGGTGAGGACTATTTCACAGGTGAACCTTGCGAACGTTTTGTAAACTGTGGAAACCCAGACTGCGACCGCCGCATGCTGTGCTCAGAGGAAAACGAGTATAAATACATGCGAGGTTGTACGCACGAATGCCGTGTTCACCCACGTAATCGTTATGTTGAAGAGCATGGCTTAACAGAAGAAGACATCCAACAGCGCCTTGAAAAAATAAAAGAAGAAGACGGTGTCGAAGCCTAGTCATAAAAGCTGCCTCTCCTGAGGTGGCTTTTGTGTTCTACATATAGATGATTTATCCGATAGCCATTATGATAGTATTATCTATATCCAGATGAAGAAATAATCGATTTTATTGGAATCGATGTGTGTAGCAACAACCCAAATTATCATGAATATTTATCAAAAAATTAAATAAGAATAAAAGTGCCTGCCCCCTCTTTAACGCGCTACCGCAATGGTGCTCAAGCACTTCTTGGAGGCGCTTTTCAAGGAACTTTTGTGTTTAATCGAAAAAAATTTTGGGGAATGTTCCTAAAAATATGTTTGATTGGAGTTTTTAATTGAAAAATTTCGGTGTAGGGTTTGTAGTCCTGGCGGCTGTTCTTTGGGGTGTTTCCGGCGGTTTGGCGGGTATATTAATGGAAAAAGGGTGGGATCCTCTTGTAATCTCATTTTATAGAGGAGCTGTAGGGTTAATTTGTTTATTAATATGGATGATTATCCGCACTAAATATTATTCCTACGGTAGTCTTAGAAAGATGCTTCTCTGGTCAGCGTTAGCTGGAGTAGGGGTCACTGGTAATTTCAGCTTTTATTTCATCAGCATCTCTCATACCGGGGTAGCAATAGCATCGGTCTTGATGTACACAGCCCCCATTTTTGTTTTCATCATATCCTTTTTACTTAGGATGGAACGAGTCACCGCATTTAAAGTCATTTCGATGATTATTGTGTTAGGTGGGATTGGATTATTAACAGGGGTGTACCAAAATGGACTTGAACAATTGAATGTGTTAGGAATTTCTACAGGCTTATTGTCAGGCCTTTCTTACGCCATTTACATTTTCAGTTTTAACTATGCCCTTAAGTACGGAGAACCTCCAGCTATTTTAAGTACAGCGCTTGTTGCCTTTACGCTGATATTACTTCCGTTTATTGATCAGAAGCAAGCTATTTCTGTGCTTTCTTCTGAAGATATCTTCTGGTTTATAGTACTTGGCATAATCGGAGCTGGTATTTCATTCTTCTTTTATGTAAAAGGCTTGAGAAATACATTGCCTTCTGTGGCCTCTATAGTAGCTATGATAGAACCTGTTACAGCTTCTTTATTTGGAGTTGTGATTTTAGGGCAATTCCTCTCACTAACCCAAACCATGGGTATGTTAGTAATATTAACTACCATCACGATTTTAAGTACAAGAAAAAGAGCCTAAAGTGCCTGCCCCCACTGCGGTATTGCGTTAAAGCAGTGGGGACAGGCACTTTTTTGTGTTTTCACAGGACGGCGCATTAGTTCTAAAGTCATTAAAGCTTAATCTCTTATTGTTCTTCCCCACTAATACGAATTGCTGAGATTTCTTGTGACAAGATCTCGAAGGAGGTGTTAGTAGTTGTGAAGTTCGATATCTGATAAGTGTATGTAATGGGGGGATTGACGGTATCTTCTAAGCAATCACAGAAGTTTAATACTAATGGTTCAATGGTTTTAATCGTTTCGACTGGAGTTGGGATGATCTCAGAACCGCTAAAAAGCCATTCATCGAGGAGCGTTGTTTGATTTGTAATGCTTCGTACGAGTTGATATGTAATGCTAATTTCTGGGTTTTCAGCCATAATTTGAAACGTAAAGTTCTTTGAGTAGTTTATGAGAAAACAAGAATTTTTTATGTTCGAGGGCTCAACTGTCACTTCGGCTAATTTTATAGGGGCTTTTCTTGAAGAAGACACTTCTCGAAACACTCTTCCGCACGTTAAAGTTGGTAAAACTGTTTTTTCCTTCATGAACATCCCTCCATTCTACTTTATGAATCATGTTTATTATACATTTGTGCTGTCAGGCTTTTGTTTGTAATGTCATACATAGAGCGTTGGGATAATTGTACGCTAACAAGCTCTAATGTATAGGTACATATGGATTTTTTGATGGGAGATGCATCACAAAAATTATATACGACAGGTTCTTTGACATTGGTGTCACTCCCAAACTCCCGCCTAAAGGGATATTCTTGAAGAACTTTTCGGCTTCCCTTCTTACAAGAACGAACTAGACGAAACGTCAAACTATTGAAGGCCTCTTCCCTTAAAATTGATGTAACAAAAGAGGAGTACGTAATAAGCACAGCAGGGTTTATGATCTTTTTTGTATCGATACTTACACTTGTTAATACGATAGGACGGTTGCTGGGATCCAAGTTTAAAGGCAAACGTGGGCTAAAGGCGACTCCACACTTTAAGAAGGGAAACTGCTTTTTAGGTTGTATCGAACCTTCTTGGTTAATATAAAGTTTCGGCTTATCACTACGATTTTTCATCCGAACACCTCACTTTAATATACTTAGAGATCAAGCTCTTTCCTCTTCGCCACATATAGCCGTTGCTGTAATGTTTTTATTTAGAATCGAGAAATTTTGAGTGTTATTCGTAGCAATTCTCGCGATTTCTATCCGGTAGATGATTGGGGATTGGACATTGGATTCAAGGCAATCACAGTAATTTAAAACGGTGGGTTGATTGGTATCAAGGTTTCCTATTTCCTGCGGTTCAGGGGATTCAAATTCAAAGACCCATTCATCCAAAGTTCTTTGAGCAAGAAAGTTCTGAGTGGATCGAACAAGTCGATAGGTGATGGATAGTAAAGGTTGAAATCCCAATAGGGTGAACTGAATGAATTCAGAGTACTTAATCAGAATACACGGGTTCTCTAAGGACTGTGGATCGATTTGAACTTCTGCAAGGACAATGGGACGTTGATTAAAAGATAATTGGTTTGGGAGTGAGGGATTGAAAGTCTTCCCACATCTTAAAAAGGGAACACAATCTTTTGGTTCCATACACATACCTCGCTTTAATATAGTCATTGATATTATCCTATGTACGCAATAGCAAGAAAATGTTGAGTGGATCAGGACAGATTAGGTAACTAGGTTTTCTAGAAATAGATGTACGATTTGAGCAAATTTATTCAATTTCCACTTTTATATGAAACCTTATTCTCCTGAATCCGTCAAACCCTATAGGAGGGATAGATGTGTTAAGAAGAACGCTTATTTTCATCTCATTTATAATACTTCCTTCAGCATGTAATCCAAGTGTATCGCATACTCAAAACCTCTCATTAGAAGAGGTCACAGAAACCTTTAATAAACAAGGACTATCATTGGAAGACATAGATTTACCAAAAAGAAATGTCTTTACCAGAGAGTACAACGGTGTAACACCAAAAACCTACTCCTTACAAAATCGAGCCTTAACAATTTACATATATCAAACGACTCATGATCGTATAAAAGGAATGGAAGCCTTTAAGAATGCCACTGCAGCAGCGAGCTTAGAATCCTATGAAACCTATACAGCAAAAAATGTACTCGTATTCCACGGAGGAGAGAGCGAGTCGGTTAAGCAAACGTTACAAGAAGTGTTTCAAGATATCAGGTAATTCATGTATGCTGTATATACAAAATTTTGCCAAGGTAGGTCCGTCTTAAATGAAAAAGTCTATTGCTTACATACTTATAGCTCTTGTTGTGATTAGTGCTGGAACTGTACTCTATAACATCTTTCTTAATAGCCCAGGACAAAAAGTGAAATGGGAAAAGGTAGAGTTGGAGAAGAAGGCTCTTCCGAGTAAGGATGTAGATGTGAGTGGAATTGTTACTTTATGGAGTGACTCTGATAATGAAAAACTTTATCTATATGATCAGGGTACAGATAAAGTTTTTGGCGTGTTTTTTATTCATGGAAAGGAGTATCCATTAGGACAGGTTTCCATGAAACTAGGTCATCTTCATAATGATATCAAGCACGAAACGTTGTTTGGTGATGGCTCCTATCGGGTTGATGGTGTTATGGGAATAGACTATCCGATTATCACTTACTACAAAATCGAGAATAAACAACCCTATGAGATTCTATCTATTGAAGCAAAAGTGCAAGAATTGGATGTAAATGGCGACGGGCAAAAAGAACTCATTTCTGCTCGAGGGACACCTACAGAAACCAAAATCTATAGCTATAAAAATAAAACATTAAAGGTAGCCCAATTGAATGAACAACTAGATGCTATTTCAGTTACATTTGAAAATCCTTATCGCTTTCTCGTTTATAGCGAGGAACAAGGTCAAGCGATTTATGAACTTAGAGATGATCATTTAGTAAAAGTAAAAGAAGAAACAGAATAGATCCTTTAAATTCTGTCTTGTAGGCTAAAGTCTATAAGGCAGTTTTTTTTATGGTAAGGACATCTATTCCGTTATTTGCTCAAAGTCATGCCTTATTCACACCTCAAATACATTCAATTGATGTGCCAGTACATTTCACCCACAAACATTAAATTAGTTTGAATATTACAACCATTACCTTAATACAATAGACTAGCTAGAAAACATCTCACAGCCAGTTTAATAGAAGACGAGGTATGAGGTGTGAAAAACATGGGTTTAATCAAATTTATCAATATATCAATTGAGGGGGAGTTACATGAAACGTAAGTGGTTTGGAATTTTGGTTGTAGTGTTGTCGTTGTCGGTTATGTTGATGGGATGTAATAGCGAGGAGAGTGCTGAGGAAACGTCTCTGCTTGATACCGTCAAAGATAGGGACTTGCTTATTGCAGGTGTAAATGGTGAGTTGCCTGGATTTAGTTACTTAGATTCAGAAGGAAATTACTCTGGTTTTGATGCTGATTTTGCACGAGCAATCGCAGCTGCAGTATTAGGAGATGCAGACAAAGTTGAATATCGTCCGCTTTCCTCTAAAGAGCGTTTTACAGCAGTTCAGACTGGTGAAGTTGATGTGTTAACGCGTAACACAACGTGGACACTTACACGTGATACAAGCGTGGGACTGAACTTTGCCCCTGTAACGTTCTATGACGGTCAGGGTATTATCGTGCCAAAAGATAGTGGAATCACATCTATCAAAGACCTTGAAGGTACGCGCATTGCAGTAGAATCAGGTACCACAACTGAATTAAACCTGGCTGACCAAATGAGAAAGCATGGTATTAATTACGAAGCGGTTGTATTTGATAGTCAGGATGCAGCAGTTGCCGCATATGAAAGTGGTAGTGCTGACGCCTATACCACAGACAAGTCTGGTCTAGTAGCTCGTAAAGCGATTATGAAGGATCCTTCTGCACATGTGATTTTGGATGATACGTTATCCAAAGAGCCTCTTGCTCCAGCAGTTATTGGTGGAGATGATAAATGGTTCGACGTAGTGAAGTGGGTTGTGAACGCTACGATCCAAGCTGAAGAGTTAGGCATTACATCTGAAAATGTAGATGAGTTCAAAGATAGTAGTGACCCAGTCATTCAGCGTCTTCTTGGTACAGATGGAGACCTTGGTTCACAGCTAGGACTAAGCGATGACTTTGGTTATCAGGTGATCAAACAAGTTGGTAACTATGGGGAGATTTTTGAGCGTAACCTTGGTCCAGATACAAAATTCGGCTTAGAACGCGGATTGAATGGTCTTTACACAGAGGGTGGCTTAATGTACTCACCACCACTACGATAAAGCTTTAGCACAATCAGGCCTGCTACCAATTTCATGTGGCAGGCCTTTTTTACAAAATATGTTCAGCGGGGTGAACTAAAGCTATGAAAAAGAATACAGCAGACGTCCCCACACCATTTTGGCGGAACAAAAAAGTCATCCCATTTTTAGCACAGGGTATCTTTGCAATCATCATTGCGATCAGCTTACTTTTTTTATTTTCCAATGCGCTTGATGGGTTGCGACAAATGGGGATTTCACTAGGGTTTGACTTCCTGAAGTCATCAGCTTCATTTGGGATATCAGAAAGCTTAATTGATTACACGCCAGAGAGTTCATATGGGACAGCCTTTCTTGTCGGGGTTCTGAATACTTTACGTGTTTCATTTTTTGGGATTCTTATTGCCAGTTTTATTGGTTTGGTAGTCGGTATATCAAGGCTTTCAAACAACTGGTTAGTGAATAAAACAGCTTCCATTTATGTTGAGATTTTTCGAAATACACCTCTTTTAGTACAAATTAGTATTTGGTATTTTGCCGTTTTCCTCCCACTTCCAAGGATTGAAGAAAGTACAAAATTTTTATTCTCCTATTTTAGTAACAGGGGCACAGCGATTCCATGGTTTAATGCAACATCAGGGACGCTCGTTTGGGTTTCGCTATTTATTGTTGGTCTAATTTTAGCCGTAATCGTTTGGAAGGTGCGATTGAAAAAGCAAATTGAAACAGGAGATAACAAAAGACCTGGAATCTGGGCGATCGGTGTTATTCTCATCTCACTTATAACAGCATTTTTGGTGACATTCCAAGCTCCGTTTAATATTACGCTTCCAACCATTGGAGATAGAAGCTTCATGGGGGGATTAAGACTTTCCCCAGAGTTTTTAGCGATTCTATTAGGTCTTGTCATTTATACCTCAACCTATATCGGTGAAATTGTACGCGGTGGGATTCAGAGCGTGCAAAAAGGACAGGTTGAAGCGGCAAAAGCACTTGGGTTAAAGCCATCCACAACGATGCGACTTGTTATTTTTCCGCAGGCCATACGCGTGATCATCCCACCAGTGACGAGTCAGTATTTGAATCTAATCAAAAACTCTAGTCTTGCCATTGCGGTGGGCTATCAAGAGGTTGTGAGTGTTGGAGAAACAATTAATAACCAGACAGGAAAAGCGATTGAATCTGTCACGATTATGATTCTTGTGTATTTAACGTTTAGTTTGTTGACCTCATTTTTTATGAATCAATTTAATAAACGCAGTCAAATTGTTGAGAGGTGACCAGAATGAATAACAATGAAGTGACTCCAAATGAAGAGACACAAAACCAAATGGCCCCTCCAAAATCTAGCATCGGTGTTCTAGGTTGGCTCAGGAAAAATCTATTCAGTAACTGGTGGAACGCGCTCCTCACGATCGTGTTTACGATCATCACGGTCTATGTCGTGAAAGGAACCTTTACCTGGGTGTTTTTCACGGCAGAGTGGAGTGTGGTATCGGAAAACTTCAAACTACTTATGGTTGGCCAATACCCTACCGAAGAGCTGTGGCGTATTTGGATAACCATATCTATTTTTACAGCACTGATCGGGCTGTCCTGGGGAGTCTGGAAAGGGACGATGGGACATGTCTCAATCTTTTTTGGTGTTGTCATGGCGATTACCATGGTGGTTCCGTTTATTGCGTTTGGATCACGTATGTGGCTAGCCGCAAATATTGGGGTGTTGGTGCTTGGATATTTTATAGGCAAGAAATCTGAACAACTCAAAAAGCCTGTTTTAGTTGGGTGGTTCTTATTTGTACCTATAGGAATGTTTTTTATTGAAGGCTTCGGATTACTGAATGAAGTCAGCTCTAATTTTTGGGGTGGATTCCTGCTTACATGTTTAATCGCGATCATTTCGATCATAGCATCATTCCCTATAGGAATTCTTCTGGCATTAGGTAGGCGTAGCAACCTTCCTATCATAAAGTGGTTTAGCATTATTTACATTGAGCTCATTCGGGGAATTCCGCTCATTACGGTTTTGTTCGTAGCACAGCTCATGCTCCCATTATTCTTAGGAGACATCATTGAGTTAGACAAGGTCTTACGTGCAATAATCGGTTTCACACTATTTAATGCGGCATATCTAGCAGAAAATGTACGCGGTGGATTGCAGTCGTTGCCAAGAGGGCAGTATGAAGCGGCACAAGCGTTGGGGCTCAATAAAGCAAAAATGATGACGTTCGTCATTATGCCACAGGCGCTAAAAGCTGTGATCCCAGCCATGGTCGGTCAGTTTATCTCGATTTTCAAAGATACGGTTCTCGTTTCAATTGTTGGGTTGATCGACTTATTGGGCATGGCAAAAAAGATCATTGCTAACCCGCAATTTCTGGGGACGCAGATGGAATCGTTCGTTTTTGTCGCATTCGTGTTTTTCATCATCTGTTACCTCATGTCGTATGTGAGTCGTCGCTTGGAACGATCACTAGGAGTGGGAGAACGATAAGTGAAGGAGGAAGAAAACATGTCCAGGGAAAATCAAGCGAAACTTCTTGAAAATAGGGATGATATGATAGAAGTTAAAGGATTAAATAAATGGTTCGGTAATCTTCATGTATTAAAAGATGTAGACCTTAGTGTAAAACAAGGTGAAGTGGTCGTAGTGCTGGGCCCATCAGGATCGGGAAAATCTACGTTTATCCGCACGCTCAATGCCTTGGAGGAATTTCAAAAAGGCGAAATCCACATCGATGGTATTAACCTATCCAATGATGTGGCGAATATTGAAGCGATCCGAAAAGAAACGGGCATGGTGTTCCAGCAGTTTAACCTTTTCCCGCATATGACGATTTTGAGAAACGTTATGCTCGCACCAATATGGGTGAGAAAATGGAAAAAGGATAAAGCTGAAAAAATCGCTTTTGAATTACTGGAGAGAGTTGGGATCCCAGAGCAAGCTCACAAATACCCAGGGCAGCTCTCTGGCGGACAACAGCAACGTGTGGCCATTGCTCGTGCTTTAGCTATGCAGCCGAAGATCATGCTGTTTGATGAACCGACATCAGCCCTAGATCCGGAGATGATTAAAGAGGTTTTAGATGTTATGAAAACCTTGGCCCGATCAGGTATGACCATGGTTGTCGTGACGCATGAGATGAGCTTTGCGCGTGAAGTGGCGGATCGAATCGTGTTGTTTGATCATGGCGAGATCGTTGAGATGGGTGAGCCGAATGAGGTGTTTGAAAATCCGAAGCACGAGCGGACGAAGGCGTTTTTGTCTCAGATTTTGTGATGCGTGTGGGGGATCGTGAAATAGTGAAGGATCGAGCGAGGAAAGTGTGGAAGTTAGCTTGATTAGTGTTGAAGATAGCTTGATTAGTGTTGAAGAGTGCTGGATAAGTGAAGAAGCAAGCGAGAGAAGTGATGAAGTAAGAAGAATTAGTGAGGAAGAACATCGAATTAGTGTCGAAGTATCATAAATAAGTGAAGGTGCCAAGGTCTAGTAAGCCGCAAAAGGTTTACTAGATTTTTTATTCCATTAAACCAGGTTAACAGGCTAATAAAATTGTTAACCTGATCGTAAACAAGGTTGACAATATAGATGAACATCTTCTATCCTAAATCTATCAAAATATTTAGTAGGAGATGAGATTGTGGCTTTACGGACGATGATTTACTCAGCATTATTCGCATCCATAGTAGGGGCTTTAGGTTTGTTGCCTCCTATCGTTACACCATTCACACCAGTACCCATCACAGCTCAGACGCTTGGAGTTATGCTAGCTGGTGCTTTATTAGGCGCACGTAGAGGAGCACTTGCCCTAACTATTTTTGTGCTACTCGTAGCATTTGGAGTTCCGTTATTATCTGGAGGACGTGGCGGTTTCGGCGTATTCCTTGGTCCTTCTGGAGGATATATTTTAAGCTGGCCACTCGCTGCATTTGTCATTGGCTATCTTGTAGAAAAATTCTATCATCGCTTGAACATTGGCTTACTGATTACCTTTACAGTTGTGGGCGGTATCCTTGTTGTTTATGCAATCGGGATTACGTATTTATCCTTTATTACCAACACACCTTGGACAGGTGCTGCAGTTAGTGCACTAATCTATATCCCAGGGGATCTCGTGAAAGTTGTTCTTGCATCAATAATTGCAAAATCTGTTCACCGAGCTTATCCGATCATTGAAAAACCAAAAAATCAAAGAACAGCAGCTTAATATAAAAGGGGTCTGATCATTTCATTGATCTGGCCCCTTTGCTATCATGAAGTTTAATAGAATCTTTAGGAGGTTTCGGCCCGTGATCGGAAACATCATGCATCAAGATTCAGAAAAAACAGCTATCATAAGCGATACCGAACACATTACATATGGAAAACTTGCTAAACACATCACCACACATCAAAAGCAATTATCCCATCAACTATCAGACGTAAAAGGCAAACGCGTAGCCATTCTCCTCGAAAACGGCATCGACTTTTTAAAAATGTTCTTCGCCGTTAGCGCAAGCGGGGGCATTGCGATCCCTTTAGACCCAAAATGGAGTGGTCACCAATTCTCGATGGTACTCCAAGATTGTGATCCGGATCTCATCATTGTTCATAAAACCCTTCAATCAAAAATGCCTGATCATGAAAGTTGGCCAGTAATCACAATGGAGGATTTCATTCAACTAGAGCCAGAAGATACAAAACCTCAATCCGGCAACGAGCAGGATATCTTTTATATAGGCTACACATCAGGCACAACGGGAACACCAAAAGGGTTCATGCGTACACACCAATCATGGTTTGCATGCTTCGAGGATTGCCAACACGTTTTTGAGCTCCAGCCCAAGGACTATATTTTATCTCCTGGCCCTCTCGTACACTCTCACTTTTTGTTCGCAGCGGTTCAGGCCCTGCATATGGGCGCAACACTAAACGTTTGCAAAAGCTTTACTCCTCAAGCTGTTTTGCAAAAAATGAAGGAGCACCAGATTTCAGTACTGTACATCGTTCCAACGATTTTTGAATCCCTTATACAAACGAGCGATGAAGAAGTCCCAAGCCTGAGAAAAATCATTTCCTCCGGTGCAAAGTGGAAAAAGGAATCAAAAGAAAGAGTCCCGAAGCTTTTCCCAAATGCCGAAATGATCGAGTTTTTTGGCGCTTCAGAATTAAGTTTTGTGACCTATCTCATGCCTCATGAACATGAACAAAAAGGGGAAACGGTCGGGCGTACTTTTCCGAATGTTGAACTGCAAGTAAAAAAATCAGATGGCAGCCTAGCTAAGCCGAATGAAATCGGTGAGCTCTATGTCAAAAGCCCATGGGTGTTCAACGGCTATTTGAACCGTCCAGAAGAAACCGCCAATGTTTTTAATAACGGTTGGGTTACGATCGGCGACCTGGCAACCATTGATGAAGGAGGATATCTCACCATCATAGGGCGAAAACACAATATGATTATAAGTGGTGGCTTAAACATTTATCCCGAGGAAGTGGAGCAAGTCTTTGCTGAATTACCACAAATTGAGGAAATCGCTGTTCTTGGTGTAGAGGATACGTACTGGGGCGAAAAAGTTGTAGCAGTTTTCACTGCACATCAAAACATGGAAAAAGAATCACTCCACCAACATGGCAAGCGTTTCCTCCCTTCCTACAAATGCCCGAAAGAATACTATGTGGTTGATCAACTCCCGCATACTAGCAGTGGTAAAGTTGCACGAAAAAAAGTGAAAGAAATGCTCAAAACCTTAACACCTATTCAATCGTGAAGGAGTGTCTCCTGTGAACGAAGCCGTAATTGTAATTGCAAAACGTACAGCTGTCGGAAAAGTTGGTGGCATGTTTAAAGACGTACCGCCAGAAAAGCTTGTTAGCCCCCTCGTTCATAACATTATCGAAGAAACGAATATCGACCCAAATGAGATTGATGATGTGATCCTCGGAAATGCAACAGGACCAGGAGGGAACTTGGCACGATTAAGTGCGCTTGAAGCGGGACTTCCGATGTCAATCCCAGGCGTGACCGTTGATCGCCAGTGCGGATCTGGATTAGAAGCCATTCAAATGGCCGCCCGATCTATTCAAGCCGGAGCGGGAGAGGTCTATTTAGCTGGAGGTGTAGAAAGCTCTAGCTTAGCGCCATGGAAAATCGAGAAACCATCAAATCTCTACCATCCTCAAGGGCCGACACTTTTTACAAGAGCACGATTCTCGCCTGAAGAAATCGGCGACCCAGAAATGGGAGAAGCAGCAGAGAATGTTGCTGAACACTATGAAATTTCTCGTGAAGCTCAAGATGAGTACGCATTGAGCAGTCATCGAAAAGCGATGAACGCCATCCAGCAAGGGACGTTTTTAGAAGAAATTGTGTCTGTAAATGGAATGGTAGAAGATGAGTGTGTACGCTGGAATACATCTAAGGAAAAATTAGCAAAGCTTCCTCCTGTTTTTCGAGAGGGAGGAACTGTTACGGCAGGAAACGCCTGTCCTATTAATGACGGTGCTTCGCTCGTACTCGTCATGTCTAAAGAAAAAGCTCACTCTCTAGGGTTATCACCAGTGTTAACCTTTAAAGATGCTACATGTGTGGGAGTCGACCCAAATTATTTAGGAGTCGGCCCAATCCCCGCCGTGCAAAAGCTTTTTCAAAGGCAGAACATTTCAGTAGGCGATTTGGATGTGGTTGAATTTAATGAAGCCTTCGCATCACAAGTCATTGCGTCACTTAAAGGTCTGTCGATTCCTATAGGAAAAGTGAACCTTTCCGGTGGTGCGTTAGCACTGGGTCATCCATATGGGGCATCAGGGGCGATATTAGTGACACGATTAGCGGCAGAAATGAAAGCGAAGAAATTAAAACGTGGATTAGCTACACTTGGAATTGGTGGGGGACTAGGATTAGCCGTTCTTTTTGAAGGGACAGACTCGTGATGGAAAAGTGGAAAGACGCACAAACCGATCGGATTCCCATAACCATAACAAGAGATGAAGTGAGACGTTTTGCAAAAGGGGTTATTGAGGAGAATCTCATCTATTTTGATGAGGAGAAAGCAAGAGAGCAAGGGTTTGAAGACCTTCCACTTCCCGTTACTATGCCTGTGACATTCTGGCACTATTTTTCAATCCCTTGGCTCAAAGAAGTGAGTGAACCTCTTATTCACGGTAAACAAGGTTTTGAATACCATCATCCTTTAATCTGTAACCATACCTATCAAGGTCAACTCATATTAAACGATGTTTATGAAAAAACGGGCTCAAAAGGAACGATGATCTTTCTTGAACACACGTTGAATCTTTATTCTCAAGAGGAACTCCATGCTGAAGTGTTCACCACATTGATTTTGTTTAAGAAGGAGGGGGTTTAATGAGAGATTTCAAAAAAGGGGACCACTTTCCATCGATAGATATTCCGGAAATCACAGCTGAGCACATATCCAACTATGCGGAAGGTTCAGGAGATTATGCCTCTATTCACCTAGACAAAAACGCTGCCCAAGAAGCTGGATTTGATCAACCGATCGCTCACGGTATGTGGTCCATGGCGCTAGGAGGAAAGCTCGTGGCTAGATGGCTCTCGTCAAACTTTCAAATAACCTCTTACTATGTATCTTTTATAATGCCAGTCATGATTGGCGATTCCCTTATTGTGCAAGGGCAGATATTAGATGTTGATCAAGGACAAGCAGAGATCAAAGTCAGAGGCATAAATCAACGAGAAGAAACAGTGATAAAAGGAAAAATGATCGTGAAAGGGTGGCAAGATGAAAAAGCTTCAGGGTGAGGTCGTCATTATAACGGGCTCAACAAAAGGAATTGGCCGAAGCATCGCAAAAGCATTAGCAGAAGAGGGAGCAGCGGTGGTCGTAAATGGTCGGTCACAAGAAGCGGTTGAAGATGTCATGAATGAGATTGAGTCAAATGGTGGATTTGTTGTGGGGGTGTCAGGTTCCGTTACAGATGAAAATACGGGGCAAAACCTTGTAGACAAAGCCGTTCAAACGTTTGGACGTGTCACTTGCCTCATAAACAACGCTGGTAACGTTCGAGATCGCATGTCCTACAAAATGAACGTTGAAGACTTTAAGGACGTTCTGGATGTTCATGTCAATGGAGCGTTTCAGTGCACATTACCCTTCATCCAAAAACTACGTGAGCAAGGAGAGGGCGGCATGCTTTTAAATATGACATCCTCGGCTGGACTCACAGGAAATATCGGACAGGTCAACTATAGTGCAGCGAAAGCAGGGTTAGTAGGAATGACCTGGACACTAGCAGCTGAGTTGAAAAAAGACCGCATCCAAGTGAATGCCATTGCACCAGCAGCCCTCACAGATATGACACGCCCTCACATTGAAAAGGCGGAACAAAAAGCAAAAGAACGAGGGGAGGAGCTAGCATCTTATTGGGAGGTAGGGGCGCCTGAAGATGTCGCTAGGTTTGTGGTAGACATTTTGGAAGAGCCTAATCTCGAGAAAAGTGGAGAGATCTATTCTGTAAATGGCGATCATAGAGGGGTATGGCACCCACCTCAACATGAGCCTATCCCTCGAAATAAATAGAGTAGTGTCTCGCACAACCTTCATTAAATGTCGACTGACAATTAGGGCATGTGTAGCTGGATTTCAAGTATTCGTTAATTGTTAATTCATGTTTGCACACTCCACATAAAATGGCCTTTTCATCAAAACGATCACGAGGCCAGCGTTGAATGTCATGATCTGCACACTCTTCGTGGCATTTATAGCAAGGGTAATAGGTATCACAGCAATAAAATTTTATAGCAATAATATCCTCTTGTTTATGGTAATGTTCGCAGCGAGTTTCTTGGTCAACAATCTTGCCTTTAACAGTTACATGTGGTGGCATGAGACTATTCCTTTCTTTAAATAGAGTAGTTGATTTCCATCCTAACATAAAGCGTGTTTTGTGATGAATGGTTTAGGGTTAGGGGTATCTTGTGTGGCATCTTTCCGTAACATTTGATAGAATAATCCTAACTAAAAATTATTATTTTGGGAGAGTATTATGTCTTCGTCAAAACTAGACCATTTGCAGCCTATTACAGATTACATCCTTGATCAAAAAGAAGAATTAGTTCATCAATTGCCTTCTCATAAGGAAGAAGGGGAGAGAATCATCAACGATTTGATGCCATGGCGTTATCGTTTGATCGAAGTGTATGCCAATTCGATTCTATTAGGACCAGATGCTTCAAGTGAAGAACTGGAAAAATGGGGGCGAAATGTCTCTGGAAAATTGGTTGAACTAGGACTACCTTTGGATATTGCCCTTCAAGAAATTAGCCATTATCGAAACCTAATAGGTGATATTATTAAAGAAGAAGCAAAAGTTCAAGGTTTGTTGCTTGATGATTTTTATTATCTTTTTTCTAAATTTAATCAAGTTGTAGATCGAGCCGTTCACCTAGTTAGTCAATCTTATATGGAAGAATATCAAGATAACATAAAAAAAGCGCAGTATTCGATAAATGAATTGTCTGTACCGCTTGTTAAGATAACAAATGATCTTGGTGTCATTCCACTCATTGGAGAAATCGATACGAAACGTGCACAGACATTATTGAATAATGCCTTGGAACAAGGTGATAAACAAAATTTAGAGACCATTGTCATCGATTTATCAGGTGTGCACGTCATTGATACGATGGTAGCTCACCAGATCTTTAAAGTAATTGATGCTTTAAAAGTGATTGGGATTCGTGCTGTAATCAGTGGGATTCGCCCTGATATTAGCCAAACAATGACCAATTTAGGGATCAGTATGAAACACGTGGATACATTTAGCAGTCTTCATATAGCCCTGGAACGAGTTGCCCGTTTTAAGAATAATAATTAATGCCTAGAAGGCGAGACTCTTTTAATGAAGAGCCTCGCTTTTGTTTTTAAAAAAACTACTCCGTCAACTGCGGAGCATGCCAAGTAACACTTCTTGTTTGCTCGTAAGCATAACCCAACGTAATCAATTTTGCCTCGTCAAAAGCTGTACTCGTAAGGGTCACTCCAACAGGCTTACCTTCAGAAGGTGTATAACCAGCAGGAACTGTAATGGAAGGATACCCCGCCATCGCTGGCATAGCTGCTCCTAAGTTATTGGCTGATAACAGAGCATCTAACTGATGTTCTTCAAGAATCTTATCAATGCCATTCTTTTGGGAATACTCGATATCTGCCAATCGGTCTGAGATGTACTCAGGGTCATTTAAGCGACCACTTTTCTTTTCAGACATCGTTAATAATTTTTGTCCATATTTAAGTGCGACGCTTTCATTGTTTTCATTATACTGAATCAATTTAGATAGTGTACGGGCATGTGTTTCATCTGAGCACTTTGACAGATAAGCATTTAAGCCATTCTTAAACTCATGGAACAACACGCTTGAATCACGTTCTTCAGTAGGTAAGCTAACCTCAATGATTTCTGCACCTTGAGCCTTCATATCTTCCATAGCTTGTTCTATGAGTGATAATTCCTCTTCATTCAACTCCGATAAAAACTGACGATCGATTCCTATACGAGCTCCTTGCAAGCCGTCCTGATCGAGAAATGTAGTATAGCCTTTATAGAATTTCCCCTGGCTCATTCCAGTAGCAGGATCTTTTTCATCCAAACCAACAAGTTCCCCTAACAAAATCGCCGAGTCTGTCACGGTACGAGTGATCGGTCCAGCTGTGTCTTGGCTATGGGCGATTGGAATAATACCTGTTCGGCTAATTAACCCCACTGTAGGCTTCAATCCTACAACAGAGTTGCTGCTTGCCGGACTTAAAATAGAACCACTTGTTTCGGTACCAATTGCACCTGCAACAAAACCACAAGCGACAGAGGCGGCTGAACCTGAACTAGATCCACCGACATCAAACTCTCCAGGTCCATATGGATTCAACACTTGACCACCATGTGAACTGTAGCCATTCGGCATACCGATCGTCATAAAGTTAGCCCATTCTGTTAAATTCGCCTTACCTAAAATGACTGCTCCTGCTTCGCGAAGCTTTTTCACAAGAAAAGCATCCTCATCAGCATAGTTATGCTCTAAAGCGATGGATCCTGCTGTTGTGTGCATTTTATCTCCAGTATCGATGTTATCTTTTACAACAATAGGAACACCGTGAAGCGGTCCACGACGTCCATCGCGCTGACGTTCAACATCCAATGATTCTGCTATATGTAAGGCATCTGGATTCACTTCCAGAATCGAGTTAATGTTGGACCCTGCTTGATCATATTTGGCGATACGGTCAAGATACATCATGGTTAGATCTTTAGATGTAACTTCGCCTTTATTTAGGGCAGTTTGAATTTGTTCTATGGTTTGTAACTGTTCAATCATATGGGAACCCTCCTTAGGATAGTAGTGTGGTAAAGTTTGTTTATTTTAAGTCTATCAAATGTTATATGGAAGCGCATATATCTAGCTTTGGAAAAAGGTGGGGGATAAATGGAAAAATTATGGTATCATGGACAGAAGGAAGAATTTACATATTTAGAGAGGTTTTTAAATGCTAAAAACAAATATCATTTCATTGATCATCATGATCGTACTTTTCACAGGATGTGAGAATCAAGCGCCTCCTACGAAACAGATGAATATGTTATTAGACGAAGCGCCACCGGTTTCACTTATGAGTATAACTCTCATAGATAACAAGAATTTTTCTTCAGAACGATCTCGCACAAGTAAAAAAGAAGATGTGAAGAAATTCATCCATTTAGTAGATAACCTGAAAATAAAAAGGGTATCAAAAGGAGCCGAATTAAGATCATTTCTAGATAAATTTGATAAGAAACGCCAAAATAGTAAATCCTTAGAGTTCTTTTTGTTACATAAGGATTCTTTAGAGGGGCCTAATAACGGTTTTATGATCGAAATCATTAAAGACGGGTCAGGTTGGATTGGAGATTTTGAGGAGAATAAGGGAAAGAGAATATATAGGATTTCAAACGGCACAGAGGAAACGTATTCTCGACTTTTAGAGTTTTATCAAAAGCAGGGGAATTAAGGTGTTCACAAATTCTATAATTGGGAGGAGGAAGCCCGAATCTATGAAAAAGCAAACGATGTATCTTCTCTTCGTATTCGTGTTTGGTTTAAGTGGATGTAATACAGCAAAGGGTTATTATCCCTCACTTGAGGAAGCACTAAGTGTTTATAGTGACGGTGAAGAATCTCTACTATACCAAAATGATAAGAATCAGACCGCTGTGTTCCAGTATAAGAACAATGTGGTTATGTGTTTTTATGAAATGGAGAACGGAACATACAAGTTCGAGGAAGGAAACGGAGAGACTAGCTTTTACATAAACAGAGCTGATCCATTTAATTATCATTATTTTACTCATCCAGAGACAAATCAATTATATTTCTTTGGGACCGTACAGAAACTTAAGAATGCTGAAAAAATAACAGTAACCTACAGCTATACCTATGAAAATGAACAGGTAAGTGAGCAAAAAGAAGAGAATATTAATGAACATAATATTTTTGTCATTCCTCTTAATAGGGAGTTAACGGAGATCAAAAATATATCCTACAAGCTTTATGATACCAATGGAGAAATGATAAAAGAAATTGAAAGAAAGTAGTGGCGATGAGTGAATCCAAAAGAATTTAACATCCATAATGTAAGGTACTCGATAAGGGCTGCAAAAGAAGAAGACGCGAACCAGTTATCCCAGCTAAGGTTACAGATCGACGGTGAAACAGAAAACATGGACCGTGAAAAAGGGGAAGCTTATATTGATGAAGCGGGCTTTAAACAGCTTATCAAAAGTGATAGAGAACATGAGCGTAATTTATTTATATTGGCAGCAGTTGATCATAATATTGTAGGTTTTTCGAGATGTGAAGGGGCTTCCCTAAAAAGAACGGCCCATAAAGTGGAATTTGGAGTCTGTGTTTTACAAGATTATTGGGGTTATGGAATAGGGACTAATCTGTTAAAAGAATCAATTAGCTGGGCAGACGCTAGCGGCATTGAAAAAATCTCATTGAGTGTCCTAGAAACCAATAAATCAGCTATCAAACTTTATAAAAAATACGGGTTTGAAGTTGAAGGTGTATTGAAGAAAGATAAGCTTTTATCAGATGGAAATTACTATAACACGATTGTGATGGGGCGTATTCGTTTATAAACTGCAAGGAGGAACAATATGAAACCCTACAGAAAATTCTTTTGTTCATGACTTTAGTTGTACTAGGTGCTTGTAACAATGCTGGGGAACCTTCAATAGATAGAGAAAAAACTACTCAAAAGTTGCCTGTAGAAATTAGTGATAAGAGGATCGATAAACATAGATTGGCAGCTAAGTGAGACCTTCGAAGCTGGAATCTATACTATCAGAGGTGTTCCAAACAAACTAGGATTTATTGATGCTCCTTTCATCGAAAACCAACCTCAAAAATATATGTGGCATTTTTGGGAGACCTTCCCAAAGGAGACTTAACGGTAGTTGGGATTAAAAAAGGAAGTCAGGATATCGCCCCTGTACTTTTAACAGGGAAGGATTATGTATGGAATTACAATGCTCCTGGAGGTCCAAATAATGGGCAGATGCTCATGCGCCTTCCAACATGAAGCTAACAGAAGAGGGGAAATGGGCGTTGCTTGTCTATTTGGGTGATGAGTACTTTGGTCAGGTGGTTGTAGAAGTAAAATAACAGGAGAAGGGGGGATTCTGTTGAAACGCATTATGGTAATGGGAGCTTCAGCTAGAGTAGGGAAGTCCACTTTTGCAAGAAGGCTAGGTGAAAAATTAGATATCGATGTCTATCATCTTGATACAAACTACGAGTGTTTACTTGTTAAAACAGATCAGCAGATCGAGCATTACATACAAGACGTGATGAATTACATAACCGCAGAAAACTAGGGGGAGTCAGATGAATTATGTACAAGATTTAAGACGTTATGTAGGACATAAACCGTTAATCCTTCCAGGAGCCGTCGTCATTATGATGAATGAACACAATCAAATCCTTTTACAACATCGAACAGATGGGGGCTGGGGGTTACCCGGTGGCCTCATGGAATTGGGAGAAAGCCTTGAGGATACAGCAAGAAGAGAAGTGAAAGAAGAAACGGGACTGAACATTGGAGACCTAACATTATTAGGTGTATTTTCTGGCGAAGACTATTATTTAAAAGTAGCCAATGGGGATGAGTTATACTCTGTTACGGCAGTTTATGTTTCATATGATATTTCAGGTGAGATTGAAATCGATGAAACAGAATCCTTAGAAGTAAAATATTTTAACCTAGATAGCTTACCGAATGATCTTAAAGGGGAGTACAGAGGCTTTATCACTACTTATATCGATGTTTTGGTGAGATAAGGAGTAACGTTATGAAAGAAATGCTTTATAAAAACATAAACATGAAATCCGGCCTCGTGCTTATAGTCATTCTCACATTAATGGTATGGGGTGGGTACAACTGGCAAGAAAAAAGACAGTATGAAGACTATATAACCAATTACATGATGAGTGATGAGTTATGGCAAGTAACCCATTCTAGTAAAAAAGCAATGAATGTGATGGAAGAAGTAACTTCAACAAAGGTGATTACCCCAGAGCAAGCCTCTACTCTTAGTAGCGAGTTTACTAGAATTCATGAGCTAACCTGGAAATATGAAGGAATGGCTCATGAATTCGATCGGGTTGGTGAACGTGACAATTTAAGTATCGGCAGTGAGACATCAATGGTTGCTAAGGACATAGCTAGTTACTTTAAAAATATGGCGTATGAGTTAAAAGAAGCGAAACAACTTTCAACTGAAAAACTAAAGCGATATCAATCGGTCTTAATGCTGACTAGTGGCTGGTACCAGGTTGATCAGGAGGTATTAGGCCCTGATACAATGGAGCGTCTGAAAGAAAGTGGTATTAAGGGGGATCTTTGGGTTGACTATCTAAAGGCCCTTCAGATTTCTACAGTCAAAACGGTCAAAAGTATTCCAGTGGAGGTTGAGATTTTAGATTTTGACGCTTATTTGGGATGAGGTAGGGATGTATTTATGTTACAAGTGCTTAGCGTAGTTGGGTTTATTTTATTTGTATTTTCTAAGAACATTGCAATTGTAGTGTTGAAGTGGCGTAAAAATATAGAAAATGATTTTAAAAACGACAGCGAAATACAAGTGAAGATTTCAAAATTCAATCTCAAGCTTAAAGGGATTGGATTTTTATTAGTTGTTATAGCTTCAAGTATAGGAGTGATTATGTGGAAATTTTACTAATCCGACATGGTGAATCAGAAGCGGACCTCCTAAACGTTCATGAGGGTAGAGCTGACTTTTCCCTAACTGATTTAGGACATCAGCAAGCAAGGGCTATGGCTCATAGAGTAAGCTCTGAGTTTCCACGAGATATCATATGGTCGAGTACGTTAAAGAGGGCGAGGGAAACAGCATCCTACCTTGCTGAACATACTGGATGTGAAGTGAACAAGGAAGCTGACTTAAGAGAGTTCAACAATGGAGTCTTTGCAGGTGTTGATTTTGAAGAAGCTAAAAAACTCCCATTGCCAGAGCATCCTCATGAGAGAGTCCAAGATGGCGAGTCGTTTATTGAATTTAGAATGAGAATTGAAATGATCTTCTCTAAAATCATTGCTACTTCAACTCAAAATCGTGTAGCCATAGTTGCTCACGGTAGAGTGATTAATAATATTCTACAGTCTTTTCTTAAGAATCCTATAACAAAAGACTATTGGTTTAAGACTTGGGATACGGGAATGCATTTAGTTGAGATTACGGAGAGAGATCGAGTTATCCATTTTTTGAATGATAGAAAGCATTTAGATTCATTGAATTAATAGTGGGGTTTGGATAGTGAGTGTTTTAACCTAACAACCTTTACTTGTGCTCTTCTTATTGCTAGGCCCTTTATTTTATTTAAGATTTAGAGAATATAATAAGCTCTTTATTCAGATGGAGAAGTCATAGCTAGTGAAAATTAAGTAGAGAAAGTAGTGTAACGTTCTAATGCATCTGATTCACTTTGTACAATTTTGCATACTTACACATTCTTAATTTACCAATATCGAAATCGGTTTCTTTTTTTGAAAAAAACTATTGAAAACGGATACATAAAAATTTATAATCAAAATAAGTTAAAAAAGAAACCGGTTTCGAAAATGGAACCGGTGCTTCTTTTAAAGAAATAGAAACCGGTTTCGTAAGGCATCTTTGTTTTAATCTATGATTCTTAAAGCTATGAGAATTTATTTTAGGGGAGGAAACAGGATGAAGAAAATGTATGTGTTATTTGCTTTGCTTCTGAGCTTTAGTGTGCTTCTATTTGGTTGTAGTGAAGAGGAAGCTACAGGAGAAGGCGGCGGAGAGAAGGTTGAACTGGATTTTTGGGTATTTGGAGCAACGAACTATGAAGATTTAGCAGAAGAATATCAGAAAGACAACCCAAACGTGACGATTAATGTACGTAAATCAGAACTAGGGGATCATCATAATAGCTTATTTACAGCTATTTCCTCTGGAACTGGTGCACCTGACTTAACGATGATTGAAATTGATCAATTGGATCGATTCCGTGAAGCTCAAAGTCGCTTTACAAATTTATATGACTTAGGTGCAGAAGAAGTACAAGACAAATACTTAGATTGGAAATGGAATATCGCAGAAAATGGTTCAGGAGATTTCCTATTTGGACTACCGACGGACATTGGACCTAAAGCGATGTACTATCACACAGAAGTGTTCGAAGATGCTGGTTTACCAACAGAGCCAGATCAAGTGAGTGAAATGATTTCAACTCCAGCTGAATTCAAGGAAGCAGCTTCTACAGTGTTAGCGGAGACGGGCAAGCCTATGGTAGACAGCATGGAGATGGCGTTTCGTGCAAATATGGATGCTTTAAAGGTTAGTTATTTTAACCGTGATGGTGATCTACTAATCGAAGAAGAAGACAACAAAGTTAAAGACGCATACGATTTTGCAGTTGAGTTACATCAAGAAGGTTATGTTGGCGAATATGAAATGTGGACACCTGAATGGGCAAATGCATTAAATAAAGGTCAATTTGCTGTTGAGATGGCTCCTGCATGGTTGAAAGGGTACATGACCGAGAATGCGAAAGAAGCAAAAGGCAAATGGCGTGTTACGACACTTCCTGATCAATTTGCAGGAAACTGGGGTGGCTCCTATATCGCAATCCCTAACGAAACGAAACAGAGTAAAGAAGCATACAAGTTCGCAAAATGGCTTGTAAGTCCTGAGAATCAATTGAAATCGTTTGTGGATAGTGGTCTATTCCCTTCAGCTCCTTCAGTGTACGAGAAGGAAGAGTTCAAACAGAATTCAGATGAATATTTTGGTGGACAAAATACTGCAGAAATTTTTGCTGAAGCAGCACAAGACATTCCAGCTGTTTATAAGGGTCCAAAATATGTAACGGTTAACAATGAAATGTTAACAGCTCTTCAAAATGTGCGCGACGGTGGAGATCCGGAGAAAGAATGGGATGCTGCTGTAAAACGTATCAAGGATGTTCTGAAGAGATAGTTTTTAAACAGGGGCTGGATGGCGAGTGCTATCTAGCCCTTATTGATAGGAGGTTCAGCGGATGGAACTTACCCGAGCGAAACAAGAAACCAACACACCAAAAGGGAAAAAATTATCTGAGAAGAAAAAAGATATGGTCTCAGGGTATCTGTACATAGCTCCTTTTTTCATCGTTTTCGCAGTAATTGGATTATATCCTGCCGTATTCAGTATTGTACTGGCTTTCCAGAAGTGGAATGGCTTTGGTGATATGCAATTTGTCGGATGGCAAAACTTCTCCCTAGTCTTACAAGATCCCCTTTTTTGGAAGTCATTGTATAACACATTTATTATGGGGATCCTTGGTACTGCACCTCAGTTATTAGTCGGAATTGTATTAGCTTACTTCTTAAACATGGCCGTCATTAAGTTTACAAACTTTTTTCGAGTAAGCATCTTTATGCCTTATATCACCTCAATGGTTGCTGTAGCTTTGGTGTTTGGTGTCTTCTTCAGTAGCAATGAAGCTGCGTTAGCTAACTATGTCATTGGCTGGTTTGGCATTGATCCGGTCAATTGGAAAACCTCCGAATGGGGAGCGAAAATAGCGATTTCTCTTATGGTTTTTTGGAGATGGGTTGGCTACAATACGATTATTTATTTAGCTGGTCTACAAAGTATCCCGAAAGACTTATATGAAGCAGCGACAATTGATGGGGCAAACAAAGTGCAACAATTCTTCCACATTACAATACCTTTATTAAAGCCTTTCATACTTTTAACTGTATTTATGTCTACAGTTGGAGCGATGCAGCTCTTCGCTGAGCCAACAGTTTTCTTAGGATCATCGGCCTTTTCAAGAGATGAAGCGATGACAGTCGTGATGTATTTATACAGAGATGCCTTTACCTTAAATTCCTTTGGTACAGCATCTGCGACAGCTGTTTTATTGCTGATTATTATCGTGATCGTTGCTTCTTTAAACACGTGGTTAACGTCAGGATCTAAACGAAAAAAGGGTGGGTTGAAAAATGCGAAAAGATCATAAGAAGAAGTTTTCATTAGGGACCATTCCTATTTATGCAGTGTTAATCTTCGCATCTCTTTTTTCATTGTTCCCGTTTTACTGGATGTTTGTTATGGCTACGAGACCAAGTGAAGCCTATAACTCTATTCCACCAGCGCTGATCCCTGGTACAAAACTTGTAGAAAACTTTCAAAAGGTGCTAGATTCGATTCCATTCTTTCAATCGATGTGGAATACGATTCTCCTCTGTACGAGTGTAACGCTGGTCGTTTTACTGATTAGTTCACTAGCTGGTTTTGCATTTGCAAAATTCCACTTTCCAGGGAAGAATGTTTTATTTATCTTAATTTTACTTACGATGGTTATCCCGCCACAGCTGGGATTGATTCCTCAATACTATCTTGTTTCAAAGCTAGGATGGTTAGATACATTATTCGGAGCTGGAATTCTGTATCTCTTAAATCCATTGGGAATCTTTTTGATGCGCCAATATGTGTCTCAATCTGTTCCAGATGAACTGATTGAAGCTGCAAAATTAGACGGATGTTCGAATTTTAGAATCTATCGAAGTATCGTATTGCCGATTATTAAGCCAGCATTTGCGACATTAGGAATTATCGTCTTCACGCTAGTATGGGGAGAGTTCCTCTGGCAATTTACTGTGTTAAGAAGTCCAGAATCCTATACATTACAGGTTGCTCTTGCTTCTTTAAACAATGCTTATAATGTAGATTTTGGAATGCTTTTATCAGGCGTATTCTGGGCAACTATTCCTTTAATTGTTATTTTTCTTATGTTTAACAGATTGTTTATTTCAAGTATTACAGAAGGTTCCATTAAATAAGTATATGACGCACATAGAGAAACAATATTTGATCGTTACGGAGGTAGAAATATGACAACAATAGAGTTTCCGCGGGATTTAAAATGGGGAGCTGCAACAGCTGCGTATCAAATTGAAGGGGCAGCCAATAAAGACGGCAGAGCACCTTCTATTTGGGATACCTTTTCACACACACCCGGCAATGTAAAAAATGGTGATAATGGGGACGAAGCTTGTGATAGTTATCACCGTTATGAAGAAGATGTTCAATACTTAAATGATTTAGGGGTAGATGTATATCGATTCTCGATCTCCTGGCCAAGAGTCATGCCTAAAGGAACAGGTGAGTTAAATCCAGAAGGTGTAAAGTATTATCGAAACTTGATTCAAGAGTTATTAGATCATGACATCGAGCCGATTATTACTCTATATCATTGGGATCTACCGCAAACCTTGCAAGAACATGGTGGTTGGGAGGTCCGCAGTACGACAGATGCTTTTAAAGAATATGCAGTAGCTATGTTCAAAGAGTTCGGTAATGTCGTTAAGAAATGGATCACGATTAATGAACCTTGGTGTGCCTCTTTTCTATCAAACTATTTAGGCATACATGCTCCAGGGAAGCAGGACCTACAAGCTTCCATTAATGTATCTCACCATTTATTATTAGCTCATGGGAAATCCGTAAAAGCGTTTCGTGAAATCGTACCAGATGGAGAAATTGGGTATGCACCAAATGCGGACTGGCTAGAACCTTATAGCCAACAGCAAGAAGACATTGATGCATGTGAACGAGATATGCAATGGAAGATCGAGTGGTTTATGGATCCAGTCTTCAAAGGAGAATATCCTCAATTACTTCAAGATATTTTCGCAAAACATAATGGTTATCTACACATAGAAGATGGAGACATGGAGTTAATCTCTCAACCGATTGATTTCATGGGAATCAACTATTATTCAGGTAGTGTGGCCCGATATAAAGAGGGAAATGGAATGTTTGAAGTAGAGCCGATTTGGGTTGATTATCAAAAGACTGACATTGGCTGGCCCGTTTATGCTGATGGGTTTTATAAATTACTAACACATCTTCAGCAAAAATATGGCGATGTTCCAATCTATATCACGGAAAATGGCGCTTGTTATAATCATGAGATAGAAGATGGCGTTGTGAATGATGAGGAAAGAATTGATTATTTGAAGCAGCATTTAACCGCACTTCATCGCGCGATTAAATCAGGTGTTCCGATTAAAGGGTATATCCTTTGGTCACTTCTGGATAACTTTGAATGGGCAGAAGGGTATAGCAAACGATTCGGCATTATTCATGTGAACTACCGTACGTTTGAACGTACGAAGAAGGAAAGCTTTTATTGGTATCAGAAGGCTGTTCAAAATAACTGGTTTGAAATATAGTTGAGCAAGGCTAATCGAGAGCGAGACCACATAGGTTTCGCTTTTTTATTGGGGCAGATTGTGGAGGACTTGAATTAGAGATAAAGTAGGATTATTCAAAAAATATAGTTTTAGCTTATTTCTATATAAAGAATAAATGAGAGAAAATCAATTAAGTAAAATTAAGATTATTATCCAAATATTTTTATCGCTTGACCCTGTACTATAGTACAGGGTTTATAGTATATAGTGAGGTGATTTCTTTGGAAATTAAAATTAGCGAATTAGCTAAGATATGTGATGTGAATAAAGAAACTATCCGTTATTATGAACGTAAATCTTTAATTCGAAAGCCGTTTCGGAATAACTCTGGTTATCGTATTTACGGAGAGTCTACGATAAAACGGGTTAAATTTATCAAAAAAATGCAGGATCTTGGTTTTACTCTGAATGAAATACACAAATTGTTAGGAGTGGTCGACAAAGATGCTGACCGTTGTCAAGATATGTATCAATTCGTTTCAGAGAAGCAACAGAATGTAGAAAGGAAAATTAGAGAATTACAACATATTCAAAAAGTTTTGAATGATTTGAAGGCGTATTGTCCCAACGAAAAAGATCTTTATACTTGCCCTATCATAGAAAACGTGATTGAAGGTGGAGGAACAGAGGTGGGGGATGTATGAGAGAGAATAAATGGTTTATCGGAAGCTTAATCGGATTCTTTGTAACTCTTCTTTGCTGTGTAACGCCTTTATTAGTTGTTTTATTAGGATTGGTTGGTTTAGGAGCGTGGATTGGATATTTGGATTACGTTCTCATTCCGTTTTTGATTGGTTTTATGTTAATTGCAGTAGGAGCTTATAAAAGAAGAAAACGAACATCATCCAAAGACTGCTGTTCTTAACATTGATAAAGGAGGAAAACATGAGAAATATTAAACTGGTAGTAAAAGGAATGACATGTAATGCCTGTGAAGATCATGTGCGACATATGCTACAAAAAAATGGCGCTGAAAATGTTCGTGTGAATTATCAAGAAGGAAAGGCTGAATTTCAACTACGAGATGTATACAAGGAAGAGGATATACGGAAAGAACTACAAAAGACAAGGTATCAACCAAGGGAAATGTTTCGTATATCTTCGGATGATGAAAAAGATTCAACAGATGAAACTTATGATTATGATTTTTTAATTATTGGTTCTGGTGGAGCCGCCTTTTCAGCGGCAATCCAAGCTACTGAAAATGGATTACGTGTAGCTATGGTAGAGAAGGGGGAAGTTGGGGGGACGTGTGTAAATATCGGATGCGTACCTTCTAAAACCCTTCTTCAAGCTGGACACATTCAATTTCAAACCGAACAACACCTATTCGAAGGTTTAAACACGTCGGCAGACCAACCAGATATGAAGGGACTACAGAACCAAAAAGAGCAATTGGTTCAACAATTACGTAAAGAGAAGTACGAAGATCTTATTCAGGAATACGGGTTCGATCTCATTAAAGGGGAAGCTTACTTCCGTGATTCACACACCGTTTCCGTCGAGGGAAGAGATTTAACAGCTAAAACCTTTTTAATTGCCACAGGTGCCTCTCCTTTCATTCCGGACATTCCCGGATTGAAAGGGACTAACTTTCTTACAAGCACGCTTGCTTTAGAGTTGAAAGAAGTACCTAAGCATCTGGTTATTATAGGGTCCGGTTACATTGCTCTAGAATTAGGACAGATGTATCGCCACTTAGGCGCTGAAGTTACACTCTTGCAACGCAGTTCGAATATCTTGAAACATTATGATCCAGAGATCTCTGAGACCGTTGAAAATATGTTAAAAGAAGAAGGTATTACATTAATAAAAGATGTTGTTTATAAAAAAGTCGAGGAGAATAACGGTCAAAAGTTCGTCCATATTGAAGTGGAAGGCAAGCCAAAATACATTCAAGGTGATCAACTTTTAGTTGCTGCAGGAAGAAAGCCCAATACAGAGAAACTCCATGTAGAAAACATCGGTTTAGAATTGGGGGAACATGGTGAAGTACTCACGAATGACTACTTAGAGACGAATATCCCCCATATCTATGCAGCTGGTGATGTAACACTTAGCCCTCAATTCGTTTATGTGGCAGCTCACCAAGGGGGCATCGTTGGACAAAACGTATCGAAGCAAACGAAAAAAACACAAAAATTGGCACATATACCGACGGTTACGTTTACGACTCCTTCAATTGCTTCAATTGGATGGACAGAACACCAGGCCAAACAAGCGGGGTATGATGTGACGACATCCGTTCTTCCATTAGAATCAGTTCCAAGAGCAATAGTGAACCATCAAAAACTTGGTGTTTTCAAACTGATCATGGATAAAAAAAACAACCAGATTATGGGTGCCCATGTGGTTGCTGAAAATGCAGGGGATGTCATTTATGCAGCTACGTTAGCCGTCAAATTCAATTTAACAGCTGATGACCTTCAAGAAACCATGGCACCTTATCTTACGATGGCTGAAGGATTGAAATTAGCCAGCCTTACGTTCGATAAAGATGTATCCAAACTGTCTTGTTGTGCTGGTTAGATAAAAGTTCACCGTCACTTACGGTGAACTTTTTTAGTAGAGGGGCTGATAGTTTTAATAAGGAAGATTGGTATCCATATATAAATTATTTAAAGTACATGTCGTAATATAAGGATAGATCATTGTGCCTGCCTACATTATATTTAGTAGGGTAGTCATTGGGGGAGAGAAAAGATCAACTTTCTTTTAGTTTATTCACATGTGTAAATATTCGGAAAGAAAATTTAGTTTCTAATAAATAAATGAATTTACCCATGAAAAAGATGATTTTTGTAGAGCCTCGAATGGCGATTTCCTTACATAAAGCTTTTCCACCTACTGTAAATCCGGCTACAATACTGGTGAAAATAATGGCTATAATCGAATAATAAATAGAATTCTCGCTTTGACCAGCCATTAGTGATATTTGTAATATTACTGATGCCGAAGCTGATCCACTAATGACACCACATATATCTCCGACTACATCATTAAAAAAACTTGAAAACACTTCTGCGTTTTTGCAAATTTGTACGGATTCTTTTGCCCCATTAATCCTCTTTGCTGCCATTGCATGGAATGGAGACTCATTTGCAGCAGCTGCTGACAGTCCTATTGTATCTGATGCAATTCCAAACAGAATAAAGAATAGGACAATAGATATTCCTAATAAAATAGAAGAATTAGATAATACAAATGTTGATATAGAAGAAAAAATAGCAGCAAGGATTACAGTGAAAACAGTGATCTTTGTACTCCAACCTAACGATTTGGTAAGCAAGTTTTTCATTTATTACTCCACCTCTAGTACTTTCTATAACCTAAAATTTTTCTGAACAAATCTTCAGTATCTAAGATTTGTTCAGAAAGAGGTATGCAATTTACTAAATATATTAATCTATTATTTAGTATTGTCTAATTTCATCCGTGTTATTTTTAGAGCGAGTGGTCCTACCAAGTAAAGGACTCAAATAATAATCAATTCCATAACGACCGGCATTTGTACCACTAGCAATAATGATAAATTCCATTATGATGAGATTAGGATTAACACTAATAGTACCCGCGAATAAGAAACTAAAGTTTAGAAATGCACCCATCAAGCTAGAAAATCTTGTGAATACACCTAGGATCAATCCAGTTCCAACGAGGACTTCTCCTAAAGGAACTAAGAAGTTGAAAAGTTCAACATTCGGTAAGACGAAGTTTTCTAGAAAACTTGCATACCACTGTTGTACTGAGGGGTGTTCTCCACTAGATTTACTAATAGCTCCTTTTATGAATCCAGTTGCATTAAAAGGTTCTGGTCCAAACATTTTCCCCCATCCTGCTGAAAGGAATTTCCACCCAACAAACAATCTTAATAGAGTTAATATTGCAGACGCGATTTTACTTGAACGTAACCATGAAACCATATACTCATCCTTTTTATTCTGAAATTGGTGAAGATAAAGTGCGCTTACACACTTCAATATTTCACCTAGTAACAAAAAGTTTACCTAAGGAAACTTTTTGTTATGGATACAATTCTATAATGGGGAAACTCTATGTGTCAAATTGAAAAATAAGTAAATCATAACAATCAATCGCTCGTGCAGGACAAGTACTTCTATAAGTGCTCCAGAATATAAGGGTGAAAGTAATAATAGGTTTAATACAAGTACACAATCATGATCGAATAAAACATCGCTTTGCTTTATTAAAGTGGAATCGTATCAATTCCTCCCTTTCCCTTCTTACAACCACTAGTGACACTGTGGCAGCTTATCATTGGTGAGGTATCAATACTCTTCTCAATCTAAGTATGAAAATCAATATTATGTCTATAATAGTAGCGTAATGAAAGCTAGTATAAATTGGCGGGTAAAAAGAGGTACACAAATGCTTTATGAAGTAAAAAAACTATTACTAACAAGACGTATAAAAGATTTGTTAGAAAAGAATCAAATAACTATTTTACATTACATACCAGGTAGAGTACGTCTATGTTCTCCTCTGTGGAAACAACATCCTGAAATAATCACACGCTTAATATTCGAATGTAAGAATGAAAATAGAATTCGTTCGGTTACTTATTCAAACGAAACAGGAAGTTTATTAGTGAAATTTGATGCAACTCCTGTTACAGATTTATACCAAATTGAAATGTGGATTGAAACTTTAGGATCCATATTGAATGGCAATAAGTAAGGAAAAGAAAGGAGATACCTAACACATGATCTCTTCTTTGCTGGGTATTAGCACGTCTATAATCGCACCCAAGCTACTTTCCAACTTGAAAGATCAAAAGATACACATTCTACATGTTATGCCGGGGAGAATTAGATTACAGTGTGACCAATGGAAAAACAAATTAGTCGCACAGTCATTAGAAAGCTCATACAAACAAATACCAGTCATTAAAGACGTTAAATGCTCTCCATATACTGGTAGTTTATTACTGGAGTTTAATGTACAACATTTAGACCCTGATCATTTTCACCAATTATTGCAACACGCGGTAAATGTATCTCAAGAATTGTATCCAAGCATGGAATCGGAATTAATGAAGAAAATGCGTGGTACCGTAAATTCTTTTGATGGTCTTATTAAAAAAAGAACTTCAGGTAAGGTAGATGTAGACTCTTTACTTTTGTTGATCATGTTAGGTAAAGGAGTAACGGGTTTCAATAGAAATCCTGCCTTTTCTAGCAGTTTATTGTTTTGGGCCTACACCCTTATTAAAAATGAGGTAGAAATTAAAGATGATAACTAATTACACTGTTATACATAAACTGCCAGGCCGTACTCGGTTAAGAGTTCACTCAGAAAATAGGCCAGTTGAAATAGAGTCATTTTTCCGTATTGTGCCTTGTGTTAAGTCAGCCTATTACACAGTGGAAACACAATCTGTTTTAATATATCACTCTGCAGAGATATCTTGGGAACAAATTGTGGAAATGATTAAGGCGCGATTATCTAAATTCCCATTTGAAAATCATAATCAAGACCTTGCTCAAGCAAAGAAAAACCTATTCCATATTATTCTAGGGTCAGGTGTTGTCATCTTAGATATTTTGTTCTCAACTTCTCGCATATCCAAAATGGGCCTATCTAATTTTAGGCAGTTTTCCTCAATAGCAGCTCTTTTTTCTTCTGTCGACATATTCAAAAATGGTTTTCAGTCCCTGATAAAAGACCATCGTGTGAACGCTGATACTCTAACTTCATCAGCTATTTTAGCTTCTATTTTAAAGGGAACACCTAAGTCAGCCCTAGTCATAACGATCATGTCCAATATAAGTGATCTCCTTTCTTCTTATTCAATGAATCGTACCCAGAATTATGTACGTAATATGCTGCAGTTAAATGTGTCTTACGTATGGAAAATTAGTGAATCAGGTGCGGAAGTAAAAGTTCCTCTTCAAGAAATTCAACAAGGAGATGAAATTGCAGTTTTTATCGGAGAAAAGATTCCTGTAGATGGAATAGTCATAGATGGAGCGGGATCTATAGATGAGTCATCCATAACTGGAGAATACATTCCCAATGAAGTCATCAGGAATAGCCATGTGTACGCTGGAAGCATTTTGAAGGATGGGCATTTGAAAATTAAAGTGGAAAAAATTGGCGAAGATACTACTGTCAAAAAGATTGTGCACATGATTGAAGAAGCACAAAATAAAAAGGCCCCAATTCAAACGATATCTGATCGAATATCAGAAAAACTTGTCCCGGTTTCCTTTTTAATGGCCGGACTTGTCTATGTGTTTACAAAAGATTGGAACCGTGTGTTAAATATGTTGGTTATTGATTACGTATGTGGTTTAAAACTATCAACGGTTACTGCCATCTCTTCCGCAATAGGAAAAGCTGCCCAGAAGGGTATTTTAATTAAAGGTGGAGAAGTTATTGAAAGTTTGAGCAAAACGAACACATTAATCCTTGATAAAACAGGCACTATCACAGAAGGAAAACCTGTGGTGGAAAAAATTATTGCTTTCTATGGTAATTCAGAGGAGGATGTTATTCGGTATGCTGCATCTGCGGAAGAGCACTCATCTCATCCTATAGCGGAAGGGATATTAAAAAAGGTAAAGGAAATGAATGTTGAAGTGCCTGAGCATGACCATAGCCAAATGGAAACCGTTATTGGTAGGGGGATCCATGCAGTTGTAAATGAAAAGCATGTTCATGTTGGTAACTTAATGTTTATGAATGATGCAAATGTAGACGTTTCCCCATTATCAACTTACGAATATGACGTACAGAGTGATAACAATTTTGTTTATGTATCTTATGATTACCAATTAATCGGCATGATCAGTATTTATGACCAGGTACGAAATGGGATGAAACGAACAGTAGATCAATTACGAAGACAAGGTATTGGTGAAATTATCATGCTTACTGGTGATAAGGAGCATGCAGCTCAAACAATAGCTGAAGAACTGCATTTGGACTCGTATCAAGCTGAATTAATGCCTGAAGAGAAAGCACATTGTATTAAAACCTATAAACAAAGAAATAATACAGTTATGATGGTTGGGGATGGTATAAATGATGCTCCTTCCCTCGCACATGCAGACATTGGGTTAACAATGGGAGCAAAGAGGACTGATATTGCAATGGAGGCTAGTAACATCATTATTACTTCAGATGATCCATTAGCGATATCAGATACCATAAGGCTTTCTCATCAAACAATGAAAACGATTAAGCAGAATTTTGTAGTAACAATCGTAGTTAATACCTCCGCCATATTACTTGGTTCCTTAGGTGTTATTTCCCCAATCATCGGAGCTGCGCTGCATAATGGTGCTACCATCTTAGTTGTACTGAATGGAGCCAAAATTTTATTCTGGGGGGAACATAAAAGTGGAAGTGAAATACGCTATCATTCACGAAATTCCCGGTCGGCTACGTATAATTATTCCAGCATTAGGAGATAAAAAAGAATATCATGCTATTGAATATATGTTTTCTTCCTTAAATGGTATTAAGGATGTCAAAATTGAACCGATTATTCAATCAATGGTCATTGAATATAATTCTGATGTAGTTAGTCGAAAAAATATCTTAGAATATATTTCACTCTTTTTTAAACAGACTGATTTGGATCCATTAGATAATTTAATGGTTCAGGTTAAACCGAATATTCGAAAAGATATATTTCGTTCGTTGATTTCAGGGTTATTAATTCTTATCGCCTATACTCGTAAGACTATAGGTAATCGACCAGATACACTTGATTATGCGGTTGTAATTTCTACAGCTTATACTGTTTTATCTCACGGTAAAAATAAGTTCAGTCACCCAGATGTTATAACAGGGATTGTTAGTATGTTCTCGTTAGGAACAAAAAACATTCTTCATGTATCTTTAGCCACTTGGGCTGTTAACTTGTTGGAAATTTTCCATGATATAAAAAGAAGTCAATATATTCATTAAATACTAAGGAGGAAAAGTACATGGCGTTTAATCAAGATTTTCTAATGGGATTTGTTTCAGGAACTGTAGTTGGTGCAGTGGGTTATCGTTTATATGAACAAAATGGTGCTCAACTAAGTAGTTTGGTACAATCGTCTCCTTTAAACATGGGGATGGGTACTTCACCGTATAGTCAGCAAGAGACGGGTACACAACACTCTTATGAACCATCTATTGAAGAACTTGTTGCTCAAAAAGAAAAGTTAGATGATTTAATTGCAGAGAAAAAGTTAGCAAATTAATCAATTTATAAACCGAGTAGTGGGAAAACTCCCTTAGCTACTCGGTTTATTTTTTTGTTATTCGCCAGAACCTTTGAACAGCATACCTTTGAGTAGTATGCGAATATATATGGGTTCCATTCTGCATGATTGGAACAGGGACGGTTTTAAATTTGTATGGTTAAGAGGAGAATATTCTGTAACAAAATAAAAAATGGTGTAATAGTTCCAGGAAACAATTAAACGTCTAGGGTGGATGAACCCTAGACGTTTTCCTTTTGAATAATTTACGTTTTTGATTTTTCTTCCTGAACCAAAAACCTGCACGAATCGCGAATGACTAAATCAACTGGTACCAAAACACTTTCGGCTATTTTCTGTTGTGTGTTGATTTGCTTAATGAGTAAATCAGCCGATTCTTTACCGATTAATGTAGTGTCTTGTCGGATCGTTGTAAGAGGTGGGTTTATGAACTGTGCTAATTCTATATCATCAAATCCTATGATGGAGAAATCATCAGGTACTTGATACCCTGCATCCTTTATCGCTTCAATAGCACCAATAGCCAAATTATCTGCTGCTGCAAATATGGCAGTTGGTGGATTCGGAAGAGATAAGAGCTTTTTCATGGCATTGTAGCCACCTTCTCGAGAGAAATAATCTCCATTCACGATGTATTCATCCGGTACATCTAACCCCATCGTTTTGGTGGATGTTAAGAAGCCGTTTCTTCGTTCTTGGCCAGCAAATGTTGTTGCGTGTCCAGCGATATGGGCTATAGATCGGTGACCTAAAGAATACAAGTATTCCACAGCCTTATAGCTTCCTGCAAAGTTATCGGAATTCACGACTGCAGATTCTTTGCTATGTAGGTCTATGACTACAGTAGGAATAGAGGAGTCCATTAGCTCTTTCACTTGCTCATCATTAAAACTAGAGCAAACGACAACCACTCCATCAACGCCTCGATATTTAAATTGCTCTAAGTAGCTTTTTTGTTGATTGTTAATCATTCTAGATGCAAATAATAAATCATACCCCAGAACCTCAACATTCTTTCGGAAGCTTTCAATAACAGCATTAAAGAAAGGATGTTTCATTCCAATGCCTAGGGATTCAATAAAAATAACGCCAATTGTCCATGACTTTTTCGTCGTTAATGTTCTGGCGTGGGAATTAGGTAAATACCCCATTTCCTCAACAGCTTCTAAAATAGCTTTTTTTGTCTTTTGGCTGACATCGGCATAATTGTTTAATGCTTTAGAAACCGTCGTTACAGAGTACCCTGTTTTCTTTGCTATATCGTAAATTGTTACCATTCATCATTACACCCTCTCAAGCATCGAAAGCGCTTTCGATAACATCATAATATGTACTTACTTATATTGCAAGAAAAAAATCTAGGCTTCCCATCTATAGTTGGAATACCCTATTCATCATTTTCTGAAAAATTTAATCAAATCTTTCTTTATCTTTTTCTATTTTCATTATAAGTTAGTAGGAAGAAGATGTAAGAGATTCGTGAAAGCAAATTGAGGTGTTACAGAAATGACTAAACTAGAGAAAAAGATTGCACTAGTCACAGGCGTAAGTCACAGTGAGGGAATCGGCGCAGCAGTTTGCCGTAAGTTAGCAAAAGACGGGGCGGGCATTTTCTTTTCACATTGGGAGGCAGAAGAGAATTGGCCTCATGAGTTTAGAGAAGAAATTAGAGAATTCGGGGGCAGTTGTGAGGAAGCTGATTGGGTTACAGGACAGATCCTAAATTCAGAAGGTGGCTTTTTGAGAGACTAGTAAATGAGTTGAAGTGGTGATTGCGTGGTAAAGAACATAAACAAAATCCATATTATCGGTTCAGTTGGAAGCGGCAAAACTACGCTAGCAAGAAACCTGTCCTCGCAGTTAAGGATTCCTCATTATGAGCTAGACAATGTCGTTTGGATGAGATCAGAGAATGGAGATATTCGTCGGACTGAACAGGAACGAGATAACTATTTATCAAGTATTGTTCAATCGAAACGGTGGATTATTGAGGGTGTTCATCATAATTGGGTAGGGGAGAGTTTTCGCGAAGCGGACCTCATTATTTTTCTAGACACACCTTATTCAATAAGAAATTATAGAATAATAAAGCGATTTTTCTTACAAAAAATAGGAACCGAGAAATCCAATTATAACCCAACATTCCAAATATTTAAGAGGATGTTCATGTGGAATAAAAACTACGAAAACAAAGAGAAGCCTGAGATATTGAAGAGGTTATCCGAGTACAATACTAAGCTAGTCATTTTAAAAGATAACGATGAAACAAAAGGAATTTTAGGTGGTGAGCGATCGTGAAAATAGAGACAATTACGTATAAAGGTGTGGGAGAACTAAATGAAGATTCACTAATTCTAAATGATGACATTTCTCTATATGGTGTTGCGGACGGAGTATCTTCCCTGGTGCCTTTTAAAAGTGATGATAATCTTACAGGTGGATATATCGCATCGAATGAAGTGAAAAAGTATTTTGAACATGTACATCATTCCACTCATCTATCTCAGGACTTGTTCATGATCAATCAAAATATTAGAGAGAAAATGGAAGCGTACGGAATTGATATGGTAAAGAAAGAAAAGCTCTGGGGTACTGCTGTAGCGATGGTTAAGATTTCTGAGAGAGGCGTTGAGTTTATTCAAACAGGGGATTGTATGATTCTTGTAGTCTATCAAGATGACCATGTTCGACCCTTAACTCATCTCCAAACAGAACACTTAGAAAATAAAGCGCTAAATAGATGGATAGAGCTTGTACAAAATGGAGTAAACGCTAGAGAAGATTTAATGAATGAAGTCAAAGACATCCTGATTTCCAATAGAATGAAAAGTAATACACCGGAAGGATATGGTGTATTGAATGGCGAAGAGAGTGCTATTGATTATACGGAGTACGGGGAAATCAATAAAGTCGGATTAAAGCACCTTATTTTAATGACTGATGGATTGTTTTTGCCTCTTGAGAGTGTACCTGCTAATGAAAATTATTGGGATTATGTTGCTCAACGTATTCTTCAAAAGGGGCTCAAGAAGTATGCGAATGAGTTAATGGAGCTTGAGGAATCTGATCCAGAATGCTTGAAGTACCCAAGGTTTAAAAAGTCTGATGATAAAGCAGGTCTTGTGATTACTTTTAAGTACTGAAGAGACATTGTTTTGCTACAATACCAGCACTCATGTTATATCTTGGTTTATACTTGAAAATAATAAATAAAGTTTCACATAAATGACGGGCTTCTGTATAATGGACATGTTTCAGTGTAGATTAGCAAAAGAAGTAGATATAACGTTTTTTTGATAAATGGGATAGAAAAAAGTCCTTCCCAAATTTGAAGTAGTTAGGATGAACAAGATACATGAATACAATAGAAGTTGGAACGGTCGGTACGTTTACCGTCGCTAGAACCATTGAACATGGGTATGTACTAACAGATGGTCGTGAAGAGGTTATGCTTCATTTCAATGATGCTGTTGAAGAAGTGGAAGTAGACGAGGAACTTGAAGCGTTTCTTTATCATGACAAGCAAGGAAAAATGGTGGCAACAACCTATATTCCAGAGATCGATTTCGACACATATGCGTGGTGCGAAGTCGTAGATGTAGTGAATAACCTAGGTGTTTTTGTTGATATTGGCATTCCAAAACACATTTTGGTTTCTATGGATGACCTTCCTCCAAAGAAGAGTCTATGGCCTTTTGTTCATGACGAATTGTACGTTCGCTTAGACTTGGATAAAAGCAATCGTCTCATTGCGAAACCTGCAACAGAAAATATTGTGGAATATGAAGCGGAACCAGCACCAGAAGACCTTTTGCATAAACCGATTAGTGGTCGCGTATATCGCTTGAATCCAGAGGTGTCCGCAATCTTCACCGAAGAAGGTTACCAGGGATTTATTCATCATACCGAGCGTAAAGAAGAGCCGAGACTTGGAGAATGGGTGAAAGGACGCGTCATTGAAGTGAAAGGTGTAGGTTCCTTAAACGTATCATTACGTCCCGTGAAAGAGGAAGCATTAGGAGAAGATGCTGAGCAGATCCTACGTTACCTAGAGAAAAACGGTGGCGAAATGCCTTTTACAGATAAAAGTGATCCTGATGCAATTCGTGATACGTTTAAGATTAGTAAGGCAGCATTTAAACGTGCAATAGGGACTTTAATGAAGCAGAAGAAAGTGAAGCAGGAGAATGGGAAGACATTCTTAATAAGTGAATAGTCCACCAGGGGTTAATCTTTTAGAGAGCTTATCTTGTTCAAGATAGGTTCTTTTTTTATTCTCTAAAGAGCACGGGTTCTAGGAATTTTAAAATTAAGTAATAATGCTAGAAAAAGGTAGGTTCGATTAAGCATGAAAACTACATAAGGAGAGATTATATGGTATTGAATAAAGTTATAAGGTTTTAAGGTGATTTGCAAGGGAATGGAGTTAAATGGAAATTAACTTGATAGTGTATAAAGTTTAGGTGGTAAAATGTTCAACCTTACAAATCACGAGAAAAATATGAGTGTTATTGTATCCAATCAATTCTTAACTGCTCTAGCAGACAGCGTGTATGATGTAGCGATCTTTTGGTACATATATGATCAATCCGGTTCAGCCTTATTAGCTTCATTCGTCACAGCTATCAGTTTTTTAACACAAGTCATTGTGGGTCCTTTTATTGGGGTATTAGCTGATTATAAGAATCCGAAATGGACAATGCAATTAGGCTTTGCTCTTATGATTTTTGTGGGCATAAGCATGGCTTTTATCTATTATTTCTTGTTAGATTACTTTGTAATTCTACTTTATCTCGGAGTAATTATTCACGACATAGGTATGGCTACCATTAAACCAGCGAGAAGTAAGCTTCTCCCTCGTATCGTAGGAAGGGAAAGAATTGTCCAGGTGAATGGGTACATATCATCTTCCTCTCAAATCGCCCTAACCTTAGGTAAGTCTATGAGCGGTTTTTTAATTGCTTTAATTGGGTTTATTGGGGTAATGCTTTCTCATGCTGCTTTGTATTTACTAGCTAGTATATTATTGAAACTTTTAATAGATTTATCTTTATCTAAAACGAATGAATCTGCAGGGGATGTAGAAAGTGTAAGGGAAAAGAAGGAACAATCCTATATTTCAGATATAAAAGATACATTTCAATTAATGCGCTCGTTTCGTCCGTTATTTAAACTGATCATCATTGGAATGGTCATCAATGTAGCATCTGTAATTGGTCCGTTGTTCGTTGTAATTGTGCGAGAGCAATATAGCTCAGGTTCCATTGTTTTTGGTTGGTTTAATGCTATCGGAGCAGTAGCTGGAGTAGTCGTTGGGTTATTTGCTAACCGAATTATCAATTTCGTTAAGCCTTACATGATGTTTGGTCTAAGTATGAGTGGAGCTGGTCTCTCTATGATGTTGGTTGGAACATTATCTAACATTTATGCGGGCATGACTGTATATTTTATAATGAGTTTTTTACTCACAGTATTTAATATCGCCTTTTCTTCATTAATTATTACGTTAGTAGAAGACGAATATCGAGGTAGGGTGAACAATTTAACTACAGCATTAGCGACCATCATGATTCCCGTCTTTTCCGTATTAGGAGGCTATGTTGCGGATCAACTCTCAGCCAGCATTGTTTATGTCTTTGCTGGAGTTTGGGTAGTGTTTTGGGGGATTGTGATCTTCATAGATAAAGATGTAAGGGCAATTGAGAGTGTTTAATTTTATTTAATTTTGTCATATTAATAAGTTTTGCATAAGTAAAGGAGTCCTTAAATTGAATACACTACACATTAAAGAGTTATGTATTTAAGAATTCCTTGAAGTAAGGATAAGAGGTACTTAATAGATTTATAAAAAGGAAGTGAAAGGATGAAGAAGGAAAAGCTCATTAAAAAGTATGATAAGCATGTAAAAATGTACGAGAAGAATCTGAACAACCCAACTCTAGGTAAGTGGAGAAGTCGACTCATAAAGAATGCCAAAGGAAAAGTACTAGAGGTAGGGGTTGGTGTAGGATCAAACTTTCCCTACTATGATAAAGAAAATGTGCACGTCACAGGAGTTGATTTTAGTCCTGAGATGATCAAAAGTGCAAGACAAACGGCTAGGCAGTATGAAATCGATGCTGACTTCATTCATGAAGACGTGGAAAACTTGAAGGTAGAGCCCAATTCTTTTGATACTGTGTTATCAACGCTTTCGCTATGTAGTTATCCGAACCCAGGTGAAGTATTAAATAAGTTTAATAATTGGTGCGAAAAAGATGGAACGGTCCTTTTAATGGAACACGGCTTAAGTTCAAACGTCCTATTGTCTTCTACTCAAAACGTAATTGATCCTCTCTTTAAAAAAGTCGCTGGCTGTCATTGGAATCGAAATATCCTTGAAATTGTAGAAAGCTCTCCATTACAAGTGGAGCATGTTGAAAGGTATTGGGCTGATATGGTCTATTTAATCTGGGCGAAACCTACTAAATAAAACTAGGGGGAGTAGTGTGTCAGCAATTTGCATTTAACCACTAAAAGATAAATGCTATAGTAGAAAACAATACTATATTTATCAATATTTTTCCTTATTATCTAGTGTTTGGTTTCAACAAAAAGTAGGGAGGACCGTTTTGAAGGAAATTTACTTTTACTTGAGTCTAGGGTACGCAGGTCTTCTTTTCTTTGGCATTGCAATGTTCAGGTACATGATCGTCTTTGATGATACTTTAGGACAAGCTTTTTGTTTTTTTGGTGTCTTACTTATTGCCGCCTTTATAAGGTTTGTTGAAAGAAGGCTTGGAGTCTCCATAAAAGAATCCAATGTTACGAAAGTCATTTTTATAACGTTCTTTGTAGCACTTACACTAGCTTTTTTATTAATGAAATAAAATATTAGGGGGAAAACATTTTGAATAAATTAGATGGTTATACGAAGTTTCAGCTTTTCTTTCATGTATTTATTTTTCTATTCGCTTTGGGTGTCATTTGGGCTTATGCATTAA
The DNA here is from genome assembly GCF_009858175.1 of Pontibacillus sp. HMF3514. Lineage (GTDB taxonomy): Bacteria > Bacillota > Bacilli > Bacillales > BH030062 > Pontibacillus. The sequence goes on from NZ_CP047393.1 coordinate 1,092,487, forward strand.
AGGGATTTCAAATCTTCTATATGTTAATTGGAACAGGGATTGCATTAAATAGTTTATATAACTTGCTTAAGTTATACCGAAACGTTCAATCACATAAAAAAACGTTAAGTTAAGGCATTTGATGGCTCAATGGGGGAGATTCGCTTTGAAAAGAAATACCCGATACTTCATATTATTTCTCGTTTTTTCAGTTTCATTTACGTTTGGAGTATGGTTATTAGATGCATTGGAAGGAAGTAAAATCACGACTACTGAACATGTTGATTTAATTGGCGATCTCCTATTCTATGTTTGGATGTTCAGTTGGATTTTGTTCGGTGTTATTATGGTCCCTTTGACTTTGGGTATAGAAAAGTTTATGAATTATGCAATGATTAGAATGCTGATTTTTCCATTAACTGGTTCCTTCTTGGGGATGGTCATTTTCCAGAGGAGTTTTGATGTTAAGCACATTCAAACTTATGAGCTGAATGAAGTGACTTCCATACTTATTTTTCTGGGTGTTGGGTTACTATATGCGATGACAGACCAATACACAAGCTTTTTAGAAGAGCATTGTGACTAAAGCGAATTAAAAAGGAAATTATTGCTACTTCCAATGTAATGATTTGTAATTTAATATAAATGAGTAGAAAACATTGGAAGGAGCCATGTATGATACCACGAAAGTACACCATTATAGGAATTATATTAATCATTGTTTTAGTAGTTTCATTGCTAGTAAACTTCTACTTATATAAGGCAAATAGTGAAATGGCTGATAGACAATACATAGAATTTGTTGATGCACAGAGGTCTTTGCTATATAGCACTGAGGAATACATAGACGGTTTGGAAGAAGTGAATCAATCAGAAGATTTTGATGTAAAAACGCTTCAAGTACTGTCAAGTTCAATGATGACCTCCATAAACGAACATCATCAATCGAGTTTAGTGTTATATGGTAACTTTACAAACTTTGATAATATTAACCGTTATCAAAGTGAATTTTTGGATCTTTGGGAAGTGGGGCTTACTGAGGTTTCAGATGTGGAAACACAAGAGGAGCTATCTACTCATATTAAAGAGCTGAAACGGCTGTTTCGCAATTTTGAAGAGGATATGAAAAAATACTAATAAGATTCAATTATAGTGATTACCAAGCTGGTGATCACTTTTATTATTACTTTTAGTTTTCTATTGGACGAAAAGTAACTTCTACCCTTATTCATTCGTCAATAAATTCAGGAAATGAAGGAGAGGTAGTATTACAAAACATCGGTATCGACTGTTAATCAAAAAGTAAGTAGATCATTAAGAAATGGGGAATGAAATGAAGATTCAGAGTAAAATGCCAGAAACGAACGACCGTTTACATATAGCTTTAATGGATAGTGGATGGGTTCCCATGAAAGAACCTAAGAATCTCATAACAGCCATTCTTCTTTCCATACCATTAATGTTTATCTCAACACTTATTTCTCTTGTTATCATAAATATAGTTTCAGGTCTGTCATGGGAGGAATTTGGTCTTACAGCTGTTTCTTTATCCTTCACCATTCATTTAGGAATTTTGTTATGGATTGTCATTCTTTTAATGTTTCATGAAATCCTTCATTTGGTTTTCGTGCCTAACTTCTTAAGCTCAAATAAAACGTTTATGGGATTAACGTATTTTGGGGGATACGTGCTTTCAGAAGAGAAATTCTCAAAAACAAGGTATTTAGTCATCACACTTGCTCCATTTGTAATAATCTCGATGATATTGCCGGTTTTACTAAGTATGATAGGCCTCTTAACATCAACCATGAAATTTTTAATACTACTTAACGCAGCTGCATCTTCTGTAGACTTACTTTATGTTTTTCTAGTTGTTAAACAAGTACCAAACAACTCAATGGTGCGAAATAATGGAACAAAAATGTACTGGAGAAATTAGATATTATAAGGAGGCTCAACTTGAGAAAAACACTCATCCTCATGTTTTATCGGAAGAATAAGGAGGTCCGTTCATTTCAAAACAGCATCGAATTCCAGCAGAATCCGATGCTGTTTTTGTATTTATTGAATTTTCTTCTTCAACGATCCAACCATAATCGCAGTCACAAATGCACCTGCTAGAATGGCTAACAGATAGAAGAGAGGTGCTAGTGGTACGTTTCCGTTTACAAGGCCAGCGACGAAGACACCGCCGTGTGGTGCGCGAAGTGTGATGCCGAATAGCATCGTTAGGGCACCTGCTAGAGCTGAGCCTGTAATAATGGAAGGGATGACACGTGCAGGGTCAGCTGCGGCGAATGGAATAGCGCCTTCTGTAATGAAGGATGCTCCCATTACGTAAGCTGTTTTACCTGCTTCTTGCTCTTGCTTTGTGAATTTACTTTTGAACATGGTTGTTGCAATTGCTAAGCCTAGTGGAGGTGTCATACCGCCAGCCATAATAGCTGCGATCGGGGCATAGTTTTCTGCATCAATCATCGCAAGGCCGAATGTGTAAGCCGCTTTGTTAATTGGTCCACCCATATCCACAGCCATCATACCGCCAAGTACAAGACCAACGAGAATAAGGTTTGTTTCCCCTAAACCTTCAAGCCAACCTGTTAGACCATCCATGATGGCACTTAATGGAGAGTTAATTAAGATCATAATCAAGCCAGTAGAAAAGATACCGAGTAAAGGATAGATAAGGACCGGCTTCAACCCTTCTAATGATTGAGGTAAACCACCGAACATCTTCTTAATTCCTTCAACTAAATAACCTGCTAAGAAACCAGCAATTAAACCACCAAGGAAACCAGAACCACCGCTAGAGGCGAGCATACCACCGACTAAACCAGGTGCAAGACCAGGACGTCCGGCTATACTTTGTGCGATGAAACCAGCTAGAACAGGAATCATTAGTGCAAATGCTGTTCCACCACCAATGTTCATCAACCATTCAGCAAAAATGTTGTGCGATTCATGGTCTGGATTTGCTGCTTTGATCCCGAAAATAAAGGAAATTGCAATGAGGATACCGCCACCTACAACAAGCGGAAGCATGTTGGAAACACCATTCATTAAGTGTTTATAAAAACCAGTACGTTCCTCACCGCCGCCACTGTCTTCACTGCTGCTTTGACCGCGACCTTGATAAATCGGCGCATCCTTTTTCATCGCACGTTCAATTAGCGATGTTGATTCATGAATGCCTTTTCCGACAGTTGTTTGGATCACAGGCTTACCTTGGAATCGATCCATTTCTACATCAACATCAGAAGCAACGATAATGGCATCAGCTTTTTCAATTTCCTCTTTTGTAGGGATGTTTTTGACTCCGCCAGAACCATTCGTTTCAACTTTAATCCCAACGCCTTTTTCTTTTGCAGCTTCCTTCAATTTATCCGCTGCCATGTATGTGTGAGCAATACCTGTTGGGCAACCAGTTACGCCGATAATAAATTGATCACTATCTTCTGGTGTATCATCTTCGTGTTCTTCTTGCTCTTTACGGTTGATGGCTTCAATCACATCATCTTCCGTACGAGCCTGTTCTAATTCTTTTCGAAACCCTTCATCCATTAGAAGGGTGGAGAGCTTAGATAGTGTATCTAAGTGCGTTTGGTTTGCTCCTTCTGAAGCAGCAATCATGAAAAAGAGATTAGCGGGCTGGCCGTCTAATGAGTTGTAATCAACACCAGATGGCGTGCGACCAAATGCAATCGCTGGCTCATTTACTGCAGAAGTTTTGGCGTGAGGAATGGCAATCCCTTCACCAATTCCCGTTGAACTCTGCTCTTCACGTTCTTCAATAGCTTTCTTGAATTCGCTCGCATTGTTTAGACGACCTGCTTGATCAAGTTTGTTCACAAGCCCATCAATCACGTCACTTTTGGAGCGGGCATCCAGATCAAGTGCAATGGTGTCTTTTTTTAATAAATCAGTAATTTTCACTTGCAAAACCTCCCCTTATTGCAAATCTTATCTATGGATCTTCATAAGCACATTAGGAATGAATGAAAAAAATAGCAAACGCTTTCAATAAAGTGCTTATGATGAAACAACTTGAATCATGGTTTTCTCCTGATAGGGCTCTGATAGTGTAGAGCCACTATGGTCAGTAATGATGTGCGCCTCATGAATGTCAGCAATTTTGGTGAAGGTAATTTCATTAAACTTCGAACCATCCGCCAAAATATAAGCATTTTCCGCTTGCTGGAGTGCCGTTCGTTTTAGACCAGCCTCTTCAGGATCAGGCGTTGTGTATCCTGCAGACAGGTCAACACCGTTCGTTCCGAGAAAAGCAAGGTCAAAATAATACCCTCCCAGACTCAGCTGAGCTGCGTTACCGATAAGAGCACCGGTTTTATGTTTGATGTATCCACCCGTGACATAAGCTGTCATACCGTGTTCACTTAATGCGTTGAGATGACTAAGCCCATTCGTGACAACGGTAATGGATTTGTCTTTTAGAAAAGGGATCATCTCAAGCGTTGTAGTCCCTGCATCAAGAAAGATGCAATCCCCTTCACGAACAAGATTAGCTGCGTGCTTGGCTATTTGTTGTTTCTCTTGAAGGTTTTTGGTTGATTTCTCAACAATGCTCGGCTCCTCGCTCGTTTGATGAAGAATCGAAGCACCACCATGAACACGTCTCAAGAGATGTTGATCCTCAAGCTGGCTCAAATCTCTGCGGATCGTGGATTCAGATGAGGAAGTAGCCTCCACAAGCTCTTGAATTTTTACGGTTTGTTTTTCATTTAAGACATTTAGAATAATTTGATGACGCTCTGGGGTTAACATGCGACCAACCTCCTAGATCAACCTTATTTAAATTCTAACGTAAGCGTTTTCAGAAATCAATCATAAAATTTCATAAACGATCAAATATAATCAAAAATGTTTTTGATGATCTGTCAAAAACGGTCAAATGGTGGAGGGGGAGTGTGCTAAATCAGGGTGGGCGCTCGCATTTGAAGCGAACCCGCTCATAAATCAGGGTGGATGCTCGCATTTGGTCCGCACCCGCTCATAAATCACAATAGGCGCTCGTGTACCCGCTCATAATTCAAGAAAAGCGCTCGTATCCAGTGCGCACCCGCTCTTAAGCAAGGCACTCTCAGCAAGCGTGAAAAGTTTCGAAATAAGCAAAATATCTTACATAAACCTAACGAGTTCAGGACAATCTAGTTAGTGAGGTAGGGAACACACTGATCAACTGAGATGAGGTGTCTAAGTTGAACACGATTGCTTTGCTTTAGAAAATGAGTTTTCAATCAATTGAAAATGAGGTGTCTACAGCAGGCTATTCAATGAACGACCCCAGAGTACACTAAAATACTCATGCCAAATGAGGTGTTTGTGATCGACATTTAACGTTTTTCACAAGTTAGCGACTCGAAAGTTGGAAAGACCTACCTCAACCGAGAGCAAGGTGTATGTATTCCATGCACCTTGCTTTTTTGTGCCCGACTCCACAACTTTAAAGCAGTGGGGGTCAGGCACCTTATTTGTGTTTCAGTCCCATCCAGAAGTAAACTAAAGGTGAAAGGTGGGATACTTTGTTATTACAAAAACTTGAGAACGTTGAACTTCTTGATTTAGATGGTAATACAGTCTCCACTGATGATTTTCGTGGAAAAAACACGTTAATTTTCATGTGGGCGTCCTGGTGACGATGCCGCCAGCAGTTGCCTGGATGGCAGCAAGTATATGAGAAGTACAAAGATGAAGGATTTGAGATTCTATCTGTTTCCGTTGATATTCAAGGGGCAGAGGTTGTAAAGCCGTATGTAGAAGATACGACGTTTAAGACGGTTATCGATTCAGAGAACAAGTTCGCAAATATGTTTGGGTTTAAAATTGTTCCGAACGGGATCTTTATCGATAAGGAAGGTACGATTCGTCTTCTTAAACAAGGATTTAAGGTGGACGATGATGACCATGTCGAAGCGGTTCGCAAGCTCATTTTTGGAGAGGTCGAAAAAGTTGAATTCGATGATACCTACTATAATCCAGCCGAATCATCTACGAACATGGAAAAGCAACTCGCTCAAACCAAGTTCAAATTGGGCATGGAATACTACAACAATGGGAAGAAGGATGAGGCACTGAAAGAATTAGATGAAGCCTTACTCCTTGATACAGAAAACTTCCTGATTCGAAAACAACGATGGTACATTCGTTACCCAGAAAAGTTTTCACCTACAATTGATATTGAATGGCAACAAAATCAATTAAAACAAGAAAAAGAAGCGGAAGCACAGCAAAAAGGGGACATGATTTGTGGCCCAGAAGGCTGTGTGATTCCAGGGACTTCGAATGATGAATAAGATCTAGGTGCCTGACCCCACTACTTTAAAGCGGTGGGGGTCAGGCACTTTTAATGCAGTGGGGGAGTTACCTTTTGAGCGGATGCACTTGAATTATGATCGGATTTTTGTTTTTATGATTACTTTTAGGCATTTGTGAGTGCGGCAGATGAAATATGAGCGGCTGGTAAGAATTATGAGCGCATATATAATTTTTTGATCGTTCCCCGCCAAATTATGATCGAAGTAGATCGCTTGGAAATTACGCAGGATCGCCTGAAAATGCTGTTCCACCGCCTGAAAGTTTGTCGGGATCGCCTGCAAAAGTCTATCCAACGCCTGAATCCTAAGTAAGATCGCCTGAATAGCTCAATCCACCGCCCGAATTCCATCCCAAATCGCCCGAACCACCATCCCAAACCGCCTGAACCCACCATCCCAGCTCAAATAAAAAACCTGCACCCCAGCGGGCACAGGCTCATCATTCCACAAGTCCGTTCCAAAATAGATCAATAATATGTTTGGCGGCTTTTTCAGTCGAGTCAAATATCGTATTTCCGTTGGCATCGTGATAATGCCCAGCTTTTAACAATGAAATAAAGCTATGTGCGACGAACTTCGTGTGAACCTCTCGAATTTCGCCTTTATCAATTGCTTCGTTAAATGCTTCTTCCAGAGCTTCGTACATATTTTCCTCAGCTTGCTGTACCTTTTTCATTTGTTCCGCTGAAAGAGCATTTTTCATTTCGCGCGTGAAGCCATCCATATCCATATCGCCCACTGCTGAAAGGTGAGCCATTGATACGTCATAGAGGCGATCCTTTAGAGGCTTTTTAGCTTGTAGTATTGTATCCATTTGCTCGCGAATGCGAAGCATCATTTGAACCATAGTTTCGGTGAAGAGATCACCTTTACTTCCAAAATAGTAGTAAACCGTCGCCTTTGTCACATTGCAATGATCTGCAACATCATCGACCGAAACTTCTTGGTATCCATTTTCTAAAAACAGCTGTGCAGCTGATTGAAGTATCATTTCATTTGTAGGTTGTTTCTTTTCATTTTGCCGTGGTCGCCCAGGCGAGCGATTGCTTTTCGCTTTCAATATGGGTCTCTCCTTGTGAGTTGTTCATTTTTAAAGAGTAAAGAAGGCGGTTCTTAGATGTCTAGCTCCAGCGACCAGCAACGAAGGGACTTCCCTCGCCTCCGTACGATAAGTCAACATCAAATTGCTTCACAATTTGTGTTTCCTTTATCGTACTACGGGCTCAGTCCAGTCCCTTCGTTGCTAAACGGGCGCTTCCACTTTTCTAAGTGTACCACATCAACACATCGAGGATATAGTAATCATTGAAAATTAACTAACCAGTATATATAATTAATATCAGATAAAAAGGGGGAGGGAAATACTTACATGAATGTTTTAAATAAATTAGGAAAAATCGTTGCAGGGTCTAAGACAAGATGGGTTACTATTGTCATTTGGATCCTTTTGGTTGGCATGGTGTCGTCGATTTGGCCACAAGTAAATAATGAAGAAACAAATTCTAATAATTTGTTGCCAGATGAGGCGATGTCTAATGAAGCAGCCAAGTTAGCGGAGGAAGAGTTTCCGAATGAATCTGGTGTTCCATTGTTACTTGTGTGGTACCAAGATGAAGGCTTGGAAGAAGCGGATATCAAAGAGATTCAATCCGTTTATCAAGAGCTTGAAAGTAATCCTGTAGAGTATCAATCGAAGGTGCCGAGCTTTGCCAAAATTCCTGTGGCAGCATTATTGGAATCTGCTTCAGAGGATGGGAAGGCTCTTACGACACCTGTATTTTTTAAAGAAGATGCTTCAACAGAAGAGCTACAAAAATCTCTACAAAACTTGAAAAAAATCATAACCGAAAAAGTTGGGAAAAACCCGTTTGATACGAATCTATCGGAGGATGGCTTGCATGTAAGAATGACTGGGCCTGTTGGAATTCAAACAGATGCTACGGAATTATTTAGCCAGGCAGACCTGACATTATTACTGGCAACAGTTTTACTTGTGTTGGTTTTATTAATCGTTTTATATCGTTCACCAATTTTAGCGGTAGTGCCATTAATCGGTGTTGGTTTTGCATATGGATTGATTTCACCGATGCTTGGATTTATGGCGAGTAACGGATGGATTGTGGTCGATTCGCAAGCCATCTCTATCATGACTGTACTTTTATTTGGTGCTGGAACAGATTACTGTCTATTCCTCGTATCAAGATATCGTGATGAACTGCAGCTTGAGCCGAATAAATATAAGGCGCTCCATCTAGCAATCGCTAACTCAGGCGGAGCTATTTTGATGTCAGCAGCTACCACGGCACTGGGTTTATTAACATTATCTTTAGCACAGTACGCTTCATACGATCGATTTGCTGTACCATTTAGTCTAGCGATCGTCATGATGGCGGTAGCTGTTGTTACCATTTTGCCTGCTCTTTTAGCTGTACTTGGTAGAACAGCTTTCTTTCCTTTTATCCCGAGAACAGACAAAATGGTTGAAGAGCTTGAGAAAAAGAAAGGGAAGCGCGTCCGCAAAGGAAATACAAGAAGTCGATTCAGCAAAGCAGCCGGACGATTGGTTACGGAAAAGCCTGTTCCGATCATTGTCGTTACACTCATTGTTCTAGGTGGATTGGCCGCTCTTGTACCGCGAATCGATTATTCTTACGGTGTGTTAGGATCCTTCCCAGAAGATATGCCTTCACGTGAAGGGTTCACAATAATTAGTGAGCATTATCCTGCAGGTGAAATTGCTCCAACAAATGTGATCATCGATACTGAAGGGGAAGAGGTCGATGTAAAAGAGCAATTAACTGAATTAGATTTTGTTGAAAGTGTAAGTGAACCGAGAGAGGGCAAAGAAAACAAGGAGATGCTCCAATATGTGGTGACGCTATCCTTGAACCCTTATGAGGAAGAAGCTATTGCTAGAGTTCCTACCTTAAAGGAAACTGCTGAAGATGCGCTGGCTGAAGCTGGAGTAGAAAATGCGAGTGATCAGGTCTGGATCGGTGGAGAGACAGCAACGCTCTATGATACCCAAAATATCACCAACCGAGATCAGCAGCTGATTATTCCAGTTGTGTTGCTTATTATCGCAACATTACTCCTGATTTATTTACGCTCCATAGTGGCCATGGCGTACCTTCTGATTACAGTAGTGCTGTCATTCTTCTCTGCATTAGGGCTTGGATGGCTCATCATTCACTATGGTTTAGGAGCCGAAGCGATGCAGGGACTCATACCACTATATGCGTTCGTGTTCTTAGTGGCGCTTGGTGGAGATTACAACATCTTTATGATCTCAAGCATTTGGAAAAATCGAAAACACATGCCTTTAAAACAGGCCATCGCAGAAGGTGTAGGAGAAACAAGCAGCGTTATCACATCAGCCGGATTAATTTTAGCTGGAACATTCCTTGTATTAGCCGTGATGCCGATTCAGGTACTTGTCCAATTCGGTATCGTTACAGCGATTGGTGTCCTACTTGATACCTTCGTCGTGCGTCCATTACTCGTACCAGCGATTACAACTGTCCTTGGAAAATACTCATTCTGGCCAGGTGAACTTTGGAAGAAGGAAGATCGTGAAAAAGATCATAGTTAATGCACATGCCTGCTCTCCATATTTGGGGAGCAGGTTTTTTGTGTATAGCGCATGCGCTCGGAAATTGAACTTATCGCCGTAATTCTAGCTAAAACCGCCCGCATCCTGGCACTAACCGCCTGTAAATTGTAAGTATCGCCTGAACCCTAGCAAAATGCGCCTGCAAATCAAGATAACCGCCTGAATTCTGGAACTGATCGCCTGAAACCCAACCTCAAATCTCCTTTCTACTAAAAAACAGTCAACGCATAAAACCACACCTTCTAAAGGATAATAAAATCATCATGAACGCTCAGGTTAACCATGCCTGCAGAAAGGAGTTTTACGTCATGCTTAATAAATTCTCTACTGTATTTAAAATATCAGCAGGGATTATGTTGGTACTGGTTATTTTCGGGGTTGTGTGGCCTAAAGGGTTAGAGAACATCACCACGAACGTGCAAGAGTTTATTGCGAGTAAGCTGGGCTGGTACTACCTTATTATCGTTACATTCTTTGTCCTTGTTGCCTTAGTATTTTTACTCACTCCACTTGGTAAAATCAAACTAGGAAAGCAAGGGGAAAAACCTGAATTCTCCAGACCAACCTGGATTGCTATGCTTTTTAGTGCAGGGATGGGAATCGGGCTAGTGTTCTGGGGAACGGCTGAACCGATCAGCCACTACGCTGTTAGTTCTCCGACACAAGAAACAGGAACCGATCAAGCTATAAAAGACGCACTGCGTTTCACATATTTTCACTGGGGGATCCACGCTTGGGGGATTTATGGGATCGTAGCACTCGTTTTAGCTTATTTTAACTACAGACATGATAAGCCTGGCCTCATCAGTGCAACGTTGGAACCTGTTCTTGGCGATGCAGCAAGAGGAACGACAGGGAAAGTGATCGATATTTTCGCTGTTATCGCGACTGTTATTGGGGTTGCGACGACCCTTGGTTTTGGCGCTGTTCAAATCAATGGTGGCTTGGCATATTTATTCGATATACCAAGTAACTTTTTCATGCAATTAATCATAATTGTTATTGTAACAGTTCTATTCATGATCTCTGCCTGGACGGGATTAGGGAAAGGGATCAAAATTTTGAGTAATGCTAACATGGGATTGGCAGGTATTCTTTTTCTTCTCATTTTCATTTTGGGGCCAACATTATTCATTTTAAACCTATTTACTAACTCCATTGGCTCGTATATTCAAAACTTACCGCAGATGAGTTTCCGTATTGCGCCGTTGAATGAAGAAACGCGTGAGTGGATTAAATCATGGACGATCTTCTACTGGGCTTGGTGGATTGCATGGTCTCCGTTTGTAGGGATCTTTATTGCTCGTGTGTCAAAAGGACGCTCCATACGTGAATTTGTCTTCACGGTTTTGATCGTTCCATCGATTGTAGGTTTCCTATGGTTCGCAACGTTTGGAGGTACAGCGATTCATCTTGAACACACAGGTGTTGCAGAGATTTCAAAACTTGCAACGGAGGAGTCGCTATTTGGTGTATTCTCGGAATTCCCACTAGGGATGGTTGCTTCCATTGTAGCCATTTTGCTCATTAGTACATTCTTTATCACATCCGCCGATTCCGGAACATTCGTCTTGGGTTTAATGACAACAGGCGGAACAGGGGACCCGGGCCAAACGATCAAATTGACATGGGGCGTACTGCTTTCAGCTACAGCGCTAGCGCTTCTCTATACAGGAGGGCTACAAGCTTTACAAAATACCATGATCATAGCGGCGTTACCGTTCTCGGTCATCATGTTCTTGATGTGTATTAGTTTCGTGAAGTCCGTTTACAAAGAAGGAAAAGAACTGGGGATCGGCAAGATTCAACAGAAGGAAAAATAACGAAAAGGCATTGCCAGCTGGCGATGCCTTTTTATGCACGATCTCATATTCGACAAAAACCAGGGCGTGACAGGCACCTACTGATTTAGGTTCTCAAGCTTATTCATGAACTCTGATGTATTTCGAATCGTTTGAATGAGTTGGGAGTCCTGAACCTTATCAAGAGTGAGCTGACCGTTATCGAATAAACCATTAATTTCTGCTAATATCTGTTCGTTTTTGCTTACTATGTTTTGATGTAAGTCTTCTGCAATGGTTGGGGCGTCTATATTATTAAATGCGTTGATATCATCCTTAAGTGATTTTAATTCATTTGCTAATTTTTCTTTAGCTGCAGGATCTTTGGTAGCTTCTTTATATCGATCTGGGGCACCTTCAGCATATTCCTTTAACTGATTTATATGGTTCTTAGCATCAATTACATAATCTATAGAGTCATTCACTTCTCCTAAAGAACAGCCTGTTAAAACAAGCGTTAAAGCAACACTGGCAAGTAGTTTCTTCATCAACATTCCTCCCTTTTTAACTATAGTACGGGTTTGATTCCCGAAAAGTTTCATGATTAAAAGGGGGCGTTCCGAAAAATAAGAGAAAAAGTAAAAGTTATTTAAAAAAAGTCTGTCCCTTGAGGCAACAGACTATAAAGAATCATTGATTTCTATTACTTAAACCAACCCTTCTCCTTAAACCGCGTAATCGCTTCGATCCGATTGCTGACTTCAAGCTTTTCCAAAATAACTGATATATAGTTCCGAACCGTACCGGGAGTAATATAAAGCTCATTCGAGATGTCTTTCGTATTTTTGCCATCTGCTACGAGTTGCATGACTTCTCTTTCACGTTCGGTTAAAGGGTTCTGGGGGCTAAACGCCAAGTCGACTAATTCAGGTGAAAAGATGCGCTGTCCATCCATGATTTTTCGAATTGAAGTGGCTAATTCCTCGCTGGGGCTATCTTTTAATAAATACCCAGCGACTCCAGCTTTTTGAGCACGTTCAAAATAGCCAGCTCTTGCAAATGTCGTGAGGATAATCATCTTAGAAGGTTCATCCTTTAACTCTTCAGCAGCATCTAGACCTGTTTTAAGCGGCATTTCAATATCCATAATGCAAATATCAGGCTGAAGTTCTTTGACTAATTTAGTCGCTTCCTCTCCGTTTGTTGCTTGCCCCACAACTTCCATATCCTCTTCCAAATCAAGCAAGGAACCAAGCGCTCCAAGTAACATGCGTTGATCTTCAGCTATGACAATACGAATCATATCGATTCCTCCTGTTTCGTGTGTTGAATAACATTTGGTACACGAAGGTTCAATGTTGTTCCATTCTTTGAGTGTAGCTCCATGCTTCCGTTAACAAAATCAAGTCGTTCGCGCATGCCCTGCAAACCGTGGGATTGATAGGTATCAATTTGATCAGGTATCCCTTTTCCATTGTCCTCGACTCGAACGGTTACTTCTGTCTGAGACTGTTCAATGGTAATACGACACCATGTAGCCTGGCTGTGCTTTACAACATTCGTAGCAGCTTCCTTCAGGCACATACTCAAAACGTTTTCAACCAATAAGGGTGTATTTTCAAGGTTGGTGCTTCCATCTAACTGGAATTCCATATCCGCAGCTTCAATAATCTGTTGAACACGAATGATTTCATCTTCCAGTCGAACCCCCTTCATGTTGGATACCATTTCTCGAACTTCGTTTAAGGCTGTACTTGCCGTTTGGCGAATATCCTTAATTTCATTAGCCGCTGCATCGGGCTTAGCATGAACCAACTTGCCTGCTAGGTCACTCTTTAACCCAATAAGAGATAGCTTATGGCCGAGTACGTCATGAAGATCGCGCGCAATCCGTTCACGTTCCTCCAAAACCATCAATTGTGAAATACGCTGATTGGCACTCTCTAACTTTCCTTCCAGCCTTTGTTCTTTTTGACGGTATCGAATGGTAAAAGGTAATAGCACGACCCCAATGACACTAATGATAATAAAAGGTAATTGAGGGAATAAGGATTCATTTTTCGTAAAAAGCACAATCGTAATTGCTATGATCGTGGTCGATAGATGAACGATATATAAGGATAAAAATCCACCTTTATGCTGAATCGTACCAATGAAAAAGGCTAAAAAGAGGGCGAAATAAATATAGCCGAACAAGAGTGTCATGATCAGACTAATGGCGATCTCTAAGCTAATCCATACATAAATAAATCGGCTGTTTGAAATAAAGGATAGCCTAAAGAATAGGAAAAATAACAAAGTCATGACGATCCCAAAAATGATTTCTTTAGCCGATGATAAACGGAAAATAAACAAGAATGGGAGCAAGCAAAAGATAATCCATATATAAGAGCTAACCCCAGTGTTTTTGGGGAAGATGTTGTTCCATTTTTGCATAAATAGCCGCCTTCCTACGATCTCGTGTGAATAAAGGATATCCTATATACTTTATGATGTCACTATCTTACGCCATTACAAAATAAATTAGACAAGACAAAAGCCCATTTATCGCAATGGGCTTTTTATCAGTTAAATTATTTATCCTGGAACGATGGACTACTCGTATTCATCATCACTTTTGCTCGATCAATTGCGCTTGAATCTTTTAGAAGATGTTTTACGTCTTTAAAGCTTACAAATGTTTTATTACTTGTGTCATAAAGACGGAAGCGTAGGGATTCTAAGCTCGTCTTCAGTGTAATCGTCGTAACGTGTTGTAAAGGCGGTGTCGAGTCATGAGCATCTTGTAAATTATAGTTCGGTACGCGAGGGCTTAGGTGATGAACATGGTGGTAACCGATGTTCCCAGAAACCCATTGGAGAACCTTCGGAAGCTTGTAAAAGGAACTGCCATCTACAGCGGCTCTTACAAATTCCCACTCATCGTCATGTTCGTAATAAGAATCCTCAAATTGGTGCTGAACGTAGAATAACCAAATGCCTAATACGCCAGAAACGTATAGAATAGGAAGGTTTACAATAAGGAAAGCTTCCCAGCCGATCGCCCAAATGAGTAATGCATATATACCTGCGATAGTACCATTCGTGATATAGGTGTTAATCTTTTCTTTACGCTTTACACCTTTGTCATTAAAACGGTTTGCAACTAAGAACAAAAAGATGGGTCCTAAGCCGAACATCACAATAGGGTTGCGGTAGAGTCTATATTTTAATTTGCCCCAGAAAGAAGCGGCTAAATATTCATCGATTGTCATGGCCCAGATATCGCCTGTTCCACGTTTATCTAAGTTTCCACTCGTAGCATGGTGAACATTGTGTTCGCGTTTCCATTTTTCAAAAGGGAATAGCGTAATGATTCCTGTAATCGTTCCTATAATTCGGTTTGCTTTTTTATGGTTTGTAAAGGATTGGTGTGTACAGTCATGGAATATGATAAATAGTCGAATGACGAACCCACCGGCTAACATAGCTGTTGGAATAGCCAGCCATACGGAAATCGATAAGCTTTGATAAGCAAGGTACCAAAGGATTAAAAAGGGAAGTACCGTGTTGATTAATTGTTTAATGGCTCTTGTATTATCAGGTTTTGCATAGGGAGCTACACTCTTGTTTAATTCTTTTAGTTTCTGTTTATTCATAGGTCGACTCCTTCTTATCAGCATTTAAATAGCTTATATGATCCATGATAGAGAAAGGCCCCTATGTTTTTAAGACATAAACGTCAGGACTTATATATGACACTTGTCATGCAACTAAGATATGGAAAATACTCGTCCAATTGCTCTCGTTAATCTCGTAACCTTTTGATACACTTTTCTTATAGAAATAAAACGGAAAAGGGAGAGGCCCACATGACATTACAATTCGTGAAATTAACGGAACCAACCACTACAATCATAGAAGCTTTTAATCGCTGGGAAAACGATCCGAAATTAGTACCTTTCATACGCCCCAGCAAAAACCAAGAAGAATTAGAGCAACGAAAAGAAGTCACGCTTGAAGGGTTAAAAAAACGCCTGGCAGACCATGATGTGTTTCTCATCTATCAGGGTGACAAGCTAATCGGAGAAATGAATTACATGGTAAACCCAGGCCATCTCTATAAAAATGAGGAAAAAACAGCTTGGATTGGGATTAACATTGGTGAATTAGAAGGGCGCGGAAAAGGAGTAGGGTATGATGCGATCCTATACATAGAAGAACAGATCAAAAAAGCAGGAATTAACCGAGTTGAACTAGGTGTTTTTGAGTTCAATGAACAGGCGCATAAGCTCTATCAAAAGCTTGGTTATAAGGAAATAACACGGATCGCTGACCTAACGTTTTGGAATGGTAAGATGTGGTGTGATATTCGGATGGAGAAGTATTTGTAGATGAAGATAGGGGGTGAATGAGAAAAAAGTTCTTTTGGGCGCTTTGCATCCAATTGATTTTGTTGATTGGAACGCTGTGGGGAATTGAGGTCACCAATGAACAAAAACTGCAAAAAGTAAAGGCAGAAGCACGTGCAATTCAAGCATTATATGAACAGGTTGATCAAACCATCAGTACCATCCATTCTTATGAAGCAACCAGAAGTAGCTGATCTGACCGAAGCAGAAACTGTACAAAAAGTACTAAAGAAAATGGAATACCTGTTGTTCAATCTGCTGAGTTTTTTGAAGAAAAGGATAGATAGGTTATAAAGGTTCTACTCAAACTAGCTGAAGAGGAATCTGTTTATAAGCTATCAATTAAAGATCAATAATTTTGGGTAGTAAAAGACGCAACTTGAAAGTAGGAGCGTCTTTTTTTGTGTCTTAAATTTAGTTATCTTGAAATCAAGTATTCCGTTAAAGGGCCATTATGTTGAAGACTTGGATTCGAGATAATGCATGTTTATATGATTAACCCTTAAAGAAATATAGTAAAGTGTTCACATCTTATTTTTATTATCAATAGAAAATGCAAGGGTCATCTCCTTTTGCAGAGTAACCTCAAATCGAACTGGGAAGACCTTATTCAAATTAAAGTCTATATTTACTTACCTCAAATTCCGCTCCCTTAGGTTATTTTCACCAGAAAAGCAACTGCATTTTAAAACTTTTTCACAACTCCTATTAGATTTCCATAGTACTAAAGAACAGAAAGAACGGGGATTAATATTCAGAAAATTGTTGACATTATAAATCGGTTTTTATATTATATAACCATTCGGTTATGTATAATTTTGGGAGGTGTTTAGAACGACCAAGAATATTTACCGTGCTCTAGCGGATTCAACAAGACGAGAAATCCTTAATCTTTTATCAAAAGGAGAACAGACACAATCAGATATTGTGAAAGAATTTAATATTTCGCAACCTGCTATTAATAAACAACTCAAAATCCTTAAAGAAGAAGGATTTATACATGTAAGGAAATCGGGACGATACCGTTATTATTCTTTAGAAAGGGAGACATTTGAAGTTGCTTATCGCCAGATGGTTGGTGAAATCGGTACAATGTTAGATCAAACATTGATGGACTTAAAACATTATGTAGAAAATAAGGAGGAAGATGATGATTAAATCAAAAAACGTTAAGCGAAGCATTTGGATTGATAGCTCACTTAAGAAAGTATGGAAAGCTTTAACTGAAGAAAAAGAGTTATTACGCTGGTACACCTGGGACTGTGAGATTAATTTTAGTGAGGGTGGTACAGGAAATTATAACCATGGCTGGGGTGCTTGGACCTCTGGAATATTTGAAGAAATTGTTGAATTTGAAAAATTTGTTCTGCGTACGGGTGTACATGAAAGAACAATCACAACATTGACTCCTGAAAAAAGTGGAGTTCGTGTCACGATTGAATATGAAGTTCCAAGTTTGGAAAATGAACCAGGTATAAAAGAAAATATGGCATTTGGCACGTATCAATTTATGACAAATTTAAAGAGTGTTCTTGAGAAAGAGGAAGATTTAAGACCAGTGTTTTGGAAGTCATGGATTGGCATACAACATACTACTTCAAAATTAGAAAGCACGAAAGAACTAGGGTCTGTTGTTATTAGTGTTAAAGAAGGAACTCCTGCAGAACAAGCAGGGTTAGAAGTAGGTGATATTATTACTACTGTTAATGGCGAACAAATTGGAACATTTGACGATCTGGAATACTTATTAACGACCACAGAAGTTAATAGTTATTTATCACTTACCGTAGAACGAAATGAAAGTGTAAAGGAACTCCGCAGTATGACTGTACGGTATCCAGTAGATTACCGAACAAAAGTTGAGTGGTAAATATATTTTCTAAATAAAAGGGAGTTTTATGGATGGAACAAACAATATTAGATGAGTTTAAAAAGTTTTTAGTAGAGTACAGGGCATCTTGGAATAGTTCAAATTCAGAAAGGATGTCAGCACATCAATCAAAGGATTTAGAAGTTAGATGGGCTAATCCTGATGCAGTTGTTTCAGATTGGGGCAACGAAGAGGCTAAACAAGGTTGGGTTCAAGCGTACAAGCAGTATCAAGGAAGAAACCCTAAGTGGATATTTGAAGATGTACTGATAGATATCAATAAGCAAAAAGAAGGTGTAGCTGTATTTTGGGTGAGGTTTAAACTTGATGGAGAAATGACTGATGTAAAATTACTTTTTGTAGAAACTTTCCGTAAAGAAAATAATGAATGGAAGAAAATTAGAGAGTACGTTGAAAATAGCTTTACTAACTAGTCATTTAAATTTAATACCCAATTATATGTTTGTTATATTAAACTAATTAGTGCTTTCCTTGTTCAAAAAACTAGTATAGAAAGTTGAAAAAACAAATTTATCTCGAATTCAAGTCTTCTGGTTAAGGGCGCGTTTATTTAAAAACGCGTCTATTTTGATGAATGTAAATGGTGTTTATTAACTTGAATTAAGTAACTTATTATTAAAGGTATTTGGACAAATTTGGAGAATTTAAAAGTAATGAAATATGGAAATCTTTACATAAAAATTATATGTAAATTCACAAGACTGGAGTGGGTGTATGGAAAAAGAAGTGAAGTTCAATAAGTATTGTAAAGAAGAATTAACTATAAATGAATTACAAGAATTCATGGAGATAGGGTATCTCTCTTCAAAGGAATTAGTAATGTATTATTTAGATCGAATAGCAAGTTATGATCAGGATGGTAGATGTTTAAACTCAATTCTTGAAGTGAATCCGGATTCAATTTTTATTGCAGAATCATTAGATCATGAAAGAAAAGTAAAAGGAATTCGAGGTCCTTTACATGGGATCCCAGTACTACTGAAAGATAATATAGATACCGCCGACTCTATGCATACAAGTGCTGGTACATTAGCTTTAGAAAATAACATCAGTACTAAAGATGCCTTTCTAGTTGAAAGGCTGCGTGAAGCAGGTGCAGTTATTTTAGGTAAAACAAACATGACAGAGTTAGCGAATGGAATGGCTAGTGATATGTGGGCTGGATATAGCTCAAGAGGCGGACAGGTTTTGAACCCTTATGGCGATCCTAACCTTTTTGTTGGCGGATCGAGTTCAGGTTCTGCAGTAGCCGTTGCAGCTAATTTTACAGTGTTATCAATAGGAACTGAAACGGATGCTTCTATTTTGAGTCCAGCTATACAGAATTCTGTAGTAGGAATTAAACCAACAGTTGGTTTAGTGAGTAGATCAGGGATCATCCCTTTCACCTATTCCCAAGATACTGCCGGACCTTTTGCGAGAACTGTTACAGATGCAGCTTTACTACTTGAAACTCTAGTAGGGTATGATCAACGTGATACTGCCACACATAAGTCTTTCGATAGGTGTGATATTGATTACTCAAGTCATCTAGATAAAAAAGGCTTAGAAGGAGCAAGAATAGGTGTTTTTAGAAATGCTTCAGATAAATTTTATCAGTCAGGAGAATACAGCGAGGATTTATTTTTACAAGCAATTCATAACCTAAATGATCAAGGAGCTAATATCATAGATAATATTGAAATCCCTTCATTCAACAGAGAATGGAAATTGGGAGTTGGTTTATATGAATTAAAACATAGTTTAGACAATTACCTTTCACAACTTCCTCCACAATCACCTGTACATTCAATTTCCCAATTGATTCAGTTTAATAATAAGATAGAGAAGAGAGCCTTGAAGTATGGACAAAATAAACTGGAGCAAAGAGAAAAGTTACAAAACACTTTACGAAGTCCTGAATACTTAAAAGCAAAAATAGATGATTTATATTTTTCACAAGAAAAAGGTATTGATTACACATTAGAAAAATATAATTTAGATGCAATTTTATTCCCATCGTATGTAGGATCAACGATTTGTGCAAAGGCTGGTTATCCAACTATTGCAGTTCCAGCTGGATATATGGAAAATGGAAGGCCTTTTGGAGTTACATTTGCAGGAACAGCATTTAGTGAAGGAACATTAATTAAGGTTGCTTATGCATTTGAACAAGCAACAAAGGCAAGAAAAGCACCCTGTGTAGATAACTTCGAAACTGTATAATGGTATGTCTCTTGTTTAATAGAAGGAGATTTATTTGAATTATCTCGAATTCAAATATTCAGCAATCGGGCGCGTTTGTTTAATAACACATTTTAGTAAAAGGGACGATTGCTCAATATCAGCAATCGCCTTTTAGTTTGCTAAAAGAAGGGTTCTCTTTTTGGGTATAGAAATAATCACTAAGCATTTTTTTTATAATGAAACTGAAAGGAATTTTTAATGAATAAGATTACTTGGGAAAAAGACAAACTTTGGCAAGGTTGTATATTAGCATCGATTGCTCATGCAATAAATGTCGCCCATTATCCTGATACAGCTAACGAACACTCTTGGGATGGATTTAATTACAATGTACAGGATAGTGCTGGTTCAAGAGGAACAATCACCTTTCATCCCAACTACGTGGTTTGTGCATTTCGTAACAATGAAAGTGAGAGAATAAAGGAATTTAAAGATGCTCTAGTATACTTTACGGATGCACCTAAAGAAGTAAAAACATTAGCTTTGAATGAAACGCTTCAATATTTATTAGATGACATTGAGGGGAGTATCATACCGGTTATTACAACTGCTTTTTGGGGAGATGGAGATGACCTTTATTCATCAGATAAAGAAGAAGAGTTAAAAGAAAATGGAGGATTTCTTTTAGAAACACAAACAAGGGATATAAAAATTTCTATTGATAAATGGAAAAAGGAATTTGAAATGTCAGTTTCTCAGATAAATCTAATTATGTCCATTTTTAACCGAAAGTTAAAAAGTCCTTCAGAAAATATTTATTTAACTAATGAGGAGATAAACATTATTGGAACAGATGATGAAGAAGGATTAAATGAAAGTAAGATTTCTTTTAGTGAGTTTGGTGTCCTATGGGGAGATTAAAAAGTTCTCTTTGTTAAAGCAGGGTATTTTTTTGGAATATATATAACTTATAAACGGTTAAATGTTCAAAAGGGGTTAAAGAGACTATGTTAAAAGATAGCCTAATTGAACTAGCAGAGAGCAAAGAAATAATTCATGTGATTGTAGCATCAACAGATGGAGACCGTATTGAATCATATGGGGATATAAATAAATTAAAATATAACTCTATAGGCATTTAAATCAGAGTCTTGATGGAATGATGATGCCTCGAACGTGGGGACAAGGAATCGTGAATGGAGTTATATGTAAACCACAAAGTCATGTTTTAATTGGATTGTTCTACCATAAATCACAAGACGCTGTATCAGAGTTTAGGTTTACAAAAGATTTAAATAATCATATAAATAAAATCTGGAACACTTAATAATTTTAAAGAGCCGCTTGGAATATCTCGAAATCAAGTCTTCAGCATAAGGGCGCTTTTCTGTAGTAATATTATCGTCAAACAAATTTTAGAAATAGGAGGTCATTTTCTTGGAACTACCAAAGTTTAAATATAATCCTGATCCAGTTTTGTTAAAGGTTTTTGAAAGAGAGAAAACTTTATGCCCTGCTTGTAAAAAGAGCAGTGAATATTCATATGTTGGACCTTTTTATTCTGTAGAGGAAGTTGAAGGAATTTGTCCTTGGTGTATTAAAGATGGAACTGCAGCCAAGTTGTTTGATGGAGAGTTTCAAGATGTAGAGGGCTGCGAAGATGTGAGTAATGAAGAGTACATTAATGAGCTAATATTTAGAACTCCTGGATACTTAGGTTGGCAACAAGAATATTGGTTAAGCCATTGTGGAGATTTCTGTGCAATTAAGAATTATGTTGGCTGGGAAGATGTTAAAGACTTAGAAGAAGAACTTTATGGAGATATTAAAAGAATTTGTGATGAACTTCAAATTACTGAAGAAGTATTTAAGAAAAGTTTAATTAATGGTGGAGATCATCAGGGTTATCTTTTTCAATGTATTAAATGTGGGAAGTATCGATTACATAGTGATTTATCATAAATACAATATGTTTTTATTGGAAAAATAGTAAAGTTATCTTGGATTCAAGACTTCCACAAACGGGCGCGTTTGTTTAAATAGGGTCATATTAACAGGATGCTGGAAAAATAATTGTTTTAGTCGATATACTAACTATGCAGTTACCTTGAGAAGTTAAATGGAAAAATCTATAGTAAACTTAGCTGACAAAGAGGTGTTCGTTTTGAAGTTACTAAAATTTATGTTTGGGGATATGAATAAAAGAAACTTATTTACTAAGGGTTTGTACATATTTTTAATATTATATTATTTTGGAGCGTTAGTTTGGAATTTGTATATTTTAATAGATGGAGAAAATTATCAGAATCCACCTAATTTGATCTTATTTATTCTGGTATTATTAATTGGGCCATTAGGTGTTCGGGCAGTGTATAAGAAGTTTAATAATATATTTTAAATTGGGATAATAGGCTATTAATTAATCCTTTACTGCTATTATCTCGAAATCATGTCTTCAGCAATAGGGCGCGTTTATAGAATAACGTGTCTTTTTTGTTTGTTTTTTATAGACTAAGAAGGAAATCCAAAGAAATATATTGAACTTAATTTTATGACTCAACTGAAATATAAGATCTTAAATAAAGATTAATGAAGGAGTATATATGAAAAAGATATTGTTGATAGTACTTTTTATATGTCTGCTGGTGAGTATTACTCTTAATGTGATATTTGTTTCAAATAAAAATTCCTATGATGATTATTTAGGGAATCAAGTTGCCAATAGAGTTGCTGTTATAGTGGACAGCAGCTTTGAAAATAAAGCGATACTTAACAAAATAATAAAGAACAAAAGCATAAATAAGATTGAATCACATCAGTTGTATTTAAATTTCGGTACTTTAGTTAGAGAACTACAAGAGTTAAAATCTTTAAATA
The DNA here is from genome assembly GCF_009858175.1 of Pontibacillus sp. HMF3514. Classification (GTDB taxonomy): domain Bacteria; phylum Bacillota; class Bacilli; order Bacillales; family BH030062; genus Pontibacillus. Next base: position 1,115,517 of record NZ_CP047393.1, read on the forward strand.
TGTATTTAGACGAAGTTGATCTAGAACATAATAAGTTTTTAAAGATTATTAGCGAAAATGGTGATCATTTTATGGTCCAGTACAGATCTATGGAAAAAGAACATATCGAAAATAAGAATATAAACAAGGAGGATTTAGATTCCTATAGAAAAGTTTTAGATTTAATGAATAGATATACTGATATCGCCGAAAGCACAATAACAGGTATTGGAGAAAAAGGTAGGAATCAGGCTTATAATCAAAATAGAGAATATGTTTTCACTTCTGGTGAGTGGGCTCAATTTATAAAAGAGCTGCATGATAAAACTCATGCTGAATCCTCACCTTTTTAAAACGGTTATAATCACGAAATTTTAGAAATTATCTTGATTTCAAGTCTTCAGCTTTTGGGCGCAAACCTGGAATAAAGGTTGTGCCCTTTATTTTTTTCTTAATCATATAATTACGGGTTATTATTTGGTAACTTATGTTAAAATTTTAATTAGATTGTGAAGAAGTACACTTAAACTAACGCGGCAGAAGAGTTGAAAAAGTGAAGTTAGTGTTTAAGGAGCTGAAGTAAGCGAGTGAGCTATGAAAAGGACATTCAAAAGCAATTTTATAAAATTTATAAAGAGCTAATTACCGTTTCGGAATTCGAAGAATGGCTTTATAATACACCAGAAATAGAAAAGGTTTATGGTCATGACTTTTACTTTAACCTACTTGATTTGAATTATAGAAGTAGGCACATTAAAAACGAATTAGAGAAAGTTATTGAAATTAAAATTCCATTTGGTGAGTTTGAACAAATGAGGATTGTTTCATTATTAGAAAATATAATTTATGAAAAAGGTGATTTAGTAGAGGTTTTAGAGCAGGTATATGACGATTATTGCAAAGGATATTCATTTCTTCGATATTTAGGACTTAATTATATTACTGGAATTGATAATCTTCCTAAAAAGAGAGAGATGTTAAAGAATATTAAACCTAAGATAGTTAATGAAGCAAGGAGATTGTTATCATTTTTTCAGCATGGGCTGTTAAAAATAACTGATGAAAATGAATATGACGATTATCGTACAGAAAAAGAGAAGGTAGAAATAAATAATATTGAAAAAATGTTTAATGACTAAATCGTTGTTGAGCTAACGGGTGCTTTAGTAGAAGATCATATTTGTTTTATCTCGAAATCAAGTCTTCTGCTTTAGGGCGCCAACCTTGAATAGTATTTGCGTCTTTTATTATTGGGCAGGTTAGTTGAATAAGAGGTGAAAAAACGGGAGTGAGATGATGGTTAAAAAGAGTATTTTATTTATCCTGATAGCCCTATTTTTAACAGGATGTAATGAATTGGAAAACTATAAAAAAGATGCATTGGAGTTATGGAAGAATGGAGCAGGAGATAAATATTCTATCCATATGTTCAGGGGCAATGGTTCCAATTCTAAGGAATCTGAAAGAATTATAACATTGAACAAGTATGAGAAATTTGATGCAATTTATTCACATCGATATATTGAGGATGATACCAGTATAGGAGCTAACGATATAGACTACTTAAAAGCCTGGGGTGAGAAAGAGTACCCGTTTTATCTCATAGTATCTAAAGGCGGGATTGCTTTAAAAACTACTTCTGTTAATGATATTGAAGAATTTTTTGAGAAAAATGGTGGTCAACTAAAAGGAGATAGAGAGTAGTGATGCGGTTCTAATTGTGCTAACGGGTGCGTTAGTTGAAGGTCATATTTGCAATTTATCTCGAATTCAATTATTCAGCAATAGGGCGCGTTTCTTTAATAACGCGTCTTTTAATATGGGGGGATATATTGCAAAAACTATTGCCTATGGTATCTTGTTTTGAAATAATTGGAACCAGGTGATTATTTCTTAATTGGGGGTATTAAGGTTGGTAAGTAAAATTGAAACTTATGAAAAAGAAGCGCAAAAGTTTAATCCCTTGAATCATTTTACTATACGCATTAAAGAGATGGAGAATACATCGAATTATGGTGCAGAGGTTGCATCTAAATGGAAAAAAGTTTTGAATCATTTAGATATGACTTACCCAGTAGTTCATCCAATTGGTAAAGAGACTTTTTCTATATATGCAGAGTTCCCGAACGGTATATTTGAATATGCTATGGATATAGATGGTGCTACTTCACTTATCAACGAAAAAAGCATTAAGGCATTAAATTATTCTCCATCCAGTATTATTGAGTCAGTGGATTCAGGTAATATAAATAGAGATCCAAATCAAATAAGGCCTAATCACAAGAACCCAGTAATGGTTTTACAGAGTCATTATCTGACTAATAACAAACCTTATTGTATCAATGGAAACCATCGTATATTTGAATCATATCGAAATGATGATGATCAAATAGAAGTTTACTTTTTCAATGATTTGGAGTTTGTACCATTCTTTTACGATACTTTAAGTAAAGCAACTTACTTTCTTGAAATTGATTACTATAATGTGGTTGCTCCTAACAATAGCTTTATACAGCGAGGAAAAGCTGCATACGTAGATGAGTTAAAAGAGATGTAATTCTGGGTATATTTTATAGCTTTATCTCGAATTCAAGTAATCCACAAACGGGCGCGATTCTTTAATAAGAATTAGCGTTTTTTTGTATTTTCAGAAACGTGAAGGAAGAAGAATTCACTTCCTAATCTAATTGGGTAATTATGTTAAAATGGAGAAGCATTGTGGAATGATGATCTTAAACTAACGAAGCCGGTTAGTTCAATCGGTTTTATTAGTTATTTATTTATGGAAGTAATAGGATATTGGAAGTCCGATGTAAAAACAATTAACTGGGTTAAATAGTAGAGGAGGAACATAATGAACAAATTTAGTTTGTTTAGTAAATTCACGGTACAAGAAGGCGAACGTGACACAATGATAGATATTTTGTTGGAAGCAGCAGAATCAATGAAGAATCTTGATGAATGTGAGATATATCTCGTAAATATTTCTGAAAGTGAACCAAATTCTGTTTATGTTTATGAAGTTTGGAGTAGTGAAAATGCTCATCAAGCTTCTCTAAGTCTTGAAGCTACACAAACACTAATAGGGCGTGCAAAACCAATCATTACTGGAATGGAAAGAATCAACACCCTAAAAACAAATGGTGGGAAGGGCATTTTATAGAATTCTTATTAAGCTAAAGGGTGGCTATTGTTTAAAAATAATTTGATAATTATCTCGAAATCAAGTCTTCATGATTCGGGCGCTAAACTGGAATAATAAGTAAATTAACAGACCGCAAAATATGCAAAGTTTTATACAAAACACTTATATTATACGGTCTGTTTTATATAAAAGAAACATACTTCCATTCATACATAACTTGCAGATACAAGTTCAGTCCATCCTTTGGGTGTTTATGTTAAAGTTGGAAATGTATTTCTGTAGATAAGCTCATAATAACGAGGGGGGGGGGAGATTTTTTGAATAGAAAATCACTTATTATAGTATCTTCAATAATAATTATGATTGGCTTTTTTATTATTAATAGTAGTCTTAAGTATTTGTATAACCCTTTCACCTATCCTGATGGACTCATTTCAGAATATGATGATTACTCATATAGGACATTTAAAAAACCAATCGTACTAATTATTAGGAAGTTTGATTTAACCGAAGACGAGACAACTTTATATAGTGTAAAAGACATAGATACAGTTAAAAATATTTTAGAACAATTTGATAATGCTGAAAAGTTATCATCGGTGGATCACTATCCTTTCGAAAGTAGAGAAGAAGCTGGTGCGAGATATGATGTTAGTGTGCTACAACGTGACAAGGGACACCTTATCCCTTTTTCTTTCTTTGAGAACTCCCATATGTTTGACTTATCACCAACACTCTATTATAAGCTGGATGAAAACTTTAAGGAAGATTTATTAAATATTGCCTCTAAGAAAAATAAAGTAGAAGTAGAAACACTAAACGAATTATTCAATTAAAAGGTGTATTTGCTGAATTCAAAATATGAAATATTTTGAATTCAAGTCTTCCGGTTTTGGGCGCTTTTCTGTAGTAATATTATCGTCAAACAAATTTTAGAAATAGGAGGTCATTTTCTTGGAACTACCAAAGTTTAAATATAATCCTGATCCAGTTTTGTTAAAGGTTTTTGAAAGAGAGAAAACATTATGCCCTGCTTGTAAAAAGAGCAGTGAATATTCATATGTTGGACCTTTTTATTCTGTAGAGGAAGTTGAAGGAATTTGTCCTTGGTGTATTAAAGATGGAACTGCAGCCAAGTTGTTTGATGGAGAGTTTCAAGATGTAGAGGGCTGCGAAGATGTGAGTAATGAAGAGTACATTAATGAGCTAATATTTAGAACTCCTGGATACATAGGTTGGCAACAAGAATATTGGTTAAGCCATTGTGGAGATTTCTGTGCAATTAAGAATTATGTTGGCTGGGAAGATGTTAAAGACTTAGAAGAAGAACTTTATGGAGATATTAAAAGAATTTGTGATGAACTTCAAATTACTGAAGAAGTATTTAAGAAAAGTTTAACTAATGGTGGAGATCATCAGGGTTATCTTTTTCAATGTGTTAAATGCGGGAAGTATCGATTACATAGTGATTTATCATAGATACAAAATGTTTTTATTGGAAAAGTAGTAAAGTTATCTTGAATTCAAGTAATCCACAAACGGGCGCTTTCCTAGAATAAGGAGAGGCCTTTTTCTTTGTCTTGATCGTAGTCTGTTAACTGGATATTTGTGTTAAAATCTGAATTAGATTATCTTAAACTAACGAAGCAGGATAGTGAAACAAGAGAGGGTGATGGTTTGGTTTTAATTCTTTTGATCATAATTCTTATTTTACTAATAAGTTGTTTGGGAGTTTTAATTGATAACAATAGAAAAATCACTAAGATAGCAAATAAAATGGATATATTTGATATTGAAGATAAAAAAGTGCCTGATGAAAATATAGAAAACGAACTGGAAGAATTTATCGGAAGGTAAATAATACATACCTAACGGATGTAATAGTGGAAGATTCTATTTATAAATTATCTTGAAATCAAGTGTTCATTAAACGGGCGCGATTCTTTAATAAGAATTTGCGTCTTTTTTTGTATTTTTTAGAATGTCCTACATCCTAAATGGATATTTATGTTAATGTATTTAGGGGGGAGGCGATGATTTGCAAAAAATAATTTCCATTTCATCTTTAATTCTTTTGCTAATTATGATTACTGCCTGTACTGGTAATAAAGACGATTTTGTACATATCTATTCAGGACTTTTACCTGATGAAGATGATAAATACTCTCTACAAGTTGCCGGAAAAGAAATAAATATAGCGATGCTACACCAAAATGATATTTCTAATGTGAACCCTATAATAAACACTGAATCTCATGAAGAATTAAATAACTTGTACCCTAAATTAAAATTGAAACAAACACCAGCTTTTGTGGTTTTTGATAAGAATGGAGTAGTATTGAAAACTTATGATTATGATGAATTGATTGATTTTTTGAAGAACAATACACAATAGTTGGATGCAACCATCTTCCCAGCTACCCAAAAATGTTCTAATGGAAATTAGAGAGTATAAATTTGGTTCTTCATTCATTTAAGGATGCTACAATCCTAGAGAAATAATTTTTGAGTTCAAGTGAGATTATTAAGAAAAACACTTTAGTTAACGGTGCTTTAGTTGAACCAAATTAATGAATATCTCGAAATCAAGTGTTCCAGAAACGGGCGCTTTTCTAGAATAAGTAAAGCCCTTTTTTAATTGTCTTGATCATAAATATAACTGATCAACAACTGGATATTTATGTTAAAATATGAGGAGATTTAAATTTGGTGTCCTTCAACTAAAGAAGCAGGATAGTTGAACAAGAAGTAGTGTTAAACTCTACTTTAAAAGGGGAATGAATGTGCCAATTCCAGAAATAACCTTAGAAGAGATAGAGAATATCGCTGATGAAAAAGATGAAATTTACAGAGGATATCTACACTCCATTGATGATATATACACTCTTTATTCAGTTTATATCAATCATAATAAAGTAGCTGTATGCAACATAATAAAAGCAGAAAACGGATATGAAATTATTGATTTTATAGGTTCTCATAGTGTGATTAAAATTATTGAAAAGAAAATTGAAAATTGGAAATGATTTATCTTCAGCTAACGGGTTCTTTAGTTGAAGAAGAAAGAGCATTTTCCGATAAGGAATTTGCTCTTTTTTTGTGGTCGAAATTGCATTCGTTCTTTCACCTAAAATTGCAGGTCTTCAATAATTATTGTAGATGTGCAAATTTGGGTGCATTTTCTTATGCAAATAACTACTGAAACCACATATGAACATTGATATAACAACAAATAATTAGCGACAAATTGCTATGCAATTCAACGCTCATTTTATAATGCATTTTTATTGTTTATGCTCCAAAAGTGTACTACTTAGAATGAGTCACCTGGCTTTTTATCATTATTTCTGCGTCTATCCTCTTCTTTTCATACTGTTGTCTGTTTGCTATTTCGTTTAGCAGTTGCTTCTCTTGCCCATAATCAGCTACACTTTAAACACATGTATAATGAAAAGAGAGGAGGATGCATTTGGATACGGCACATACTCAAAAGCTTGAGATGGTAGAGCTTTGCTTATTAATTGGGAGGATTATGCTTCAAAATGGAGCTGAAACCTATCGCGTAGAAGATACGATGACAAGAATCGCCGCTTCATACGGGAAGGAAGATGCACAAAGCTTTGTAACGCCTACAGGCATTTTCTTCTCTGTAAGTCGAGCAGAACCGGCGAAACTTGTTCGCGTTTATGACCGTGCAACGAATTTGAGCAAAGTGACAGCCGCCAACAATATCTCTCGCAACATTACAGGAGGGCGTTTAACTATAGTAGAAGCTTATGAGCAATTATCTGTAATCGATACCGCACGCCCTCATTATTCGTTAGCCACACAAGTTGCAGCAGCTTCCGTTGCTAGTGGTTGTTTTGCCATCATGTTTCAAGGAAATTGGTATGATTTCCTTCCGGCCTGCATCTCTGGAGGAGCAGGGTTTGTCGTGCTTTTATTACTGCATCACCTGTTTAAAATTAAATTTTTCGCTGAATTCTTAGCTTCGTTATTAATTGGGACACTAGCCTATTTGTTTATATCATTTGGGGTGGGACATGAGACAGATAAGATCGTTATAGGGTCTGTTATGCCCCTAGTGCCCGGGCTTCATATTACGAATGCAGTTCGAGATTTAATGGCAGGACATTTGGTGTCGGGATTATCAAAAGGAGCGGAAGCCTTCCTCACAGCTACTGCGATCGGTGGAGGCGTGGCGATTGCTTTTTCAATTTTTTAAAGAGGGAGGGGGACGTATATGATTGCTGAACAATTTATCACAAGTTTTATAGCTTCAGCTTCATTTGGCATACTCTTCCAGGCTCCGAAAAGTACAATCCTTAAATGTGGGTTAGTGGGGACCATAGGATGGGTCATATACATATTATTTTTGGCATCCAATATGGATGCAATGACAGGTGCGTTTGTTGCATCATTTGTTATTGCCATGATTGGACAGTTCTTTGCCAGGATCTATAAAACGCCCGTTATTGTATTTAGTGTAGCCGGTATTATACCTTTGGTACCTGGAGGGCTAGCCTATGATGCCATGCGTCACTTTGTCCAAAATAATTATGGAGAAGCTTTACCTACAGCAGCAAGTGTATTTATGAACTCAGGCGCAATCGCCATTGGGCTTGTGCTCTCAGAAGTGATGAACCAGGTTTTGAGGAAGATGAGGAAACGAGAGTTGTGGAGATGATCAAGCCCAAACATTGATGTGATTTAACACCATAAAAAACTCCTATCAAAGATGATTAATGGGTTCACTTGAGAGGGAGAAAAACTAAAATAACACAATAAATAACCGTTAAATTAGCCCTTGAATTAACATTGTAAATCACACTACAAAACGCATTGATGATATCAATGCGTTTTTATCTATATCAACCCGCAATCAATTAGCTTTTTATGTAAAAATTAAATTAAAGAGTATTAGGAATGTACTAATTGAGTTTATTCAACAAACGGGCCATATTGAAGACTCAGTTTCGAGATAAATTATTGAAAATTAGTGTTTATTCCCTCGATATTAGTAATGAGTCCGCTAGATGATTTATAATGAACGTAAAGGTACTTAAAGGAGGTTCTTCGTTTGGGTGCAAAAGAAGATGTTATCAAACTTATTAATGAGTTACCTGAATCAGCAACTACAGAAGATATCATGCGGAAACTGTATGAGCGAATCAAAATCGAAAAAGGTATTTATGAATTAGATGAAGGAAGGTCTTTTACTCATACGGAAGTAAAAGAGAAAATGGATAAATAGCTGAAATAATATGGGCGCAAAGTGCTGTTAATGATTTGGACGAAATTTGCACTTATATATCTCATGATTCTGAAGAATATGCACGATTATTTGCAAGAAGAATACTTGAAGCCATTGAGCAAGTAGCTACATTCCCTCTTTCAGGTAAAATTGTACCTGAGTTAAAAAATCAACTTATTAGGGGAAAAATTCACGGTAATTACAGAATTATTTATAGAGACATGGGAGAAGTCCTAGAAGTTGTTAGAATCATGCATGCTGCAAGGGACTTTGAATAAGTAACAATTTCATGAATAATTATCTCAAATTCAAGATATTAATGTTAGGGCGCTTTCCTGGAATAAGGAAGGCCCTTTTTATTTGTCTTGCTCGTATAATCAGGCGAGTTCCAAATTGGATATTTGTGTTAAAATTTGAATTAGATTGTAATGAAATTCACTTAAACTAACGAGCAGGTTAGCTTAAAAAAACTATATAATTATGGATTTGCAAGAAGTCGGTGTTAATAGATAATAAAGTTCTTTAATTACAAAAGTAGGGTGATAAGTCAATGATAGGAATAAGCATAGCAACTAAGTGGGAATACGAAGCAACATTGGAATACTTTAGCATAAAAGATAACGAACGTTTCGGTTATCCTTATGGCGAGTATTTCATGAGAACAATTAATGATACTGAGCTCGTTTTTTATAGTACCGGTGTAAGAAAAGTAAATGGTGTTGGTGGTAATCAGTATATGATTTCTAAATTTAATTTAACTAAAGTAATCGTTGCTGGAACATGTGCAGGAATAGATGATAAGTTCAGTAATTTGGATATTTTTGTACCAGATAAAGCCGTTCAATATGATTGCACAGTAAAAGAAATTGAGCCTTTTATTAAACAATCCTTCATAGTCGATATTGATCTATCAAAATATGGAAATGATTTTTATGCCGGAACAATTGGAACCGCTGATAAAGCAGTAGTTATGTGGAAGGACTATTTAGAACTTAAAGAAAACAAAATAATAATAGCCGATACAGAAGCGGGTGCAATTGCTTATATCTGTAAGAAGAATGATGTTGAGTGCATTATTATAAAAGGAATATCTGATTTTCCAACAGAAGAAAGTAACTCTGAAAAATTCGAATCGAACAATGAACAAATTAATATTTATTTAGAAAACACCCCCAAAGTTATGAACAAAATATTTGGCGAATATTTAAAGAGATTTATTTAAATAAATTTGAAGTTAATAGAAAGATTGTGATTGTTGATGAAACTTTTTTAATGGAGTCTCCTTTGTTCTACTTTCAATAGCAAGATTGTGAAAAAATGTACTTATAATAGTAAAGGGTAATTCACTGAATATCTGTGTTAAAGTTTTGAATTAGATTATGAAGAAACGTACTAGTATAATGGGCAGGATTGTTTGAAAAGGTTTGAAGTTCTCATTGCAAGAATCGTTATAAACTGTAAAGGATGAAACGATGAAAAAAATAATATTTGGTATTGTTGTTGTAATAACGTTGGCATATGTTTTTGTTTATATAGAGCATAGTAAAAAGAATCATTCATATTCAACGCCAGAAGTAGCCCTAAGTAATGTTAAAAATCCAAAACTTGATGTTTTGAAAATTATTGATACAAAATTCTATGAGAATGTTGCGTATGTTTTCTTCCACTCAGCCGTAGGCGAAACTCGTAATAACTATTTAGGGGTAGGACGGATAAATAAGAATGAATATGGTTGGAGATTTAAAGAAATAATCGGTGTCGGAAATATTGATAACAATAATTCGGGAATGGCTTCAGGTAAGGATGATTACATTGTCGGGTTTGCAAAAAAAGAAGTAGATAAAGTGAGATTTGGAAATCATGATGCACAAATGATAACAATAGATAATAAATATATGAATGCATTTTTATTTCATGGTGTAGATTCTGATTTATTGGGACAAACCGATTTTGTTTATTTGGATACTGAAGGTAACGAATTGCCTTATTAAGCTTACTCATCCTTATAGTCTAAAAAAGAAAAAGAGTGAAACCACATAAAAGCAGATTAATTGATAGAGGAGGAATGTAGGGAATGAAAATAGCTATTTTCGGAAGTACAGGTGCATTGGGTATTCAATTGACAAATATCGCATTGTCAGAGGGGCATGATGTAAAGGTACTTGTTAGAGATCCTTCAAAACAAACAATCTCTCACGATAACTTAAAAGTTGTCAAAGGGGATGTGATGAATATAAGTGATGTTGAATCAGTTATTGCAGAACAAGATGTAATCTTATCAGCTTTAGGTGTGGGAAGGTCAACAAAACCGACTGTTACCTTTTCGAAGGGAACACAAAACATTATAAATAGTGCCTCAAAACTTGGTGTGAACCGACTGGTTTGTGTTTCATCGGCTGGTGTTGAGGATGATCCAAGCTTTCCTTTTATATATCGAAAAATAATTAGACCTTTATTTTTAAAGAATATATATAGTGATATGGCTGAGATGGAAAGAGTGATTAGAAGTAGTGATGTTGATTGGACAATAATTCAACCATATACACTTACCAATGGTCCTGTATCAAAAAGTTATCGAACTCAAGTAAATGGACTAATACAAAAAGGAAAGAATATTTCCCGAGCGGATGTTGCTCATCTCATGCTTCAAACTGTAAGACGTTCTGGCAATCAAGAAGCCATAGCTATTGCGTACTAACAAAATAGAGAGGGCTAAAGTTGAAGATCGTATTAGTAGTTATCTCGAAATAAAATCTTCATACGAGGTCGCAATTCTTTAATAAGAATTTGGGTCTTTTTTTATAAAGAAAACACCTAGAATTAATTCCCTAATTCTATTGGTAAATTATGTTAAAGTGTGACTAATCATCATAGTTTGAAGGGAAGTTTAATATTGAAAGTTAATGTTCTTACCTTAATACTTTTAATAACTACAATTTTAGTATTTGGATGCAGCAATCACACGGTTGATAAAGAAAGGTTAACTATTCTCAGAAATGAAAGTAAGGTGATATATCCTGAAGAAGTTCCTGAAAACTTCAACGCATTAGCAACTCAGGTCTGCATTGAAAATAACCAAAAGGGTAAGGCTTCTATTGACCCGTTTTTAGTCACTTTTGAAATAAAAGACAAATTACATTCTATAGTAGATGAGAGTTCTAGTGCATTAGAGCTTGATAGTCGTTATATTACGAATGCAGGCAAGGAAAAAATTACGAACTTGCCACCAGAGGGAGATACATTGTGTACGGGTAACACGTTAATGTTGAAAAAAGAAGTTAGCCAAGATGATTTAGAAAAGATGGTTAATGACGGAGATGTAAAAGTTTCAATAACAGAATTAAACGGTGATGTTATTACCTCATATACTTTGCAAGAGTTTGTTATTGGAAAACCAGACGGTTCAGTAATTAAACCATAAGAAAATTAGGTGAAGAGCACTGTAGAATAGTATTATAAATACTTTCATTTCAATTCAACTAAAAGAGCACACACGATTACAATCGTGTGTGTTTTGACAATTAATTACTTTGATACATTTAATAAAGACTTATACAACTTTACATATAGAATAAAAGTCAGTACTTTATTCATCTCCTAATAACAATTTTTTAGCGAATTCAGCATCATTTAGTAATGGTCTCCCAATACTGATGAAATCAGCGAGTTCCTCGGTTAAAATATAATTTGCTATTTTTGCATTATCGATTTTACCTACTGTAATTATTGGAATGTTTACATATTGCTTAATAATTGCAGCAAAAGGAACTTGGTACCCTTCTGGAGTTGCCAGTGGTTTGATAGGGAGTAAGCCTCCAGCTGAAACGTGAACTGCATCTAAGTACTGTTCAAGAATCTTAAGGATCTTGGCAACCTCTGTGGAGCGTAACCCATCTTCTGTAAAGTCACTAGCGGATACTCGGATTTGTAAAGGGAATTGGTACCCTACTTCACTACGAATTGCTTCTAGTATTTCAAGTACAATATTAGAACGCTTTTCTACAGAACCTCCGTAATGATCGCTACGCTGATTGGAAAGTGGAGATAAGAACTGATGTAACAGATAACCATGTGCTGCGTGAAGCTCAATACCATCAAACCCTGCCTCTACATTTCTTCTAGCAGCATTTCGATAATCTGCTATGATTTCTTTGATTTCAGGAATTGTTATTTCATTAGGAGTACCATACCGATCATCGAAAGGAATAGGACTTGGTGCGACCATCTTTTCTGTCACCTTAGGATGTGATTTTCTCCCCCCATGAGAAAGTTGAATGAAAATAGGGGTTTTTTCTTCATGGACTGAATCAACAATTCTTTTAAGTGGTTCTGTATGTTTATCAGTAAAGATCCCAATGTCATCTGGATATAGTCGGCCATTTTTGGAGACGGCAGTAGATTCAATAATGATTAAACCGATTGACCCTGCTCGCTTTGTGTAATGATTGATATGATAATCAGTTGCATAGGCTTCTGCAGACCCGTGATTTTGTTGCATTGGGGCCATAATAAGGCGATTTGAAATCATTAAATCTCCAATACTCATTGGATTGTTAATATGTGTCACGATCAGATACCTCCTTAAAAAAGCTACACCCAAATATATGGGAGTAGCTTTTTTACTATTTTAAAGTGCTGTTATTGAACGATGTCCATTTGTAGTTCAAGATCTTTTACTTTTGCTTGAGGGAGTAGAATTTTTTCAAAATCAAATTCATTTAGATCCATGCCTTTACGCACCTTATTTGGTAAGTCCGGATTGGCTAAGGCGCTTGTACCCAAGGATACTAAATCAGCTTGATGTTCTTCTAATAATTTTTCCGCTTTTTCAGGGTCACCTAATTTACCGTTTGCGATAACAGGAAGTTTTCCAAAATCTTTAGCAGCCTGAGCTAACGTTCTTGTGTTCTCTCCGAACGCAGAATTCGTTGCATCTCCATCTGTAATATGAATATAGTCTAAAGCACTTTTGCCTAATTGAGAGAAGATATATTCAGCCTCGTTTTCTCCTTCAGCCCATTTATGGTCGGGATCAGCAACTTTGATTTGAGATATACGAATTCCTACCATAAAATCAGGTCCAACTGCTTTTCGAATGCTTTCGATAATTTCTAGTACAATTCGAAGTCGGTTTTCTTTAGAGCCACCATATTGGTCTTCACGATGGTTCAAATAATCAGTTAAGAATTGATCCAATAAATACCCATTTGCTCCATGGATCTCAACACCATCAAATCCAGCTTCTTTAGCGCGGGTGGCACTTTGAACGAATGCATCTTTTACTAGCTCAATATCTTGTTCAGTCATTGCTTTAGGTGTTTGGAATGGACCCGAGCCACCATAGAAACCTAATTGTTCACCCTTTGGAGGGATATCAGAAGAGGATATCGTTTCATCTGTATAAGCATTTCCTTGACTCTGACCACCTGCGTGCATAAGTTGTGCAATCATTAAAGAATCATGGCTATGAACAGCGTCTACTACTGGTTTCCATGCCTGTACATGCTCATCTTTCGCAAGTCCAGGTTGATCGTCATAGCCTTGACTGTAACTTTCGTCTATATAAATTCCTTCTGAAATTATGGCACTAAATCCACCTTTGGCGTATCGCTCATAATATTTTTGCATGGTTTCATTTGCACGACCATCTTGATCTGCACTAATTCTTGTCATGGGTGCAACAACATATCGGTTATTAAAGGTTTTATCTTTAATTTTTGTATTAGAGAATAGGTTATTGTGTTTCATTCTAAACATCCTTTCTTAATTTAACCTTAGATTGGCATCTTACTTGATACATATCTTCAATTCAAGATATTTGCTTACTGCAAAATTGTCGTATAGTAGGTTAACTTAAAATCTTAGAAATATGTATGTCCTTTCTTTAGGGTTGAAAAATTAATAATATCTCAACGTATGCTCGCTCACACTTATTGCTTTCGCTACCTCTCCGATCCGATAATCCATCCTTTTACACCTCATTTTTTATCATACATTGGTAAGGCTTTATTTACTTATATAGAAACCATACTACTTCGAGTTAACTCAAAGTCAAATCTCAATCATTTTTTGAACTCAAAAGTATCTAATCAGTGTTGCTTTAAAAACGAAACAGGCTTAATTTATAAATAATAATGACAATAACCAAGCCTTCTTTCATACAATACTTTTGGGGTGAAAATATGCCAAGAGTAAAATACACAAGTAAAGATGTTGCCTTAGTGGCAAGGATGATGAGAGCAGAAGCTGTAGCTGAAGGGAAACAAGGAATGTTGTATGTAGGAAATGTGATTGTTAATCGTTCGAAAGCGGATTGTTTAGACTTTGAAGGTCTACGAACAATTAGAGACGTCATATTTCAAGTTCAAGGCGGGAATTATTCTTTTGAAGCTGTTCAAAAGGGAAACTTATTTTATAACAGAGCAAGGTCTACTGAGAAAAGATTAGCCAGAAAAACGCTAAATTTTTGGAGAGACCACCCAGCTAAATATGCTCTTTGGTATTTCAATCCAGAAGGTGAATGTCCTCCAACCTGGTATGGTCAACTTTTTACTGGTCCATATAAAAACCATTGTTACTACGAACCGCAACCTGGAACATGTGACAGTGTTTATAACTGAGGTTAAGGATGACCATTTTATTTCATAACTACAGTATCTAGCTTTTTTCAAAGGAATAATGTAATAAAGTAAAAGGCACAACCATGTCAGTAATGGTTGTGCTTTTTTACATAAGTAAACCACTCAGAGTCGTTCTAATCCCTCATGGATCCTGCTTCTCGAGCGGTCATTGCCCCTCGACCTTCGCTTTCATCTTTTTTTATTTCTTGTTTTACCTTTTGTGCATCAGTTCCAGCGAACCCAGGCTTCATCATAGAGTTTTCTTTAGATTGTTTGTTTTGTTTCATACAAATCCTCCTCATATTTTCTTCACTCTTATTATTTACAAAGAAGTCTGCTTTATTTAATAGATTGTATAAAGGAAAAATCCTATTGTGGCGGTTCTCAAGGAGAAAGGTGGTTGAGGTGAAAATAATGAATGATTTATATAAAAAATTTATGTAGAAAAGCTATTTTATACAGCATATATTTTACAAACTTTTTTATACAAATTCTTGAAAAGTAGTGTAAACATCCATTCAAACGTGGTATATTTCAAAATAAGTCCTCAGATATTCGTGAGTAACAAATAGAGGAGGATATCTAGTTTAGAATCCAAATTCCTTAGTTTTGCTCTCAAATACAAGGGGAATCTTATTAACAAAATTTTAAGGAGGGTTATAAAATGAACATGTTTATCAAAGCTCGTGAACTTTTCGAAAGAGATTTTGCATCTAGCCAAGAGGTGAAACAAATCAACACTTCTGTTCAAGGTGGAAAAGAAAAAACGAAAAAATCACAATCTAAAGTAAGAAGATTCAAGAAATAAAAAGGAGCACGAGTTTATTAATATGACATGAAATTGGAAAGTACCTGATTTGAAGAATGGCTAGGGGCTATAAGTTAAGAAACGATATTCATTACAAATCACACAGGTACTTTCCAACCTTTGTTTTACTCCTATAAAACCACGATTTTTTACAACTTCGATAGATCATACCAGATTAAAATTTTCCCTTCGACTAATCCAAATTGCAATCAGGAAGATAATAAAGTAAATAGGAAAAGAATAGAAAGCACTCCAATGGACCTTTCACATAATAATCAAAGTATTCAAATATGGTTTCTCCTATAAATGAAGAGAGAAATGCAAAAATTAGTGCCTTTAATACAGGTGAAAAATGGTGCTTATATTCAATTAGTGCCATTACACTAACTGGAATTACTGTGAAATCCCATGGTAGAAATGCGGGAGATAACGGTATAATCTCATAATTGTAATACCACAAACCTAAACGAACCCCTACTATATCCAAGAATGAAGAAATGATAATCATAAAGAAACCAGAATAAAGAAGCCTATTCCTACTTTTCTTTTCACTCCAACGAATCCACCAAATCTAGGGTAAGATAACTAAGGCTATGCCAATCCACCAATGTGGGGTATTTAAGGTATATTCTCTCCAAAATGAAATCCATGAATGTTGTAATTCTACTAACTGTTCATGTAACTTCTCATTCTGCTAAAACATATCTTGGCTCAAAACGTATTCTACATCTCCAAACTCTTTTTAATCATCTAACTAAACTGTTATAGAGATACTTTGTTTCGAAACAACAAACAATAAAATCATTTGTATTAAGGTTAGGTCTTACATTTCAGTAACAGAGATTATTTATTGTTTTCTCCGCCACCATAAATAGAGTCCCATTCCAAAATAGGTGCTATGGAGAAGGATTAGGAATAATAAAGTGTTCATAGAATCAACCTTATTTTAATTTTTCTAAAGGAATAGGAAAAAACTGAATTAAAATGATGGTAATGGGTATGGAAATCATAAAGGTTAAAAAAGGCTTAAGGTAATGAAGCCTAATCATTGAAAACATGAGGACATTAAACCAGAGAGTTTGAAGGGTTCCCCATCCATTGTCATATCGGAACATCCCCATTTTATAAAAAAGGAATTCAATAAATGTGTAAAAAAGAACCCAACAACATAAGTATAATGCTTGATGGATTTTATTATCCGGAAAGTATTTTAAATAAAGCATAATACCAATAGGAAGAATGATAAAAGTAAATGTGAGTTCAATAAATGTATGGTTTAATATGGGAGTCGTAATAGCTTGGTATTCCCATAATGTATGGTTGTAATATAGGAAATTGTACACAAGGTTGAATATCACAAAGTATTGTACAGTGGAATAGGTTTGTTGAATGGTCAATTTATCTAAAAAAATACAAGCGAAGATAATCCAAACGAGAACGACCATAAGTAAATACATACATACACCTCAAAGTATCAGTTAACTAGCGTCTTTTATTCTTTCCATCATGCATGACTTAGATACATGGAGTGTGTGTTAAAGGTATGGACTTATTGATATGCATGTTTTAAGTACAGTAAAGAAAAGCCAACTCCTAGACATGAAGGAGCTGGCTTCTTTTATTCATGAAGCATTAAGTAATCTGCTTCCTTTACAAAACCAAATTTACCGTAAAAGCGGTGGAGATGAGGTAGGTGGTCTTCAAAGAACAAATATGGGGTTATGCCTTGAGAATGTAGATGTTGGGTAAGCGCTAATACACTGGAATATGCTAGGCGTTGGCCTTGGTATTCTGGATCAGTGTAGACGGCTCCAATTAAACAGAAGTCCTGTGTCGTAGAATGAGCTAATGCGCTTGATATCACTTTTTGTCCATCTTTTACAATAAAGACTAAACCTCTCTCAATTAAATGCGGGAGTAACTCTTTCATTTCCAATTGAATATTTTTGCCTTCGTAGAACTCAAGCAAAGAAGAGAAATCATGTTGGGTTGCTTGCACGACTTTTTGAGGAACATCGTCTGCTAGCTTTCCAATAGGGAGTTTTCCGTAGCTATAAGGATGATCTTTTCGATTAGGTAATGGAGATACGCTTGTAAGTATGTTTTTCTTCCCATATAAGAATTTAGAGGGGAGAGTCGAAAGTTTTTCTTTAAATACAGTAGGATCAATGCCGTCCTGTACAGAGATTCCCATATTAAAAGGGCTAAAATAGAGAGCTCCCACAAGTTCTTGGTCTTCAAAAAATCCATAAAAGCCAAAACGAGGATCATGGTTGTATAGAAAAGGGTAATACTCGATAAATTGTAGGTTATGTATAAGATCTTGTTCGACTAGTGTTTTTAATTCGGTTTTGTGCTCTGGTGTTAATTTTAGTATCACAGTATTCAACTCCTTCGGTACTAGTTTACATTAAAGTCAATGCTTTCTCATCTATATGTCCAATGGTTTTTCCGAAAAAATGTGATTGCAGCAAGTGTGTTATTTTGAAATAATTGGTATAAAATTAGGGCCAGGCACGTTGAGCAAAAACGTGTCTTTTGTGTTGGGGGATCAGGATGAAACAAAAGCTTTATTGGATTTGCGCAATCGGAATAGTAGTTATTTGTTTATTTGTCTACTTCGATTTGCGAGTTCAAATTAACGAGAAGCAAGAAGTTATCGATGCTGTAGAAGATGATATTTACAATTATGCATTGCAACCAGAAGCATTGCGTGATGCGCTTCAAAGGACAATAAATCAACCATCTAAAGAAAATTTCGCTCAACTTGCCCCTTTATGGGAAAGTACAGAGCATAATTTACAGGCTCTTTTTCATTTACATAAAGATGAAATCGATAAGAAGGTTTATGACGAATACTATCAATATAGACATAATCAGGTCATTGCTATGTTTATTACATATGCAGACCCAGAATTAAAGCCATTTGAGGCTGATCGAAAAGATGATTTAAAAAGGATCTTAAAAGCTTGGGAGACATTTTCAGGGTATTTAGATGCATTTGGAGGCTATAGAGAGGTCGAGAATCCAAATCAGTTTGCAAAAGAGTACACCCAGTTTCTGAAGGAATTACAAATAAATTGGCCTTAAATTAAGCTCTTTAAAAAAAGAGGAGTGATGTATTTGAAAAGGTTTATAGTTTCCATAACTAATGTTTTTTATATATTTTTACTTCTATTGGGTTGTGAAACGGAAAGTGAACCTGAAGAAACAAAAGCAAAAGAGTTCAAATATGAAGGTTCATCAATTGAAATAGGGGATCAAAATGATGAATGGAATCTAACACCTAAATATGAATATCAAACAGAAGATAGCAATGGCGAGAGTATAAGTTATGAGGTTATCGGAAAGAAAGAAGGTTTTGGCATTACGAGCAGCTTTCCAATTATAGCAAAGAAAGGGCAAAAGGTTTTCTGGTTTTACTGGGGTGAAGAAGACATCAAGAACACACCTGTAAAAGTATTGGGGTATAAAGAAGGCTCAAACGAATTAGTAACGTTATTTAGAGGAGAGTTTTATGAAGGTGCTCAGATCAATAAAGATGAAGTGAATATGCCATCTAATTTAACGTTTCAGTCATCAGGAATTTGGAATGTCTTGGTTTATATTAATGATGAAGTTAAAGGGAATATAGTCGTAGAAGTTGTTCCTAAAGAATAATGGAATAAATTTTAGAAATAAAGATTAGGAGAAGTTATGAACAAAATAAAAGCATGGGCAAAACAATTAAAACAACAAATCTATGTACTTTACTTAGCTTATAAAGATCAAAGAGTTCCTTGGCATGCTAAATTATTTGCAGCTACTGTTGTTGCATATGCGTTTAGTCCGGTAGATTTAATACCTGACTTCATACCGATATTGGGGTATATTGATGATATCATTATTGTTCCGTTAGGGATCATGCTTGCGTTTAAGCTGATACCTCGAGAAGTCATCGTTGAATGTGAAGAAAAAGTAGACGAAATGATGACAAATAGTAAGCCGAGAAATTGGGTAGTGGGATCGCTAGTTATTTTCATTTGGGTTCTATTGAGTTTTTGGATGGGTATGGAGGTTTATGAGTTATTAAACTAATCAGGTGATAGGTGGGCTGTGTTTCGGGGGCTGTGTGTGAAACGGGATTAAACCATTTGAAACTTTCTCAAATTTTATACGACAAATGATGTAAATGGAGGTCATGTTCATGCACAAATCATTATTCGTGATATACTTCCTCTTCATGTTTGCTGCGCTGACTGGGTGTGGTTTGGAACAAAAGTCATTCTCAGAGTTTTATGAGGGAAATTTGAGTGACGTCAGTAAAATTGTCATTGCCGATGGAAATACGGGGTATAAGAAGACCGTGAAGAGCGAGAACCAAATTGAAGAATTGCTAGATCAAATCAAGAATGTAGAGTTTATACCTGATGAAAACCAGGAGCAGCGAGATGGTTTTAATTACGCTATTACTCTATTTGAAGGAGAGGAAAGAACATTTCAATTTGGTTTAACCCAGGTTAATGACCATTACTATCATACAAAACCTGATTTGTATCCAATCGTAAATAAATTCTATCAAGAATTAAAAGTGAAAGAGGAATAATATAGGGGGGAGAAGGACGTAAATCGGGATGGTTGCGTCTTTTATTTTTAAAATTAATCAGGAATAGTTAAATACTCGTGCTTTCTCTGCTAAACTTTGGAAAGTAGTCACTATCTTGAAAAGGGAGAGAACTGAATGCCTCAAGCCATCATCTTTGATATGGATGGAACACTATTTCAAACAGATAAAATACTAGAATTATCACTTGAAGATACGTTTAATCACTTACGATCACAAAACCTATGGGGTACAGAAACGCCGATAGAAAAATATCGAGAAATTATGGGTGTCCCACTGCCAAAAGTATGGGAAGCATTGTTACCGAATCATTCTATTGAAGTATGGGAACAAACAGATGCTTATTTTCTTGAGAGATTAATTGAAAATATAAAACGTGGCAAAGGTGCCCTTTACCCTAACGTTAAAGAAGTTTTTAGTTACTTAGTAAAGAATGGTTATTCTATTTACATAGCAAGTAATGGGTTAAAGGAATATCTAGAAGCAATAGTGAGCTACTATAAACTAGATCAATGGGTGACCGAAACGTTCAGTATTCAACAAATCGAATCATTACATAAATCAGAGCTGGTTAAGCGTATTCTAGAAAACTATCAAGTTACGCATGCAGCCGTTGTAGGAGACCGACTTTCGGATGTTAAAGCAGCAAAAGATAATGGACTTGTCTCCATAGGGTGCAATTTTGATTTTGCTCGAGAGAATGAACTCGCTCAAGCAGATATGGTGATTGATGATTTGAGTGAGCTGGAAACCATTCTGCCTATAAAAGTAGTGTAAATAAAGTATGATAATGAAGCAAAAGATTGTGAGAATGATGACTCAAGGAGGCGTTGAAGAGATGAATTTTAAATTTGTACCAATAAATATAGAATATGTGAAAGAAATAGACTCATGGAATTATGAGGGATTTATTGAACAAGTCATGATGACTCCTTATTTTGAGTCTTTTAAAAAGACAGGAGAGTTAATAGGGCCAGGTGGTTTTGAAGGATTTGTTGCTTTACATGATCATGAGGCTGTTGGCTTATTTGAATTCAACATTAAAGACAGCATTATGGAAATCGGTTTAGCATTAAAACCTGAATTAATAGGAAAAGGCTTAGGCACGACATATGTTAATCAAGGGATTGAGTTCGGAATGCAATATTACGATAAAACCCTTGACCACATAAAACTAGTTGTTGATTCGAAAAACAAGCCAGCCATTCGTGTATATGAAAAAGCAGGATTTCATAAGGTTGAAGAAAAAGATGGAGAAATTGAGATGAGAATGGTTTTATAAAATTAGTTTTTATAAAAAAGTAGCTTGTCTTAATATAATAGTTTATAACTTCACTAAATTTAGGACGCGTTGATGTAATAACGTGTCTTTTTTGTATGTAAACATATAGTTAAAGAAAAATATAACGCTACTGACCTTGAAGTCTATGCAATCATTAGTTAGATCACGCTCCCTTGTAATGTAAGTAGGTTACTTTCTTCTTAAAGATGAAAGTGACCTACTTTTTATTCTGACTTGTTTTTCATCAAGTAATCTCGGAATAATGATTATTTCTAATAGTAGTGGGAGGGTTAGACACAGAGCGATTTTGATATTCAGTTAGGTACTTATCCAATTGCTTGCTTATTTCGATAGTCTTGGGATTACTTACCCCTAAGGTTAAGCCAAGTGTAACCATATCATACCTAAGCTTTTCAATTTGACTCTCAAGGTCTTTGGTAGATAAATATCTAAAATGTTGAGTCATAGAAGTATCTCCTTACTATGTAATGTTAACTGTCTTTATTATAAGTTAACATTACTAGTGATAAATTACCATATTTATATAAGATATGAATGTGATATCGGACTGTCGCAGGAACCGCATTTCTTCGGGAAGGTATCGAAGACCACATAGCCGCTCCGTTTTTCGATTGATTACATTGGTGTTCTTGTATTGGTTGGCTATAACTATTCCTTACATTATGATTCTAGTGAGTGGCATTTCTATAGTCAGGATATATTCTCTTATTTAGGTAGTCGGTATTAGAAGGTGCCTTACCCTCAGTGCAGTAGCGCATTCACGTACTGGGGATAAGGCATTTTTTTAGGGAAATTGGCTCAATAACAAAAATTTTAAAAAAACTCTTCACATTTATAAAGTGAAGGATTTATAATGTTAAATTAATACCAACTAAATCTATAGGAATTAGCGGTTTAGCGTTTTAGAGTTGAAATGAATATATTTCTCATGAACATACGGGTATTAAGTTTTAAATTTTTTTATGGAGGAGGATGAGGGATGACAACGAACGTTCATGGAACTCATCTTGTAAATCGAGAACTAAAAGGTAATGAGAGACAAAAAGCATTGGAAGAGGCTAAGTCATTAAAAACACTATCCATTTCAGCTTGGACGATTTCTGACTTAGAATTAATTGGGATTGGCGGCTTTAGTCCTCTTGAAGGTTTTATGACCCAACAAGATTATGAAAATGTTGTCCATAATATGAGATTAGAAAATGGGGAGATTTGGAGCATTCCTATCACTCTTCCCGTTTCGGAAGCACACGCTGAGAAATATCAAGTTGGGGACGAGATCGCTCTGGTTGGGGAAGATCATGTTATCTATGGAACCATGATTATTAAAGATAAATACACCTATGATCAGGAACTAGAAGCGCTAAATGTTTATGGAACAACAGATAAAGAACATGCAGGAGTTCAAAAGGTGTATGAGAAAGGAAATGTATATTTTGGGGGACCAATCACCTTATTAAACCGTCCAAATCATGGAGAGTTTCAGGATTTTTACTTAGATCCAGCCGAGACACGTCAATTGTTCGCTGATTTAGGATGGGAAACTGTTGTTGGATTCCAGACGCGTAATCCAGTCCATCGCGCTCATGAATATATTCAAAAAACAGCCCTTGAATCAGTAGATGGATTACTATTAAACCCTCTTGTTGGGGAAACAAAATCCGGAGATATCCCAGCGGATGTTCGTATGGAAAGCTATCAAACTATACTTAAGCTTTATTACCCGGAAGACAGAACGCGTCTAGTGATTTATCCAGCTGCTATGCGTTATGCGGGACCTAGAGAGGCCATCCTCCATGCAATTGTAAGAAAAAATTATGGATGTACTCACTTTATTGTAGGTCGTGATCATGCAGGAGTTGGTGATTACTACGGCACTTATGATGCTCAGAAATTAATTTCACAGTATGAAGAAGAGTTAGGCATTACAATTTTTAAATTTGAGCATGCCTTTTATTGTGAAACATGTGAAAACATGGCGACGTCTAAAACCTGCCCTCATGACAAGGAGCATCATGTCCATTTAAGTGGTACCAAAGTACGTGAGTTGTTAAAAAATGGGGAACGTCCACCTAAAGAATTTTCTCGACCAGAAGTAGCAGATGTTTTAATCAAAGGGATGCAGGAAGACTAAAAAGGATGTTCCGCTATGACCTCTGAAATGATTATCGTAATGGTTACTGTTTTACTTATGTTAATCGGGTTACTCTTTGAGATTACCCGTCCTGATTTAATTGTAGTAGGAACTCTCTTTGTATTTATTCTGATGGGGTTTGTATCACCAGAGCAAGGATTAGCTGGATTCTCTAATCCAGGAATGCTGACCATTGCGTTGTTGTTCATTGTCGCTAAGGTGTTTGAAAATAGTGGTTTGATCGAGAGATATATGAAAAGGTTTTTAGAAAAATCCAATACTAGTACAAGTGCATTAGCTCGAATTGTTGTTCCTGTTTCAGGTGTATCAGCGTTCTTAAACAATACACCCATAGTCGTTACGTTAACGCCTATAATTCAAAATTGGGCTACTAAGCATAACTTATCTCCATCTAAATTTTTAATTCCTTTATCCTATGCTGCAATTATGGGTGGAACGGTCACACTTATGGGAACTTCAACAAATCTCGTTATTCATGGCTTACTATTAGACTTTAATACGTCGGGTCTATCCTTTTTCCAATTAGCCCTTGTTGGTGTGCCTGTCACACTTGTAGGTTTACTGTATTTAATATTTTTTTCTCCTAAACGATTACCGAATCACCCTAGTTTAAAAGCTAGAATGGACGAAAATACAAAAGACTATTTAAGTGAGCTAATCGTTTTAAGTGACTTTCCCTACATAAATCACTCTGTTGAAGAGGCTGGTTTACGTAATCTTGAGGGGATATATTTGATCGAAATTATAAGGGGAGCAGAAAAGATATCTCCTGTAACACGAAAGACTGTTTTACAGGAGGGAGACCGACTCATTTTCACAGGAAAAATGACTACAATGGCTGATTTGCAAAAACGAAAAGGATTGCAATTCGATACAGGTACAGACTTAACGTTGGATGATCTGAAAAACGGTAAAACAAAACTACAGGAAATCGTCATCTCTCACCAATCTACTTTAATGGGTAAAACTATTAAAGCGAATCGATTTCGAAACGTATATGATGCAGCTGTTATTGCTGTTCATCGAAATAATGAACGAGTACAAGGAAAAGTCGGAGATATAGCCCCAAAGGCTGGAGATGTTTTGTTATTAATAGCAGGAGAAGAGTTTGAGAAAAAAAGCAATGAACAGCATGACTTTTACGTCACTTCGCATATGGATAGCCAACCATTCCATGAAAATGAAACAAAAGGTTGGTGTGCGTTAGCGATTCTAGGAGTCATGATTTTACTTGTCACACTTCAAGTATTATCGATCTTCAAAGCCATGGCCCTAACAGTAGGTCTTTTCCTAATCACCAACATGATTACGATTAAAGAAGCTAAATCTGCCCTACAGTTTCAGGTCCTGTTACTTATTGCGAGTGCAATAGGGATAGGAAACGTGATTATCGAGACTGGAACGGCAAAGTGGATTGCCAATCAATTCATTAGTCAATTAGAACCTTTAGGTACATTAGCTATTCTTCTTGCCATTTACATTTTAACGAATGTATTTACTGAATTGATTACCAATAATGCAGCAGCTGTAATTATGTTTCCAATTGCATACGAAGTTGCAAAGGACGCAAATATTGAGCCAATAGGAATGGCAATGATGGTTGCTATGGCTGCTTCAGCTAGCTTTTTATCCCCAATAGGTTATCAGACTAACCTAATTGTATATGGTCCTGGAGGATATAAATTCAAAGATTACACTCTAACTGGTTTACCATTAACGATTATCGCCATGGTTATCACCGTCGGCATCGTTTACTATCAATTTGCATAGGAGGCAAGGTCAATGAAATCTACCAATATAACATGGCATGACTCAGTAGTTTCGAAAGAAGACCGGCAAACTTTAAATCATCATCAAAGCCCAGTGCTCTGGTTTACTGGATTATCTGGATCTGGGAAATCAACCCTTTCCGTTGAAGTGGAAAAAGCTTTGCACAAAAGAGGTGTTCATGCCTACCGATTAGACGGAGATAACGTAAGACATGGATTAAATAAAAATTTAGGTTTTAGTCCAGAAGATCGAACAGAAAACATTCGCCGTATTGGAGAAGTAGCTAAACTGATGAATGATGCTGGATTAATTACATTAACCGCATTTATTTCACCTTATAGAGAGGACCGTGATCACGTACGCGCTTTATTTAATGAAGGGGAATTTATTGAAGTGTATACCAAGTGTTCACTGGAAGAAGCGGAAAATCGAGACCCTAAAGGCCTTTATAAAAAAGCTCGTTCAGGTGAGATAAAAGGATTTACTGGAGTGGATGCTCCTTATGAAGAGCCAAATGAACCGGAAATTATAGTAGAAACGGATAAGCAATCATTAGAAGAATCTGTTCAGCAAGTGATGGATCATTTGCATCGTATTGGAGCACTTTCCATTTAGTGGAGGAGGTCAGGCTACAGTTTCATGGCCAACTATATCATTTTGTAGGGAGGCAACCATGAAAAATAATTTATTGTTATATGAGAATTTTACAGGTGATCCATTTGAAGAATTTCAACCTGAGGATGAAACGAAAGGTGCCGCACAGGTACTAGAATGGGCGTATAATACGTATGGTTCATCCCTTGTGTATGCCTGCAGTTTCGGTGCTGAAGGTATTGTATTGATTGACTTAATATCTAAAATAAAGAAAGATGCAAAAGTCGTATTCTTAGATACAGGTATCCATTTTCAAGAAACTTACGACCTTATAAATAAAGTGAAAGATAGGTATCCAGAGCTTGATATTGAGATGAAGAAGCCTGAACTCACTTTAGAGGAACAGTCTGAGCAATATGGATCGGCTCTTTGGAATAGAAACCCTGACCAATGCTGCTATATACGAAAGATCAAACCACTAGAAGATGCACTTGATGGTGCCACAGCTTGGCTGTCAGGATTGAGGAGAGAACAGTCTCCAAGTCGTGCTAATACCAATTTTGTTAATAAGGATGATCGATTTCAGTCTATTAAGGTATGTCCACTAATTCACTGGACATGGGAAAACGTATGGGATTATATCCGAGTAAACAACTTGGATTACAACGAATTGCATGATCAAGACTATCCAAGTATAGGTTGCATTCCTTGCACATTTAAAGCTGAGGGAGATAACCGTTCAGGGAGATGGAAAGGATTGAACAAAACAGAGTGTGGCCTTCATACGCCTGGTAATTAAGAAAAGCGCAAGCGCCCGGGTAGAAACGTATAGCTTGGCGCTGGAGCTAGACATCGATAAGCTGAAGAACTTTCATGAGCAGAATGTAAGAAGGGAGAGGAAGCGAATGACAAAAGTGTACATTGTAGGTGCAGGGCCAGGCGATAGTGAGTTGATTACCGTAAAAGGTTTGAAGGCTATTCAACATTCAGATGTCATTCTTTACGATCGTCTCGTAAATGAAGAATTACTGCACGAAGCCGGTCCTGAAACAGAATTCATTTATTGTGGCAAAGCTCCAGATAATCATTCTATGACACAGTCAACCATTAACGGATTTCTATGTAAGTTTGCATTACAAGGAAAAACCGTTACTCGATTAAAGGGAGGAGACCCATTTGTGTTTGGTCGAGGTGGAGAAGAAGCAGAAGAGTTAGCCAAAAAGAATATTCCTTTTGAAATCGTTCCTGGCATCTCCTCTGGAATAGCCGCACCTGCCTATGCAGGTATTCCTGTTACCCACCGAAATTATAGTTCATCAGTTGCTTTTATTTCAGGGGTAAGTAAGCTCGATAAAGATGGAGAAGAGTATTGGAAGCATGTCGTAAAAAGTATGGATACCATTTGTATTTATATGGGTGTGAAAAAGCTACCGGAAATTTGTGATCGACTGATTCGCTTTGGTCGAGATCCTCATACCCCTATTGCGCTTGTCCATGCTGGAACAACAAAAGAACAAAAGACAGTGACAGGGACCTTAATAAATATCACAAACAAGGCAAGAGATATTCAAAATCCCTCAATGATCGTAATTGGAGAAGTTGTTCGATTTAGAGAATCTATACAATGGTTTGAACAACTAAACGGAAATGAAGAAGAGAAAATTCCCGTTTAACAAGTGGTGGGATAAAGGAGTGTGTAAGAGATGCAGGGAGTATTATATGTCAGTCATGGAAGTCGGGTAAAGGAAGCAACAAATGAAGCGATTTCTTGCATCCGTGCAGCCCATCAACATGTAGGTACTTCTTTATGGGAAATCTGTTTCTTAGAACTTACTGACCCCACTGTTCAGCAAGGAATTGAACGATTGGTCCAACAGGGGTCTACTTCCATAACCATTGTCCCTGTGTTGTTGTTAAGTGCAGGTCATTATTTTAAAGATCTCCCCCACGAAGTTGAAGGATTAAAGAATCAATATCCTAACGTTATCTTTAGGTATGCAAAGCCACTGGGTGTTCAAGATCGAATTATAGACGTACTAGTCGAGCGGATAGAAGAAGTTCGGACTCAACCTAAAACGAATATAGATATTTTGCTCGTTGGAAGAGGGAGTCGCTATCCAGAAACAAAACGTGATATTGAAACCATCGCTCAAAAGCTAAAACAGAAACTGAACGGAGCTGAAATAGAGGTTTCCTATCTAGCTGCGGCTTCCCCAACTTTTGAGGAAGGTTTATCAACTACACGAACGAAACAAGGAGCCCAATCGATTGTCGTCCCTTACCTTTGGTTTACCGGTAAGTTAATTGGTTCAATGCAGAAAAAAATAAACGATCTTAGAGAAAATAATGAGGATATCCTACTCTGTGATTATTTAAACAATCATCCCAATATGGTTCGAGCCCTATCTGATAGGGTGAATGAAGTTTTAAAAAACACAGCTGAGGATTCTTCTGATGTTAGCACCAAAAAAGGTGGCGGTTATGTTGAGTACTATCCCTATAATGGTTGATTTAAAAGGGAAAGACGCCGTCATTATTGGTGGTGGAAATGTAGCTTATAAAAGGGCAAAGCTATTATATAAAAGCGAAGCTCGAGTAACCATTGTAAGTCCTGATCTATCAAATCCATTAAAAGATATGTGGCAACGATCTGAAGTGAAGTGGAAACCGAAAACGTTTGAACCAGAGGATGTACAAAGCTCCTATATGGTCGTCATTGCTACAAATGATCCTGAAGTAAACGAGCAAGTACTTCATTCAGCAAATCAGGTTCCTTTCGTTAATGTTGCTAGCAATGCAGAGAGAGGAAACGTTCAATTTGCCAATTATATATCACGCGGAAAATTGACCATTGCGATATCTACCAACGGTGCGAGTCCCAAGTTATCTACCAAAATAAAAAAAGATTTAGAAAAACAATATGATAAAAGATACGAGGAGTATGTAGATTTTTTGTATGAATGCCGGCAACGGGTTAAGCATGCTTCTATTTCAAAAGAAAAACAAAACGACATTCTTTCTACAGTTTTAAGTGAAGTTTATTTTGATAAGGCAGAACAAGACAAATTTAAAGATTGGTTGGAGCTTACACTGGAAGGAGAGCCAAAGGATGAAGGGGCTGAATAATAAACGTATTGCCGTAGCTGCTAGTCGAAAAGCAGATGCTATTTCTACTCTCGTTGAAAAGAAGGGTGGGGAAGCCATTCATTACCCAATACAAGGTGAAATGGAACTCAATGAACAAACAAGTTTTCAGAATGTAAGAGATTTAATCGAGCAACCATTTGAGTGGGTTGTTTTGACTACAGGTATTGGTGCGAAAACACTCACTCAAGCGGCATCAAATAACGATTTACATGACACCTTCTTGGAGAAGTTGAAGCAAACGAATATTGCGGTTAGAGGCAGTAAAACGATGAGCTGGCTTAAGGAAAAAGAATTAGCCCCTACGATCATTACTGAAGACGGTACAATGGAAACCTTACTTCATGATTTACAAAGTAGGAAATCACCTGAGTCTTATAATCGATTATTTCTTCAAGCCTATAATCAGGATGATGCAGAATGGAAGGATGCTTTAGAAGCTCTAGGATTTACGGTATATCTTTCACAGCCGTATGCCTTTAAACGTCCAAATGAACAAGTAACAAGGGACTTAAACCAAGAAATCATCAAGCAATCTATTGATGCTGTCCTATTTACGAGTAAAACACAAGTTCAAAATTTATTTGAAAATCAAGTAGATCTTCAACTTGTCCACTCATTTAATGATCAGGTATTAGCCGTAGCTGTTGGGAAAGTGACAGCAAAAGAGCTAGAAAAACAAGGAATTGCGCAAGTCCTTCAGCCTGAAACCCAAAAAATGGGGGCTATGGTGGTGGAATTGGATTATTACTATCGTCAAAAACATAAATAACACAAATTACTTTTGCTGATTTTACGGAGGTGAACGTATTGCAGTTCCAGGTTATGAACAGCCCATTTAATGAAGAACAAGCAGAACTTTTAAATCGTCTATTATCAACTCTTACTGAGAGTCAAAAAATCTGGTTAAGCGGATATTTGGCGGCCCCTTCCTCAACTGCTACAGCTACTGTTGAAAAGGAAGCCTCACCAGAAAGTACTACTGATATAGCCGCTCCTATAAACACACGTGAGGTTACCATTCTATATGGATCTCATACGGGGAATTGTCAGGAGCTTGCTGAAAATCTATCTCAGAAACTTAAACAACAAGATTTCGATGTTACGCTTTCTTCCTTAGATGATTTTAAACCAAAAGCCATAAAAAAAGTACAAGATTTGCTTATATTAACAAGCACTCACGGTGATGGGGACCCGCCCGACAATGCGATGTCTTTCTATGAGTTTCTGTTTAGTAAGCGTGCTCCTAAACTAGACGGTGTTCGATTTTCCATTCTAGCTTTAGGTGACAGTTCTTATGAATTCTTCTGCCAAACAGGTAAAGATTTTGATAAGCGGCTAGAAGAATTAGGTGCTGAACGCATTCATCCTAGAATTGATTGTGATGTGGATTATGAAGAGCCTGCAGATGAATGGTTCACAGGTGTTATCAATCAATTAAATGAACAAAAGTCAGGACAACAAAGTAATACAGACTCAACTGGAGACCTTCAAGAACAGGCTGCACTTCAAACAGAGTTTTCAAAGAGCAACCCTTTTGAAGCGGAAATTCTGGAAAATATAGACCTTAATGGGCGTGGTTCAAACAAAGAAACCCGTCACATTGAATTAGATTTAGAAGGGTCGAATTTGGATTATGAACCAGGAGATAGTCTAGGTGTTTTCCCTGAAAACGATTCAAGTTTGGTAGATACATTGATTGAAGAGATGCAATGGGATCCTCAAGAGAATGTAGCAGTCAACAAACAAGGGGAGTATAGACCTCTTCGTGAAGCTCTTACCTCTTATTTTGAAATCACAAATGTAACCAAGCCATTACTTGAAAAGGTGACACAATTTACGAATAATGAAAAACTTACGCAACTTATAAATGGGGATCAAGAAGAGCTTAAATCTTATATTCATGGAAGAGATTTAATTGACTTGGTTCGTGATTTTGGACCATTTCAAGTGTCAGCACAAGAATTCACTGGAATTCTACGAAAAATTCCGTATCGACTCTATTCGATTGCGAGTAGCTCAAGGGCAAACCCAGACGAAGTTCATCTGACTATAGGGGCCTTACGCTATAACGCTAACGGTCGTGATCGTTCCGGGGTCTGCTCAGTACAATGTGCCGAAAGGACAGAAATAGGAGATACACTCCCGATTTTCGTACAACGTAATCCTAACTTTAAGCTACCTGAAAATCCTGATACTCCTATTATCATGATTGGAGCAGGCACAGGAATAGCCCCATATCGAGCATTCTTGCAAGAACGTGAAGATATAGAAGCAACGGGAAAGTCCTGGCTGTTTTTCGGAGAACAATATTTTACTTCAGATTTTCTGTATCAAGTTGAATGGCAAAGAATGCTTAAGGAAGGCAATTTAACAAAGATGGATGTTGCTTTTTCTCGCGATAATACAGAAAAAGTATATGTGCAGCATCGCATGCTAGAAAAGAGCGATGAACTGTATCAGTGGATTATAAATGGTGCTCATGTATATGTATGTGGGGATGAAAAGTACATGGCGAAAGATGTTCATGCTGCGTTACTAACGATTTTTGAACAAGAAGGAAACATGACGTCAGAAGAAGCTGAGGAATTTCTTTCTGAATTACGAAAAACGAAACGATATCAAAGAGACGTTTATTAATGAATGATAAAGGAGAGTTCGGAGATGGCGAAACATCAATTCCCCTATCATGGTGGCCCTCCAAGCGAGATGGAAGGGATTAAGGAAAATAGTAACTTTTTACGAGGTACTCTGTTAGATAGTATTCAAGACCCGATCACGGCTAGTATACCTGTAGAAGATACAAAAATCATGAAATTCCATGGTAGCTACATGCAAGATGACCGCGATGTGCGAAATGAACGCAAGAAAAAGAAGCTTGAGCCTGCGTATCAATTCATGATACGCATTCGCGCAGCTGGTGGTGTTGCTACTCCAGAACAATGGCTCGTTATGGATGAGCTAGCAAACACTTACGGAAATAAAACAATGAAGTTAACGACACGGCAAGCGTTTCAACTACATGGGATTTTAAAGTGGAATATGAAAAATACGATTCAATCGATCGATCAAGCATTAATGGATTCCATAGCGGCATGTGGTGATGTGAACCGAAATGTAATGAGTAATCCAAACCCATACCAATCCCATATACATTCAGAAGTACAAGAATGGGCACAACAGGTGAGTGACCACCTAACTCCGAGGACCAAGGCCTATCATGAAATTTGGCTTGATGAAGAAAAAGTAGTCGATAGTCGAGAACCTGAAGAAGTGGAACCGATTTATGGTACGTATTATTTACCACGTAAATTTAAAATAGGTGTAGCTGTCCCACCTTCTAACGATGTAGATGTCTATTCGCAGGACCTAGGCTTTATTGCCATCATAGAAGATGGGGAATTAAAAGGTTTCAATGTTGCGGTTGGTGGGGGAATGGGAATGACCCATGGAGATCCAAATACCTATCCTCAATTAGCTCGTGTCATTGGATTTTGTTCAGCAGAAAATATTGTTGATGTCGCAGAGAAAATCGTAACGATACAAAGAGACTATGGAAATCGTTCTGAGCGGAAAAATGCCCGTTTTAAATATACAATCGATAGAAATGGAATCGAGTGGTTAAAAGAAGAGTTGAATACTAGATTAGGATGGGCGCTTGAAGAGGCACGCCCTTATTCCTTTGACCATAATGGTGATCGTTATGGGTGGATAAAAGGAGAGGATAAATGGCACCTCACTCTATTTATTCAAAATGGACGTATCTTTGATTCAGAGGAAGTTTCTATGATGACAGGCTTACGTGAGATAGCTAAAGTTCATACAGGCGATTTCAGATTGACTCCTAATCAAAACTTGGTTATTGCTAACGTAACTGAAGAAATGAAAGGTGCTATTCAGGAACTCGTTGATCAGTATGGGCTTACCGATGGAAAGCATAATTCAAGTTTACGTCAAAATTCAATGGCCTGTGTATCTATGCCGACTTGTGGTCTAGCTATGGCAGAGGCTGAACGTTATCTTCCTTCCCTTGTAGATAAAATCGACGATATTCTTGATAAAGCTGGTCTGTCTAATGAAGAAATAACGATACGTATGTCAGGTTGCCCAAATGGATGCTCTCGACCTGCATTAGCTGAAATAGCTTTCATTGGTAAGGCTCCAGGAAAGTATAATATGTATCTTGGGGGAGGATTTAAAGGTGATCGATTAAACAAACTTTACCGAGAAACCATTGGAGAAGAAGAAATTTTAGAAATCTTAAACACGTTATTGTTTGAGTATGCCAAACACCGAGAAGAAAATGAACATTTCGGTGACTATGTCATTCGCGCAGGTTATGTGAAAGAAGTAAAATCAGGGTTAGACTTTCATGAATAAAGTGTAAGCTTAGAATCAACGTAACACATAAAGTGATAACCCTCCTTAGAAGAGTGGCTGACCCCCGGTGCAGTATCGAACGTACTAGGGGGCAGGCGCCTTTTTTCTATCATATCTAGTAATATCTATCGATGCCCTATTCTTTTCCCTTCCTTTTTTTAGTACAATATAAATATAAGTCAGTTAAAAATGTGAGGTCTTTATGTGGAATTGAAGAGCTTAGAGAGTGAAATCAAACAATTACAGATGAGATTATATGATATAGGTAAAGAGAAGCAACAATACTCTAGTGGAGAAATTCTTAAACTGAGCGAAGAGTTAGATAAGAAGATTATCCTTTATCAAAAGCTGCAATATAGCATCAATAATTAACGCTTATATAAATATTTCTCCAGTGACGACGAATGGTCAATTTTCACAGCTGGTTGCTAGGGGCGTGAAGAATGAGTAGTTTTGAAACCTACATAGAAAATTCTAAAAGAAATTGTTCAGAACTGTATGGGTTAGACCCAGAAGCTACACCAAAATTGAAAATGAAACATACTCAGGAAGAGCTAGAGCAGAAAAAAGAAATCTTCTCAAGTGTTTTAGATGTCGTTAAGCACTTTATGCAAAAGCTAATCTATTATATGGATGGGACGCCAACGCTTGTAATTATAACAGATCATGAAGGCTGCGTGCTTGATATATATGGAGATCCGAGTATAAAAGAAATGGTCGATGCTATTGATCTTAGAGTGGGAGTTCGGTTTATAGAAGAAGAAGTTGGAACCAATTCGGTAACTCTAGCTTTGAGACATGAAGAACCTATTGCTTTAAAAGGAACTGACCATTACCAGCAAACGTTATCAGGCGTTGCTTGTTATTCAGCTCCTTTCACCTATTCAGATGAGGGAGGACTTGGAGGAACGGTCTCGACGATGACACTAATTGACTACGCCAGTCAGTTTCACCTTGGGCTTCTTTCGTCTGCGGTTGATTCTATTGAGAGAGAGCTACAATTACAGAAGCAAAACCAACAACTTCAATTATTAAATCAGGTATTAATTAATTCTACTCCATTAGGTATCGTGATGACCGATAACCATGGAGATGTCTTGGAGTATAATACTGCCGCAGAAGAAATAACAGAGGTTTCTAAAGAATCTATAGATGATAAAGGGATCGGTCAAGTTAAAGAAATTCAAGTCTACATAAATCAAGTCTTAGAGCATGGACAAAAGGTCGAGAATCAAGAGATCACTTTGGAAGTGATAGATGGACCATCGAAAGAGTGTCATTTAGATGTGTTCCCTCTATATAGTGAAGGTCAAATCATTGGAGCTTTTGCCCAATTTCGGGATATGACCCAATACCATGAACTTCAAAAACAAGTGGTTGAATCTGAAAAACTATCTGCAATAGGGAAGTTGGGAACGGGGCTAGCACATGAAATTCGAAACCCACTCACTTCGATTATGGGGTTAACTCAATTACTGCAAGAAAATAACCAACAAAATAAATATCTTGAAATTATAAATGACGAATTGGAAAGAATGGCAAGTTTGGTCAATCAGTTCGTGATCTTAGGGAAACCAACAGATATTCAGCGTGAAACCTGTGATGTAAATAAACTTCTAACCAACACGGTTGAATTGATGAAAAGTAACACACGTTTGCAAAACAGCTCGATTACGTTTCATCCATCTCAATTCAACCTTAAAACTCAGATTGATCCATCCAAAATTAAACAGGTCTTGATCAATTTCATTAAGAATGCGTTGGAAGCGATGCCGGATGGTGGAGAAGTTGTAGTAGATTCGGCTTTACTAGAGGAAACTGAAGAGGTCCACATCTCTATTCAGGATAATGGAGAGGGGATGACAGAAGAAGAGGTCAGCCAATTAGGCAAGCTCTTTTTCACAACGAAAGAAAGCGGAATTGGAATGGGATTACCCATTTGCTTTGATATCGTAAAAGCCCACCAGGGAAGAGTTGAATATGATTCACAAAAAGGACAAGGGACATGCGTTCATTTGTATCTTCCTGTCTGATAATTATGCAAGCACTTTTAAAAAAGCTGAGGTATAGAAAACCTCAGCTTTTGTTAATCTAAATCTAGCTTTTGAAATAACAATAATGGCATTTTAAAGATATATGCTGTTGCGATGAAGACACCAAGTATCATTCCAACCACAACGATGATGCTGCTGAGAGAAAGTCCTCCTAAACCAGGGATGACATTAGCAATGTTACAGCCTGGTGCAAGACGGGAGGATATGCCCATGATTAAGCCGCCACCAATTGCGTAAGGAAGGCGTCTTGCTTTTGGATAACGGATCTTGAAGCTCTTGCTTAATAGAGCAGAGATGAAGGCACCGACAATCATGAAGATGATGAGGGTTTCTTCAGGTCCAAGACCGATCGTTGGGAAGTCTGCAAACATTTGATTTAAATACGTATTGTTGTACACAAAATCCTCACCAAACACGAATGAGAGGGCTACCCCTGCAATGCGTGTTTCGGGTCCAGTAATACTAATGGTAGACAACAATATAAACTGCAATGTCGCAACGACACCGAGTAAAAACGCCACAAGACGAATATCCCAATGCGATTTTGTTAGTGGATTGCCTTTAAGGTCTTGAACGGAATCCTTCACTCCTTGCATAACACCTTTAAAGCCAAATTGGCGGATCGTAATAAATAACATAAATCCAACAAAGACTAAAGGTAAAAGAAGGTAGGGAAGATTCAACTGATAAAAGGAAAAGCCATTTTCGGTTGCCTGAAGGGGCTGCTGTACCGCAGCTCCCCATGGATCATAGATTAGGGCAAACAAAATATTTCCTGCTAGCATACTAGCAATAACAATCCAAAACTGAATATATCCCATTCCTGCTCGGTAAAGCGCACCAGAGGCACAGCTGCCTGCAATGGTCATGCCAATACCAAATAAAACGCCACCGATCAGGTTCATCCCACTAACCGGAACAGACCAAACCTGACCAATGTTCGCCCAACCGAATGTTAGGGCTAATCCCCAACCGATAAGGGCCGTAGCAATTAAAACCAAGACCCCTTTTCCGATGCGACTGTCACGAACGCTAATAAAATCACGAACAGAAGCCACAAAACAGAAATCAGCTTTTTGGATGAGAAATCCATATAAAAAGCCAAAAACGGCTGCGAGGATAAAATTGTCAATTAGGAAAAACTCCATACGATCACCTTACAACTTCTTTAAATAAATTTTGTAAATACCGTTCTCTTCTACAATACCAAGCACTTCTGCAAGTTTGTTCATTTTAACAGCAGAAGGGATTGTTTTGGTTGCAATAGAATGGTCTGTCTCCTCAACAACAACCTCACCTGGCTTTGCTTTTTTCAATGCTTTAAGTGCGATGTTTAATGTGTGAGGGCAAACTTCGCCAATACCGTCCACTGTATGATCAATCTGAATGTCTTTTAACTCTTCTGTACTCATGCTTATTCCTCCTCTGAGGTGGTTTTATAAATCTCTGAAACTTCTTTCACGATGTTGGTTTCACCAGTTTCGATCTTACCTTGCCACTCGAGCATACCGCCTTCGTAGTTGCTGACAGATTCAATACCGTTCATCTTAAAAAATTTAGCAACTTCCTGGCTTCGACGACCACTACGACAAATGAATACGTAGTCTTGGTCTTTGTTAAACTCATCGATCAAGTCCACAATTTCACTCATCGGAATTAACGGAATCCCTGGAATGTGACCTTCAACATATTCTTCATACTCGCGAACATCTAATAAAATCTTTGGTGTGGGATGGTCTACGAGTTTTTGTAATTCAGGATAGTCGATTTGATTAATTCCTTCTAGTTCCTTCATCCAATCACCTACTTTTCAATTGGTGCTTCTGCTGTATTACCCCATTGAGCCCAAGAACCTTCATAAGGACTTACTTTTTCATAGCCTAATAGACGAAGAGTGAAATACGTGTGAGCGCCACGTACGTTCGTTTGGCAATACGGCACAACTTTTTTATCTTTTACAATTCCAGCGCTTTCGAATTGTTTAAGAAGTTCTTTATTCGACTTGAATACAGGAACTCCATCTTCGTTTTTCGTAATGGAATTCTTCCATTCTAAATGAACAGCACCAGGAATATGGCCACCGCGGTCGGCACGTACTTTTTCACCTGTATACTCAGCATCAGAACGTGTATCTAGAAGCACAACGTCATCGCTTTTTAGATTGTTTTTCACTTCTTCTTGAGATGATTGAAGTTCTTTATTTGCAGAAGCTTGGAAGTTCCCTTTTGTTGGGTTCGCTTTTCCAGTAGCGACTTCATTACCGGCGTTTAACCAAGCTTGATAGCCACCATTTAAAATTTTAACGTTTTGATGACCGAAATACTCTAATGCATAGAAAAGACGAGCTGCTCCTAAGCTATTTCCTCCATCATAGACAACGACTGTGGAATCATTATTAATTCCAATGTTTTGCATAGATTCTGTAAATGTTTTTCCGTCAGCTAAGAATCCATCAACCTTATAATCTTTACGTGTTAAGTCTCCCCAAGTCATATTTACTGCTCCAGGGATATGCCCAGCTTCAAAGCCTTCCCCGCGCATATCAACAAATTGAATGTTTTCATCATCTTTGTGTTCCTTGACCCAGGACGCTTCGACTAATAAATCGCCATTTGCGTAACCTTCCTCTTCAGAGCTTGCATTCGTGTCCTGGTTACTTGAACACCCTGCAATAAAAATTCCTAGTAATAAACTAAGGATTGCTAAACTTTTCTTCTTTATATTCATGCTGTTTTCCCCCTAAATGTCATGTGTTGCAACCGATAGTAACATTATCCCGATAATTTTACAAGGGATTAAAAACAAAGTAAACTTATATGAATTAATATATATAATGTGTTAAAATAATTTTTGTTACTTTTTATGAAGGAGAGACCAACATGTTGCAACGTTTAATGTTAAGTCTAATTATGCCGTTATGCTTAGTGCTTACAGGTTGTGCGATGGTGACCCAAGCAGATTTAGAGAAACAAAATGGAGCAGGAAAATTAACGAATGTTCAATATTACGTTCCAAGTGAACAAGATAACAAAATTTCAATTATTGATATTCCAAGCAGTAAAGTGGTTGGAGAAATTAAAACAGGTAAGAAACCAGCAAATGTTGTGTTCAGTAGCACGATGAGGAATGCATACGTAGCCAACCAAAATAGCAGTACTGTCGGGGTAATTGATACCAAGTCATTAAAGATGACTAAAGAAATTGAAGTGGGACCACGACCACATGGAGTGGCCTTAACTCCGGATAACAAAAAGCTTTATGTTACTACGGTAGGAGATCGATATGTTTATGTGATCGATACAGAGAAGGAAAAAGTAGTTAACAAGATTGATATGGGATCTGGAGCGAAAACGAATTATTTAGCTCTTCATGAAGGTCGTATTTTTGTAAGTGACCATGAAAACAATCGCATTTATGTTGTTGAAAATAATAAGAAAGTCGACACACTTGAAACGAAGCAAACACCACGTGTCGTAAGAACGAATCAAGATGGTAGTAAGTTGTATGTCGCTTCAGCCGGAAGCAGTACGATTGAGGTATTTGATACGAAAAGCTTGAAAAAAGATAAAGAGGTTCAAGTAGGTGAGGGCGCAACAGATTTTGTGCTGAAAGAGGATGGAACACAGCTTGTATCGACCAATATGGAAGCAGGTAGTGTGACCATTAAGGACCTAAAATCTAATAAA
This sequence comes from Pontibacillus sp. HMF3514, assembly GCF_009858175.1. Taxonomy (GTDB): domain Bacteria; phylum Bacillota; class Bacilli; order Bacillales; family BH030062; genus Pontibacillus. The sequence goes on from NZ_CP047393.1 coordinate 1,155,009, forward strand.
ACGCTTAAGACGATTGAAGGACTTGAATCACCAAAGCATATTTCCTTCAACCGAAAACAAACCAAAGCCTATGTTACGTTAAATGGTACGAATAAAGTTGCTGTAATAGATATGGAGAAACAAGAAGTCATTGAAACCATTGAAGTTGGTGAAGCTCCTCATGGAATTGAGATAAAAGCTTTACCTGGTATTGGTGGAAGTTGTTAAGAGTTTTCTTAATAGCTAGATAAGTTGATAGAAAATGAAAAAAGCTGACTCCTTTATGAGTCAGCTTTTTGTATGAAGAGTTTTATAATCATGGATGTTGCTCAACATATTCCTTGATTTTACTGTATGGCATATTAAGAGCCTTTTGTTCGTCTCCAATATTTTTTATTAAAGGTGTTCGACAAATATCGGGGAGTGACAGGCACCTGTCGTTTCGTGATAAACTATTATCACATCAATTTATTAGGACGTGTAAGCATGCAAAACTCAACTATGACTCCCAATGAATTAGAGGGAAACAGTGAGCGCCATTTCCCAGAAGGGGCTACGAGAAAAGAAATTTATGAAGCTAAGCGAGCCAATACAAAGACGACAGTTGAATTGGTGAGGGATGATGAACCTGATGCCTATTATTTTCGCTCCTTAGAACAAAAAGGTTTGAAGTTGAATGAACCACAGCTTAAAGCAACTCGACACTTGGAAGGACCTGCCTTGGTATTAGCAGGAGCAGGAAGCGGGAAAACCAGGGTTCTTTCATCACGTGCTGGCTATTTGCTTTCGATCCACAGTGTAAATCCTAAGCAAATCTTATTACTTACCTTTACGAAAAAGGCTGCCGATGAAATGAAAGAACGAATTGGGTTGTTGCCTGGTCTATCTCCAAAAAACGTAAGAGAGATAACCACGGGAACCTATCACTCTATTTTCTTGAAACTCTTAAAGGGACGAGGGGATTCACGGAACATCTTAAGTAATGAGAAGCGTAAACATATCTATTTGAAAAACATTATGAGAGAGATGAATGTAAAAGATGATTATGAACCCGAATCATTGCTCGCGATCTTATCTCATTACAAGAATAATATGATCTCGGTCGAAGGACTACCTTCTCAAACCCAAGTTGAAACAGAAGTAAAAGACATCCTAACGAGGTATGAAAAGATCAAGCATCAAGAAGGATATATGGATTTCGATGATATTTTGCTGGATGCTTATCACTTATTGAAGCAGGACCAGCATGTTTGTGACATGCTGCAAAAGCGATACTCTTTTGTCTTATGTGACGAATGGCAGGATACGAATCCTGTTCAATATGAATTAATTAAAATGATCGCTGCACCTCAAAATAACCTGTTTGTCGTTGGGGATGATGATCAGACGATCTATGAGTTTAACGGTGCTGATTCCTCCATTATATTAAATTTCAACAAGCAGTACCCTAATACGAAAACCTATAAGCTGGATATAAATTACCGTTCGACCACCAAAATTGTCGGGTTGGCTAACAAGGTTATCTCGTTCAACAAACAGCGCTATGAGAAGACATTGCAAGCTTCAAAAGAAAATGAATCCTCCCCTTATTTTTTACGACCAAAAGATCCGAATGAGGAAGCAGAAGAAATTGTCCAAAATATCGTGAATGAGGTAAAAGAGGGGAATCGAGCCTATAGAGATTTTGCGATATTGTATCGTGCCAATAGCAACAGTCGTGCGATTTTTGATCAATTCGTTTTACAAGGGATTCCTTTCGTTACCTATGGTGATACGAATACGTTTTATGAACAATCCATTGTAAAACCCGTGATCGATCACTTGCGTTTAGCTCAAGATACGAAGAATATGGACGCTGTTTATGGCATGTTGCCAACGCTTTATCTCAATCGGGAAAAAACATCCGATTTTATTTGGAACAAAGAGTCCAGGCAACCCAAGGAAAACTTATTATCACACGCGCTGGATCTACAGTATTTGAAAGAATTTCAAAAAAAGCAAATCCAAGAACGCATCCAATTACTAGAGAGAATAAAAAAGATGAAACCTCTTGAAGCGGTAAGAGAGATTCGCTCATTTTATGATAAGTACCTAGAAGCGAATGAGAAAAAGAACCTTACCATGCATAAGGAAATGGTGAAAGATACCTTATCAGAGATCGAATCTTCAGCAAGCCGATATAAGACGATCGATGATTTTCTAGCGTTCGTTGATGAAATCATCGAGAAGAACAAAGATATGGTAGCGTTACGAAAAAATCCTGAAGCGGATGTTGTGAAAGTTATGACCATTCACAAATCAAAAGGGCTAGAGTTCCCCGTCGTTTATCTAATAGGGGCCTCTGAGAATGTGCTGCCACATCGATCTGCTTTAGATGCCAATGAACGAAAAGATATGGTCATCGATTCGAAAAAGAAAATCACCGCAGCTATTGAAGGAGAACGTCGTCTTGCATATGTGGCGATCACCAGAGCAGAAGAGGAATTGTATATCAGCTCACCATGCACATTTCGAGAGAAACAGGTACCGATTTCAAGGTTTATCATGGATGTTTTCTCTCCTGAGCAACGGAATATTAAATATGCTAAGAAGGATAAGAAGAATAAAAATCGGGATCAAACATCAGGCGAAAAGGTGTCCGTATTGGTATGGGCATGCACGAGTGATGATTGTATTGCCTGGAAGCGTATTGAGACTTATAAGGATACGTTAGTAAAGTCCATCGATTGCCCGTTATGTGGAGGGACGATGGTACAGGGGAATCGTGAGGTGGAGAAATAGGATAATGTAGATAATCATTTGAAAGAGAAAAAAGGAGAAGGATATCCTTTTTCAGGAGGGGAGGGATATCTTCTACCGTTTATAAAAGAGTAAGGTACTGTTTTAAAATGGACAATGGGAATGACCTAGCATTTTAGAAATAGCTTAACAGCATTCGTAATTAACTTGTAATCGTAAGTTTACCTTACAAGACCCTCCAGAATTATTCTCGTCAACACACCTAATATGAATACTCTCAAGGTCAGAGATAGTATAAAGTAAAGTAGTTTGTTTATCAGGAACAAGAGAGCGAACGAAGGGTCCGTTTACAAAAATTTGAATTGGTCCACAAGCTTCTATTATACTTATTGAGAATGATCCGCAAACATTTTTAGTATTATTTGATTTTTTCCAAAGAGTATTAGTAGTATCACAAGGGTAGGTATAACATTGTTCGAAAATGTCAGTTTCTATTGACCTATTTTTTAACGAAAGCTTTGAATCACAGGTATTCAATAAGATTCCTCCTTTCTTAGTTAGCAGCAATCATAAGAAATTTTGTAACATACATTAAGTTTGCACAACTGACCATCTGGTGCCAAGCAACCAGCATGAATTCTATCTATATCACTTATTGATATGGCGATAGACTCTCCTTCCTGAATGTTTAAAATAAACGCGGTGCTTCCATTCTGAATACCGAATATAGTCATAGATCCCCCAAAACTTTCCTTGTTAGATAGTATTAATGTTCCACAAGTATTTTGAATATCATTTGAATCCCATAAAACAAAGGATCCCAACCCAGCAGAATTGAAAGGAATACACTCGTTAAACTCATCCGTAAATCGATGTTTTTTGGAACATTTCAAAATATAACACCCCCTTTATATTTATTAATATATGTTAAACGGGGTGGTGAGGACTCGGCTTATAACTAAAAACGTTCCTTAAATATTTAATGTTAGTTATGATATTTCAGACATTTAAAACAAATAGACTCTTCCGCTCTTCATTTTCTCTATTATGTCTGTGATTAATTACAGATATTAATACTTTTGGAGTTTTTAGCGGAAATAGAGGTTGGGACAAGGAGGAGGCGAAGGTTTGGGGTTACAGTTTTAAAATCGAAGTTATAGAAGTAGAATACTTACTAGACTTATGTCTTAATGGAATTAATCCAATATATGGTTAGTTAAATTATAGTAAACATTTATACAATATGTTCCTTTGCAAATCTTTCCCGTATTATATGGACAAGAAATCATTAATTTATCTAAGTTCTTAACGGTTTTAACTTTTGTATCATGAAGGTGAACATGAAAAGGTGAATTTTTCTCATGATATTTTACGTTTATAAATTGGCAATCACCGCTATCGTAAGAAACACATATTGAAGCAAACACTGGAGTTAGCTCGGTGTCCCAAACAACCTTTGATTGTCCAGGGGGGATTTTAAAACAATTACATATTTCATCCTTTATGAGTTCACACTTTGGTTTATGAGGTTTCTTTCCCCAACTAAATCCGCATATATCATTACAATTTAAAATAATAGGAAGCTCATTATCTGCTATACCACGGATACAATGGTTATCAACGGATAATAGTAATACGCAGATATGCTTTCCGGAATGCATTGAGAGGGTGAGATAAACTCCGAACGGTATTTTATTTAATTCTTTACAAAAACATGAGCTTTCCAATTGCATAATCAAAACCCTCCCGATTCTTTGTCACTTATATATTATATAAAAAGAGACATTGCGGAAGGGCTAATACCCAATCAAGAAGCATTAATTATAGGAATTCACTTTGCCTAGATGATCAGCAGCATGTGTACTTAGGTTCAAAGCAAAAACTTACCTTGCACATTCCAGTTGGTTGACTGGTTGATGTTGTACAACGAACTGAGATTCTTTCAATATCTGACATTGTTATTGTAATTGATTCCCCCTCTGATAATTCATCAACATCTTCAAAATTTACATTTATTATTACACGCGAGCATGCTTTCTCTGCTTTTATAGTAAATGTACCACAAGGTCTAACTCCTACTGCTCTGTAAAGAAATCTTACTATTCCAGAGGTACATTCGAAAGTGAAGCATTCAGAAATATCATCTTTACTTTTAGTTCTTTTAGAACATGAACTTTCCATAAGTTATGCATCTCCTTAGATTTCTAACAACATTCATAATTTAGTTGTAGTTTCAATTGTATTTTTACTGTTGTAGCCAGCCCAATATTAGATATAGTGATATCAGTCAAAGGTGAGGCTGTAAGGATTGTTTTGTTTAAACTAAATGGGTTAGAGCTTGGTCCTAAATTTGCAACTATTTGATTATTTACAATTACATCTATACGGTTTTCACTGTCTAACAATTCAAATACAAAAGTACCACAAGGATTAATTGCATCACTTTTCCAAAGAGTTTCACGTGAGAAGTCCTCAATACTCACTGTATAACAGTGCTCGAAAGTATCAGTCTCTAATGGTTTTGAAGAACATAAATATGTTTCACTCATGGATCCACCTTCTTTTTTATAAAGATAAAGGCTGTTAAGAAACAGCCTTATTGGTTAACAACATTCATAATTGACAGTAAGGCATAATGAGACTTTACAGTTGTTACCTGTGTCACCGTTACAATTAATCTCTACACTTTCTAATGGGTCAGAAGTTATTATTACGGACTGTCCCTCTGTTAAATCAGACTTAACTTCCCCACCATTAACCAACACGTCAACAGTGCTACAAGTTCGATCTACAGACAGAACAAAGGAACCACAAGGGTTTACGATTCCATTTGCTGTCCATAAACTATTTTCTGTAGTGCCACAGTCGAAGGTGTAGCAGTGTTCAAACTGATCTGTTTCAAGCGTTTTATTAGAGCATGACATAACTTGCTTTTTGCAACATTGCCCCATTTATATCACTCCTTTATTCATTTAAATTAACAACACTCGTAATGAAGGGTTAAGCAGAAATTTAATCGACACTGTTGAGTTGTAATGCTAGGTGAGGTGCAGATTACTTGTATTGATTCTAGATCATCAACGGTTAATGCTAAAGTTTCTCCATCTTCTATTGGAGTGGATGCACCACTATCATCAACTGTAACTTCCTCACCATTTACAAATACACGAACTCCTTCACAAATGTTTTCTGCTTCTAAGATAAATGTTCCGCAAGCATTTACTAACCCATTGTTAATCCATATATCTTGTAGTGTATCTAAACCTGATCCATCACAAGTGAATCGAAAGCAATGCTTTAAAACGTCTGTATTTCTTCTTTTTGGAGAACATAAACTCATTTAATATCACTCCTTTTTAATAAAGGTTATTTGTCATTATTAGGAAATGCGTGAGTGCGCTAATTTGCTTGGACTTATCACTAAATTGATGCAATTTTTGATAAAATATTAGAATTATACTGCAGTAGGTAGGGGGGATTTAACAACAGAGGTAGTGTACCTTTAAACAAAGGTTGATCTTACATTTACCTTCTGTTTGATCAGGATCATTACAAAGGACTTCAATACTTTCAAGGTTTCCGGAAGTATAAGAATAGGTTAAATCACCCTGTTGTGTAGGAGGAATTGTTATAGATTGGGGTTTAGAGATAACTTGCATTCCATTAACAATTATTAATACAGATTCACAAGCATTTTCAATGTTAAGGGTGAAAGAACCACAAACTTTTGTTTGATCTTTCACTTCCCAAAGAGTTTTTCTAGTTCCACAATGTATGGTGAAACAATGTTCAAAAACATCGGTTTTAAAGTTAGATGACTTACAAGTAGACAAACATGTTCATTCCTTTCTTTAAAAATTAACAACATGTGTAATGAATTTGTAGACAGAATTCAGCTTTACATATTTCATTTGAAGTATCACAAACCAACTCTAACCTACGGAGGTTATCTATAGTAGTAACTTCTGATTTCCCTTCTGAAATAGGGAATATAAGATTATTATCATAGTTGATACGATAACGCATATTTCCTTGCAAAACTTTCACAGTAAATGTTCCACAAGGCTTTACTAAATCATCTGAATCCCAAATTACATGGGCTATTCCATCGGCAGAAATTGATACACAGTTTTGAATAATATCAGATAAACGATGTTGACCAGAGCATAAAGACATATATATTGGCACCTCCTAAAGAATAAATAATCGATCAATTTATTAAATGCTTTATAAATAGATTATGTAAGTGCTCTTGTCACGGTTTAATCTATTCATGGTAATCATTTTGTTCGCTTTCATCTTAAAAGTTTTAGAAAAAGTACCTTCCCCTAACACTGTGTTAATACTTAAAAATGGTAGGGGGGATTTAGAAAAAAAGGAAATAAAAACTTAATAGAGAAATACGTATGTAATAGAAAGTAATAGAAAAGAAAGGAGGTTGAGGAGATGGAAAAAACGAATCCTATAACATTAAAGGGGGTAAGAGAAGTTGAGGAAAAGAAATTGGTTGGATTTCGTGTAGTTTGCGAAGATATGACAGGTTATGGGGAAGAGATCCCTGAAGCATCTATGTCATTAGGTCAACGTAAAAAGGAAATAAAAAAAATTTGTGAGCCTGTTAAACTTATCGGAGCATTTAAAGCATCAGAGACTTCAGAAGAAGATGATGGATACTGGGTTTGTTACGAGGTTCATGAATTTGAGGATATTCCTGAAGGGATGGTTAGTCTAATTGTCCCTGAACAGAAGTATGCAGTGCTAAACGTTAAAGGGCATGCTTCTGAAATCTTTCAGGTCTATTCTCATTTGCACAAATGGATTGAAGAGAATGGTTATAAGAGAGTGCCTGATAAATGGTCATTAGAAATCTATTCAAAATGGACGGAAAATGAAGATCATGTGGATTTATGTGATCCGATATTTTAGTAGTTTTGAAAAAGTGCCTTTCCCACTGTGTTAATGCTTTAACGTGGTGGGGATCAGGCACCCAATATGGCACCTAAAAAGGAGCATTCCCGCAAGGGAATGCTCCTTAAATACCTTATACCAAGATCACCCATAGAATAATAGAGAACACAATCGCTGTTAAGCCCTGTACCAATGTCGCCATGGTTTGTGCTTTATAGGCATCTGTTACTTCCATACCACTGAACTCCGTAACAACCCAGAAGTAACTGTCATTCACGTGACTTACGGTCATAGCGCCTGCGCCAATTGCCATGACAACAAGTGCTAGAGGGACTGCACCTTCAATGCCCATAGTAGGGAGCATCGGTGCGATCAAGGATGACGTTACAACTAAAGCAGCGGTAGAGGAACCTTGTGCACTCTTTAAAGCTGCAGCTACAAAAAACGGAATAAGTAGAATAAGAGCTCCATTCAACAATCCACCATCTGCAAAGCCTTTGATCAGTGAAGCTACAGGTGTTGCTTTTATCACAGAACCGAATGCGCCACCTGCACCGGTAATTAATAGAATAGGAGCAGCATCGGTAATACCCTGTCCAACCCATTTCGTTAACGTTTCTTCATTTAATTGAGGCATGAGTGGGAATGCGGCAAAAATACCAATAATTAGTGCCACAACAGGTGCACCTAAGAAAATAAAGAACTCAGCAATGCCGCCAGTCCAACCAAAGAATTTCACAACAGATCCGAATCCGATAAGTAAGATTGGTAGTAGGATAGGTGCAAAGGATTTGGTTGTAGAAGGAAGGTCGCCAAACTGTTTGATCACTTCATCGTAATCAATGTGATCATCGTGCTCGCCTTCAATCTCAATATTTTTTGCAACACGTGTTGCCCAAAGGTACCCAGCAAAAATCGTTGGGATTGCGACAATTGCACCAATTAAAATGATCGTTCCAAGATAATCGCTCGCGCCAATATTACCAGCTGCAGCGATCGGCCCTGGAGTAGGTGGGACTAACGTGTGCGTGGCATAGAGACCAGTCGCTAACGCAACGGCCATGGAAGCTAACGCAACTTTAGCTCGTTTTGCGAGCGCTTTCTTCAAGCTTGATAAAATAACGTAACCTGAGTCACAAAATACCGGGATACTTACGATTGAACCAATAATTGACATCGCAAGCTGAGGACGTTTTTCTCCAACAACACGGAGAACCGTTTCGGCCATGCGGATTGCCGCACCAGACTTTTCTAAAATGGTTCCAATAATCGTTCCGGCTACAATAACGATTCCGATGTAGCCCATGAGTCCGCCAAACCCATCATTCACGGCTGCAACAACGTCCGTTAGTGGCATACCGGAGGAAATTCCTACTCCAAACGCTGCTACAAGTAAGGTTAGAAACGGGTGTAGCTTCCATTTCGCAGTAGCAAATACAATAAATGCAACACCTAACACAATAATTAAAAATAAGAGCGGTCCTTCAATCATCTTTTCTCATCCCTTCTAATTGGTTTTGAAAGCTTTCACTAACTTTGCGATATTCACTGCCGTTTGATATAAAAGATCCTCTACATTTTCCATGGCCTCTTCCAAGCTCATCGGTTTATTCATGATCGAATGATAGCTAACAAAAAGGTCATCAAGTTGCTCAATGCCTTCACCTAAGCTTCCAGCGATCAACAAACAAGGCTTACCATGTTCCTTCGATCTCTTTCCAACATAACTCGGAACTTTTCCATACCGGGTTTGAAAATCGCTTTGACCTTCGCCCGTAATAATCAGATCGGCTTTTTCTATGTTGTTTTCTAGCTGAATTTGATCCGCCACCAGTTTTGCACCGGAGTAGAGCTGAGCACCAATTACAAGAAGACCAAATCCTAAACCACCCGCAGCGCCAGCACCTGGTGTCCTTTGATAGGACTTACCTAAATGCTCCTCAACTTTTGATGCAAAATGAGCTAAGCCTTGATCTAGCTCCTCAATTTGTTCGGGTGTTGCTCCTTTTTGGGGACCAAATACATGGGATGCACCTTCCTTGCCACAGAGCGGATTCTCCACATCACTTGCAATCTTGATTTCACATTCCTGAAGAATAGGGGAGATCCCACTAAAATCAACCTCATGGATATCAGCTAACGAAGCTCCGATTGGTTGCACAGATTTGCCGTCACGATTAATGAAGCGAGCTCCTAATGCCTGTAGCATCCCTAATCCACCATCATTTGTGGCACTTCCACCAAGCCCGATGATGAACTTGCGGTAGCCTTGATCAATGGCATGTAGTATGACTTCACCAATCCCATAAGTTGTTGTCAGCAACGGATTTTGTTGATCCTTAGGAATCATGGGGAGACCAGCTACTTTTGCCATCTCAATGATCGCTGTTTCACCATCTCCAGAAACTCCATAAACTGTGGGAATCTTGTCACCTAAAGGACCATTCGCCTCAAGATGAACTTCGTGACCACTTGTAGAAAAGAGAAGAGTATCTAAAATGCCCTCACCACCATCAGCCATTGGAGCGGTTACACAGTTGACATCTACAAATACATTTGTAAACGCTTTCTTTATAATCAAAGAAACATCGATAGCAGATAGGCTACCCTTGTAAGAATCGGGAGCAATAAGTACATTCATTTCTTTTGCCTCCTTTCTGTGAGAATCTTTATAATTATTAAACAATTTTAACGGGGGATGACACAATGTGTGTGAGCACGAAGTTATTGGGGAGGACAAGCTCTGTTTTTGTGCATGTGCACAATAGATGGTAAGCATAAAAAAGAAAACACTGTTGTGGCAGTGTTTTCGTCTAGTTTACGTATGTAACGTTTTAATAAACAGCAAAGTCTGTAATTTCATCGCTTCATGAAATTTACGTGGATCAAGCTCCATTTTATGCTTAATGTTATCTAAGCGATAATGAAGTGTATTGCGGTGAATATAAAGTTGTTCCGCCGTTACCTTATGATTTAGGTCACATTTGAAAAAGACCTGAAGCGTTCTCTCCAATTCTTTCGATAAGCCATCGAGTTGAGAATGGTATTGGTTGTAAAAATCCTCGCGCGTTGAGGCAGGAACGCTCTCAACTAGACGCAATAGCCCCCAATCTTCTATGTGAGACACTAGCGTATTTTGGAATCGTTCTAGTAACTGAAGTGCCTGATTCGCCTGAAAGTATGATTTCCGGTAGCCTTCGATGGTTTTGTACCCATTCCCCATACTGACATAAGGGGTGTAACCTTCTGATGTGATATAACGAACAAGCTTCTGGCCCATTGCTTTGGATTGATCTGGATCGGTTGAAACAGGTAAGGCGATGAAAAATAGCCCTTCCTGTAAATAGGCATAGTAAACCCGATTCTGCGTCACGAGCGAAATCATGTTAAAGAGCTTTTCTTTCTCACTCAACAATGACTGCAGTTCCTGAACATGTTCAAGCTTTCGAATCTCCTCAACACGTAGGAGTAAAACGGACATGGATAGCTCCTGATGTTGAATATGTAAGTAATGCTGAGCAATCGAATCTAGCTTACCGAAAGGAACATCTCCAGGGGTAATCAGGTCCAAAATCCATCCTTCCATAACCTGGCGACGATATTGTGTCTGGTTGTTCATATCAATTTGCTGAATCAACACTTCAACCGACATTTGAATCACACGCGTTACCTGATACAACTCATCAGGGTTCCCCGTAACGCCAACTACACCCACGACTTCTTGATTAAATGTGATAGGGAGGTTGATTCCTGGCTTGGTACCTTTTAATGTGTCGACATCATCTTCATGAATGACCATCTTTTCCTTCGACTCCAAAACTTGAATCGCACCATCATGCCTTTGATGAAGACGATTCTTATCCCCGCTGGCCACGATAATGCCGCGATGGTTCATGATATTAATATTAAAATCAACGAATGACATCACTCTTTGTACGATTGGATAGGCGAGCTCTGTTGTGATTTCCATGGTTTAACCCTCATATACACTGAAATTTAGTTATGACCATTTTAACAGAGAACGAACAGTAGTGCCTGTCACCACCCGATTTATGTCGAACTAGGACAAAATCCGGGGGAGGGACAGGCACCTATTTTACATGAAGTATATAATAAGAAACCCGATAATCCCAGAAGTAATCGCATAAAAGAACATCGGAACAAGCGTGTGACGAATAATTGTCCCTTCCTTACCTAGTAACCCGACTACAGACGCGGCAGCTACGACGTTAAGGACGCAGATCATGTTTCCGGCATTGGCTCCAAGTACTTGTAAGGCAAGGACGACTTCGTGTGATGCATGAATTTGATCGGCTACACTAAACTGAAACAGAGAAAACATCATATTACTAAACGTTGCACTTCCTGATATAAAAGAACCTAATGCTCCGATGAATGGTGCAACAAGGGGCCATTTATCACTCATAAGTTCCGAAGCAGCTACCGCTAATTCCATTGGCATACTCATTAGATCTGCTTCATTTACACCAGAATTGATAAATATACGTACCATAGGTACAGCTGTTCCTAGGGCAATTGCACTTCCTATCATGGTTTTTACAGAGGTTTGGAATGCCTCATATACTTGGTTATGTGTCATCTTATGAATAAAGATCGTAAGCAAAACCGTCACTACAAAAATCGTACCCGGAAGATAAAGTGGTTGAAATGAGGTGCTGATGTCCGTTCCAAGAATCTCATTCCATCCAAGTGTTAAAGTCATCAACCAATCCTTTAAAGGTAAAATCTCTAAACGAGTTAACACTAATAGAAGGGCTACTAGAATATAAGGAAGCCAAGCTCTTCGAAGAGAAAGAGTGATCTCTTGGTTTTTCTGTTCAACATGATCATCTTCTGGGAAAAGCCATGGTTCTTCAGGAAGTAAGAAGCCTTTCTTAACCGCTGGAATGACAATCACCAACCCAACTAATCCACCGATAATAGAAGGGAATTCTGGACCAAGAAACGTAGCTACGATAAATGCCGGAACCGTAAAGCTAAATCCTGCAAAAAGAGCAAACTTCCAAATCTTCAGTCCCTCTAACCAAGAGCGGTTTTCACCAAAAAATCTTGTGAGAATAACAACTAGAATAAGAGGGATGAAACTTCCTACGAATAAATCAATAAAAACAGCTTGAGAAGCAACAGATTGAAGAAGAGACTCCATTGAGCGAGTACCAAGTTGGTCTGCGACGATAGGAGAAACAGATGCTCCTTGGCGCAACCCCTGATCTACTCCAACAATGACAGGTGTTCCAGCTGCCCCGAAAGAAACAGCGCTACTATCAGCAATTAAAGCAAGTACAGCTGCACTTAAAGCAGGAAATCCTAAAGCGACTAGAAGAGGAGCACCGATAGCGGCTGGTGTTCCAAACCCTGCTGCACCTTCTATGAAAGACCCAAATAACCAGGCAATAATAATTAACTGGACACGACGATCTTTTGTAATACCAAGAAAGCCATTTTTTATGGCCTGCATCGCTCCACTATTTTTTAACGTATTTAAGAGCAAGATCGCTCCAAAAACAATCCACAGAATGGATAGGGCGATGATAATTCCTTCAAAAGAAGCAGCTACTACTTGAATAGAAGGGACTTTCCACACAAAAATAGCTAGAATAAACGTTGCTCCCAGACTAAGAGGCATCGCCTTAGTAGCAGGCAATCGAAGAATAATTAAAAATAAGAACACGGATAAAATGGGCGTTGCTGCTGTTAACCATTGAAGTATATTCATATGTATCACACTTTCATTAAGAAGTTACCTTCATTATACCTTTGAATGCTCAGTATTTCACAAAGTAAGTTTTACAATTTTATGAAAGGTGCCTGTCACGACCGGGTTTTTGTCGAAATATATTCTTAAACATCGTTTGGTAGGGGACAGGAATGTGTACGAATGAAGGGGAGATAGGTTTTATTTAAGTGCCTCACACATTATATTAAAATTTTTATGTTTTACTCACCCTTAACAACGGGAAGAAAAATTATGTGAGCCGAATTCCAACAGAAAGGATGGATACGATGTATAAAAAGACACAGTATCAACCTGTAGGCGGAGAAAAGTTTGAAACTTCAGCGGCAAAAGAAGTTATATATGCGAAAGAATTTAAGAATGCGGATATCGCAGGTGGCTATCGTAAACCAAGAGAACAAGAAGCGAAGAATAGCAATCCACAGTTACCTTAAATGTATACATCTAAAGCAGCCTGATTACAGGCTGCTTTTTTTATGTGAAATTAAAATGGAACACCCGTCTATAGGGCATTCCATTTTTGTTAAATATCGCAGTTATCGTCCTTACACACGCCATCTCCATCATCTCCGATAGATTCAAATGCAGGCGTTTTTTGTTCCTCATCAAGCGCTTTACGTAGCCCATTCAAAAAGGCTTCTTTCGGCTGAGCTCCTGAAATCGCGAATTTGCGATTAATTACGAAGAACGGAACACCTTGGACGCCAATTTGTTGTGCTTCTTGCTCATCACTACGGACAGCTTCAGCGTATTTGTTTTCCGTTAAGGCAGCCTCAACATCCTCTTTGTTCATACCAGCTTTCATTGCAATATCCGTTAAGGTTTCTTGTTCACCGATGTGTTTTGATTGTTCAAAATGTGCGTGGAATAACTGCTCAGATACTTGATTTCCCAAGCCTTGTTCATAGGCGCGTTGGAATATACGATGCGCATCAAATGTGTTGGTAGGTATCATCGTATCGAATTGAAAATCTAGCCCAACTGAAGCTGCTTGCTGACGGACGCCTTCAGTCATCTGTTTAATTTCTTCAATAGACTTTCCATACTTATCCGCTAAACGCTCATACGTGTTTTTGTCGGAATCAACGGGAGCGTTAGGATCCAGCTCAAAGCTTTTAAAGCTTACCTCAACTTGATCGGCTTCAGGAAATTCAGCTAAAGCCTCTTCTAAACGACGCTTTCCAATATAGCAAAAAGGACAGACGAAATCTGACCAAACTTCAATATTCATTCGTAACACCTCTTTTAATTCTGGTTCTCACTTATTTTAACACGCTGGGGATTGGTTAGACGTGTATGACGCTCATTATAAAGTGCCTGCCCCCCCATTACTTTAAAGCAATGGGGGGCAGGCACCTAAATAATCCCTTTGCTTTCTAAATGCTTGAATCGATGAAAAGCAAGCAAAATATCTTCTGCAATCATGCCAGCAGCACTCTTTTCCCAGCCAACTTGTTTAATGAATTGAAAACTCAAACAAGCATAGAAAACAGGGACAACGCTCATGGAGATATCCAATAATTTTGTAGCTTCTTCATGTTTGATAGGTAGATTTAACGTTTGAAGATAGGTTTGGATAACTAAGCTTTCATTCTCTGTCCATGTTAAATATTTACCTGTTTCATTCTTACTCATGTTTGTCCTCTTAGCATTTTGTAATAACTTATTGATTGAAAAGAAAGGAATTGTGATCACAGCTTCCTCCCAATCAAAAATGAGCATTTCTCCATTATCAAGTTTTGCTGCATTGCCTATATGTAGATCTAGGTGATAAAGGGATAGCGGTATAGGATATTGAGCTAAAGAACTACAAGCCTTTTTAATCTCTTTCCTGAGGTATGTATAGGTTTCCTCTAGAGCTAACAGTTCCAATTCTGTTTGTTCTACGCTCAAGTTTTTAGATATGAGCTGGCTGTTTTGTTTGTAATCTTCTTGATATCTTTCCTTCACATGAGATATGAAGTCTAAGCACTCAGATTCCACATCTGCAACGGAATACACTGGAATATCCTTATAGTCTTTATGTGTGGCTTGATTCTGTATAAGTGCCAGTGTTCTAGCGATTTGTACTATATCGTCAATTGAATCCGTTTTGCTGTCCACTTCCCCTTCAAAAGGAGTAAAGAGAAGCCAGGTCTGTCCATTGAAATTTTCTGCTTTTATCACGTGAGGTAAGTGGGGCGATTCTAGGGAGTTTAAGAAGGTATATATGCTGGGCGATGTTTGAAATAAAGGCAAAAATGCAATTTTGCAAACATAATCTTGATCCCCTTGGAACATTGCTGTAATTCCCCAATCATTCGAACGGAATATCTTCGTAGGACCTTTAACATGATGGGAGTTGGTTGCTTTTTCAATCCATGCTCGAACATCAGTAAGCGATACTTTTTCTTCATTCCATTTTAGTTCCATTGATTTAATCACCTTTTCTTTAAAAGATGGAAATTGTATAGATCTTTTTATTCACCTATGATTATTATGACACGTTCGTCACCTTCGTCAAGGTGCTTGTCACCACCCGGTATGTGTCGAATGAAATGATGTATCCGACAAAATTTGGGGGATGACAGGCACTTTCTTTATCTGAATTTAGAACCCTTGATAAATGTTTCGGCTGGCTCTTTTAGTAACTTGGTGTGGTCAGTTTGACTTTGGTTTTCTAGGTAGTCATTGACGACTTGATAGCCTATGTTGTAGCCGATCCATTTCGGGAAGCGGCTTAATGTTTTGCCATACATGAGTTTGAATTGATGGTCAGGATCCGTGTTGGATAATGACGACCTAAACTGACTTTTCCAAATGGATTCAACTTCTTCATAGGTGTATAGAGACGTCCAGGGAGCTAACCACTTCTCCCCATAGCGATCCTTGACTGCACACTCAGCTAACCCTTCCAAAACAAGCAAATCTTGTAACGCCAATTTTTGATCATTAAGGTCGAGTGCACGCATGCGACAGACATGATGATATTCATGAGCTAATATGGCTTTGAGCTCGGTGGAAGGGTGATCAGAGGAAATAAATAAGAAAATACCGCGCTTCAATGCTAATCCGTTCTTTTTTGTAGCCCTGTGTTTTAACGGTTTATCCCCATGTTTGATTGGAAAAATAAAGACCGGGATATCAGGGCCATTCCATTCGTTTTTCAACCGGTGAAACTCTTTCTGGATAAGTTCCCATACATTCTGTTTTTCCATCTCCTTCACGACTGCTTCCATCCGCCTCCATTCTCTAGGTTGAAACAGTCCATTCTGATGAAGATGATAAAGAAGTTCTTCTGGGTGTAGGTTAGATAAATACGATTCTATCGGCTCGCATAATGCTTCTGATTGAATGTCATATAGAGAATGATGGGATGTGGATTGACACTTCTTAAAAAAAGCTAATAACCAAGCTTTTGTATCAACAATACTCATAAAACATCACCTTTTTTTTAAAAAGTTTTACAAAGATATAAACCTAATCTATCTAGACTTCAACGTATGACTAGTCCAAAGGGGAGAGATACGGCATAAGTTATGAATACATATCAGTTTTAAATTATGTTTTCAAAGGAGGATATGTATGTCATATGATGCAATGTATCAAAGATGTTGTCGTTTACAAGGTAGGGTAGTAAGACTTCGTTGCCATGGTCGCGTGCATGTTGGAGAAGTAACACGAGTAACGAGATCGCATGTATGGATTAGGCCTATAGGAGGTCCAAGAGGTTTAGGTTATGGATTTTTTGGTTTTAGAGGTTTCGGAGTTCCATTTGCTCTCGGTGCCATTACAGGGATTGCGTTAGCTTCGGTTTTCTTTTGGTAAAAGGCTTTGGGGACAGTTCACTAACAATGTATTCAATGACCGAAGAATTGTTTGGGTGGATGTCTTGAGGAATGAGAAAGACTGACGAATCTTTAAATAAGAGGAGATGCTTTTAAGGTGAAAGAAGTTTTTTGTACGGATTCTTACCTTTCCGTACTAAAAGCTTCTTTTTTATGACTTTCAATTATTCTAATAAACCTAGCCGATTTTCTTTAAGGAACTTGATATACGACTATATTTGGGTGGTGCCAGGCACTTTTATGTATATGCTATGAAATTTTTAAGTTAGATTGGTAAGCAGATTTCTGAATAGATATGATACAATCCAAATGTTTGCAAGAATTTGATAGAGAGAGGAAGAAGAAAATGAGTGGGTTCGTTTCGGTGTTGGCTATGGGGTTATTGTTGGGAATTAAACACTCCCTTGAACCAGATCATGTTGTGGCAGTATCAACACTTGCCAGTGAAAATAAAAGTCTAAAAAAATCATCATTAGCAGGAGTTGTATGGGGTGTTGGTCATACACTAACTATTGCTTTAGTGGGAATGATTGTATTTCTTCTAAATATCGAGATAACTGAAAGTGTATCAGGATTTTTTGAAGTCACCGTTGGTGTGATGATTATTTATCTTGGGATTCGTGGAGTCCTTTCTGTTTTCCGTTCAAAACCTAGAAAAGTAAGCCTGTTTTCGCCTGCCATTATAGGTTTTATACATGGTTTAGCTGGTAGTGCTGCTATGATAGTGTTGATTGTAGCGACAATCGATACAACTGTTGAAGCTGTGCTATACTTACTTGTATTTGGGGTTGGAACGGTTACAGGGATGATGTTATTTACCGTTATTTTGGGTTTACCTTTTACGAAATGTAATCTACAAGCTAAGTGGATGAATACCTTAACAGTAGGCATCGGATTTTTAAGTATTCTATTTGGCACCTATTACATTACATCTATCTATTACTAAAGGTATCCTTCTCTTGAGGGTGATTTACTTATTATCACTTATTGTGTATCCGTTTTCACATAGGTTCCCTATACCCACTAGGATTAGGAGTACATATATTTTCTCTTTAACTATTTAAAGCATCTATTGTAGTATGTATGTAAATTTAATTTAAAATGTATGCCTTTACATATACGTTGTGAGGGAAAGGAGATATTCATCATGATAGAACAGAAACTTGAACGTCTGAAAAATAATCTGCGAGAGTTAGATTCCATTGTCGTTGCCTTTTCGGGAGGGGTGGATAGCACATTTTTATTAAAAGTGGCCTTAGACACTCTTGGGAAAGATCGCGTGTTGGCTGTCACAGCAGATTCTGAAACATACCCTCAGCATGAACTTGAAGAAGCGAAGCGGTTAGCCACGCAACTTGATGCTAGCCACCAAGTGATTGAGACTTCTGAGCTATCGATTCCTGGGTATGTAGAAAACGACAAAAACCGTTGTTACTTTTGTAAAAAAGGATTGTTTGAAGAAGTTTATCCAATTATGAATGAGCATGGATTTAAGAATATTGTCTATGGTTTAATTGCAGATGATAACAGTGAGTATCGTCCAGGTGCTCGGGCAGCAAAAGAATATCATGTACGAGGTCCTTTAGAGGAAGTAGATTTTCATAAAGAGGAGATTCGAGCTCTGTCAAAAGAATACGGACTCCCTACATGGGATAAGCCATCGTTTGCTTGTCTATCATCTCGAATTGCTTATGGAGAGCGTATCACTCAAGAAAAGTTAGATAAGGTCGAGAAATCAGAGCTCTACCTCAAAGGCTTAGGGATAAGACAGATGCGTGTTCGTACTCATGAGGACATTGCCAGAATTGAGGTTGAACCTCAGGATATGTCTATTGTTCTAGAGAACCATGAAGATATTCAAGAGACCATTCAGTCCTACGGTTATAAATATGTTACGTTAGATCTGCAAGGTTATAAGAGTGGTAGTATGAATAAAGGGATTGGATTGTAAAGCACCGAGGGTAAGGAGAATATGAGATGAAGAATACAGATATGGATAACATTTTACAACAAGTTCAAGAGGGTAACTTAAGCATAGAGGATGCAAAATCCAAATTAACTCCTTTTCATGATATGGGTTATGCGAAATTGGATCACAACCGCCAAGACCGAACGGGGTTTCCGGAGGTTGTCTATGGAGAGGGCAAAAGTGCAGAGCAAATCATTCGGATCATAGAAGCGCTTAAAGAAAAGACCAACCGAGTATTAGCAACTCGAATAGATTCAGAGAAAGCATCTATCATTCTGGAATCCATTCCAGACCTGGATCATAACGAGGATGCTCGAACACTATTTTGGCGTCATAAAGATGAACCAACTTACTTGTACGATGGGTATGTTTCTATTGTGTGTGCTGGCACATCTGATTTAAATGTTGCAGAAGAAGCGGCTGTTACGGCTGAAGCATTTGGTTCACCAGTGAAACGTATTTACGATGTTGGCGTAGCAGGGATTCATAGATTATTTCACTACTTAGAGGATATTGAACAAGCTGAAGCTACAGTCGTAGTAGCTGGAATGGAAGGGGCTTTAGCTAGTGTAGTAGGTGGACTTATCCAAAATCCAATTGTAGCTGTTCCAACTAGTGTCGGATATGGAGCGAACTTTCAAGGAATGTCAGCTTTACTCTCCATGTTAAATGCGTGCTCTCCAGGTATTAGTGTGGTCAACATCGACAACGGTTTCGGTGCAGGCTATTACGTATCCCTTATTCATAAAAATACACAGACAGAAGGATGAATCAAAAATGAAAGCCTTATATCTAGATTGTTTCTCTGGGATTAGTGGAGATATGACCATCGGAGCCCTCTTAGACCTTGGCGGGGACCTGGGTTTGTTGAAAGAGGAATTGAAAAAGTTAAACATTGAAGAAGAGTATGATATCGAATCTAACAAAGTTGTGAAAACAGGTGTGTCAGCAACGAAGTTTGATGTACTTCTTCATCATGAGCATGTGCATGTTCACGAACATGTTCATACACATGCTCATGAACATAGTCACAGTCATGATAATCACACGCATGATCACGGCCACAGCCATGGTCATCAAACACATGAAAATGATCATAGTCATGATCATCATCATCACCATCACCATGGACATGACCATTCACATGATCATCACCACAGGCACTATTCAGACATTGTTGAACTCATTAGCCAAGCTGGCTTCAATGAGCATGTAGAGAAAATGGCACTAAAGATTTTTGAAAAGATAGGAAGGGCAGAAGCAAAAATACACAATATGCCTTTTGAGAAAGTACATTTCCATGAAGTAGGCGCAGTTGATTCGATTATTGATATTGTCGGTACGTGTATCCTAATGGACCAACTCCAAATTTCAAAAGTATATGCCTCAAATATACCGGTAGGGAACGGAAAAATCCGAATCGCTCATGGACTGTATCCCGTTCCAGCTCCGGCCACATTAGAAATTATGAAAGGCATTCCTATTCAGCGAACCAATATAACAGGTGAGCTAACGACTCCAACAGGAGCTGCCATTGTGGCTAACTTTGTAGAGGAGTATGGGCCAATTCCAACGATGCGAGTAGATGATGTTGGATATGGTGCTGGAACGAAAGACTTTGCAGACCATCCGAATGTATTACGCGCTATGATGGGGACAATCGAATAATCTTTTTGAGAGTGGGCTTCGCTTATTAGCGGAGTCCCTTTTTGTGCTGGTTATGATAAAAAATCATTTGTCTTACATATTTCCTTCTTTATCCAAAATTAAATCGTCGTATAAGGAAAAACATGAGAGTAGATTATTGTAAACGGTTCCAACCTATGTTACAAATAAGAGTGTGTTGATTTTTGCAACAGGAGAGGTTTTATGATAAAAGCTTTAGTAATAACTCCGTATGAAGGGTTAGTTGAAATCGTTAAAGAAGTTGCAGAAGAAGTAGATGACTTTGATATATACATAAAACAAGGGAATCTTGAAGAGGGATTAGCTTATGCTCGAGAAGCTGAGGAAGAAGGTTTTGACCTGATTATCAGTCGAGGAGGTACTTCTTCTCTGATTGAACAGCATGTGAAAATCCCTGTAGTTGATATCCAAGAATTTGGTTATGATATCCTGCGCATTATGACGATGGTGAAAGGTTTTACAGGAAAAGCGGGAATTGTTGGATTTCCAAACATTACGCGCGGAGCTTCAACGATATGTAATCTATTAGACATACAAGTGAGAACGATGACCATAAACCATGATCTAGAAGTAGAGTCCAAACTGCAAGAGCTAAAGAAGGATGGATTCGAAGTAGTTATTGGAGATGTTATAACAACGGAAGCTGCGAAAAGAATTGGGTTAAATGGGATTCTCATCACATCAGGTAAAGAAGCTGTGTTAGAAGCTCTGGAGGATGCGAGACGCACGCATCGCTTATTTTCCAGGCTTAACAATGACTTGTCTTTTTACAAAAATATCTTGGAAAAAGATGAACGCTCCATCGCAGTCCTGAATCATGATGGTGAATGGTTATTCCAGAACCAAACTTGGAGATCAGACTTCATTCATGTTGACCCGAAGGAGATCAAAGAAGTCGAGAGTATGATTCATCAAGCCAAACAAGAAAACGGGGAGATAAAGAAAAGTGTTCTCATTGAAGATGACCTTTGGAGGTTCTCTGCAGTAACGATGAAGGAAACCATAATCTTTACTGCAGAAAGACTGTTTAATCACCGTTTAACGAATTCGAGCTTTGAGAATTTGCCTTTTATTGAAATGGTGCAAGAAGTTCCATTTATCCCGATTTCAGGTCATAGTGAATCCACCCAAAGGGTATTGAAGCAGATTGATCAATGTAAGGACATAGATGAACCAGTATGGATTAAAAGTGAAGAAGGGAATGGGAAGGAACTCATCGCCCAATCCATTTATTTAACTCGTCAGGAATTCGAAAATCCGTTCATAGTGATTCACTGTCACTTAATTTCTGATGATCAACTGAATCAACTTATTGAAGAAGATTTTTTTCAAAAGGTTGAAACCAGCGTTTATTTACGGAAAGTGGATGCACTCTCGTTAGAAGCGCAGCGTACGTTGTTGTCATTAGTGAAACAGTTGCAACACACGGCAACTGGTCCTAAATGGATCCTATCTTCTTCTCCAAATATTGAACGCTTGGTTGATGAGAGGAAGTTTGACAGAGACCTCTATTATCAATTAGCTAGATATGTGATTGAGCATCCTCCTTTACGAGAAAGAAAAGAAGATATTAAAAATTTAATTCAATTATTTATTTCAGAAAACCATTCCAGGTTCGGAAAACAAGTAGTTGGTGTTAGAGAAGATGCATTAGAATTGCTGATCGATTATGACTGGTTAGGGAATGTAGACGAATTAAAACAAATCATTGAACAACTGGTTCAAGAATCTGAATCGTATTATATAGATCTTAATCATATCCAATCGATTTTGAACAGGAAACGAATAAATGGTGAGGATACTGTTGCAAACGACAACGGAATCAAGATTGAAGGTACTTTAGAAGATATTGAGAGGAAAATCATCCAAAAAGTGCTAGAAGAAGAAGATATGAACCAGTCTAAGGCTGCGGAGAGATTAGGGATTAACAGAACCACGCTTTGGCGTAAACTTAAATAGTTTACGCCAATTTTTTTTGAAAATTTTTTAAAATGTATTGCTAAATGCAACACAGTGATTTAACATAGATATTGCAAACGCTTACTTGTGTTTCAAAATTACACACTAGTATTTGTTTATATTTTAAAAGCCATTGCGAAGAAAGGGGGGAGAGAAGAAGATGGTGAGCTTAGCGATCATAGCAGACGATCTAACAGGAGCTAGTGACACAGGAGTACAATTTGCTAAGCAAGATCTTAAAACAACAGTACTGTTTTCTGAATCTCAGCTTGTACCCTCAAACATTACAGGAGATGTGATTGTCATAAATTCTGACAGTCGCGCAATCGAATCTGAAATGGCTTACAATCGAGTCCGAAACATTGCGTCAACGTTACATAACAGTGGCGTTAAGAAGATCTTCAAGAAAATTGACTCGACGATGAGAGGAAATGTTGGTGCAGAAATTGATGGAGTGATGGATGAATCTTCCTTCGATGTGGCACTTGTAGTACCTGCATTTCCAAGCAGTCACCGCATTACAGAACAAGGATTTCATTATGTAAACGGTGTACCACTCAAAGAATCCGAGTTCTCAAATGATCCGACTTGCCCGGTAACAGATAGTCATCTTCAGAGGTTATTAGAGAAGCAAAGCAAACGTAAAGTCGGCTTAATTACGCTCGAAGATGTACGAAATGGATCGGAGCACTTGTCAGTCAAGCTGAAAGAATTTGCTGAAGCGAATCCATCATCGGTTATCGTACTTGATGCAAAAACCGATGAGGATCTAAAACTCATTTCAAAAGCTGGAGCTTCACTAGAGCAAAAAGCATTATGGGTAGGATCAGCTGGAATCGCAGCTCATTTGAGTAAGAATGTAGAAAAGTTTGAGCCAAATCAACTTGAAAAAAGAAAAGCACGTCACCCCATCTTATTCGTAGCGGGTAGCATGAGTATGGTGACGCACAATCAAATTCAAGCTTTAAAAGAAAACAATAAGCTTAATGAAATTATTATTAATCCTAGTAAGTTTTTTAACAAAGAGGAGAAAGAACAAGAAGTTCAGCGTATTGTCCAAGAAGGGATTGGTCTTCTACAAGAAGGAGACTTGATTATCTCAACGAATCGTGACCCTATTATTTTCGATGAAGTGAAAGCGCTTCAGAAGTCAATGAATCTATCAAACTTTGAACTTGGACAACTCATAGCTAAAACCATAGGGGAAATCACACGTATTCTCCTTAAGAAGCAAAACATTCAAGGTCTCGTCTTAACAGGAGGCGACATTGCAGGAGTTACTTGTAATGAGTTAGATGGAAAAGGCATTCGAGTCATGGGAGAGGTTGAAGCTGGTATTCCTTATGGGGAATTATTCGGAGGACCTCATGACGGTCTCCCCCTTGTTACGAAGGCAGGAGCATTTGGGCGTGAGCATGCTTTAATTCACGCATTAGAAACACTTTTGGGTGAAAAAGAACACTCATTTAAATAAGTGAGTTCTTTAACATAATTTTTTTCTATTCTAAAGGAGGAAGAAACATGAAGGGATTTAAAAAGAGTTTATTTTTAATGGTAACAGTACTTGTATTTGGCTTACTAGCTGCTTGTGGAGGAAATAGCGAAGAAGCGAGTGGTAGTGAAAGTGAAGGGAAAGAAGAGGGTAAGTCAGAAAAGAAAACCCTACAAGTTGGTATGACTCTAGCGGAAGACTCTCACTATTACAAAGGTTTAGAGAAGTTTGCTGAACTAGTGAAAGAAAAATCTGATGGTGAACTTACAATTGAAATCTTCCCGAACGGTTCTCTTGGCGGAGAGCGTGACATGGTTGAAAGTCTGCAAGTAGGTACATTAGATATGGTTCTATCTTCAACAGGACCTCTTGGTGGATTCGCACCTGAAATCAACGTGGTAGACCTACCTTTCCTTTTTGAAGATCGTGAACATGCTTACAAAGTGCTAGACGGTGAAGTTGGACAAGATTTACTAACGAAAC
The DNA here is from genome assembly GCF_009858175.1 of Pontibacillus sp. HMF3514. Lineage (GTDB taxonomy): Bacteria > Bacillota > Bacilli > Bacillales > BH030062 > Pontibacillus. The sequence continues at coordinate 1,179,806 of NZ_CP047393.1, forward strand.
TAGAAGATTCTAACATCAAAGGCCTTGCTTGGTGGGAGAACGGTTTCCGTAACGTAACAAACAGTAAACGTCCTATTGAAAAGCCAGAAGATTTAGAAGGTCTTAAGATTCGTACGATGGAAAATGAAGTACACATGGATTCCTTTGAAGCAATGGGCGCTAATCCAACACCGATGTCATTCACTGAGCTGTTTACAGCACTTCAACAAGGTGTAGTAGATGGCCAAGAAAACCCAGTACCAATCATCAAGACTTCTCAGTTCTTTGAAGTACAGGATCACTTAACACTTACAGGTCATTTCTATTCTCCAGCAGCTCTTCTAGTGAGCTCTAAAGTATTTGACGGTCTTTCTAAAGAGCATCAAAAAGTACTTCAAGAAGCAGCTCAAGAAGGCGCAGAGTATGAACGTCAACTTGTTAAAAAGATGGACAAAGAAATGGTTGCTGACCTGAAAGAAGAAGGTATGAAAGTTGTTGAAGATGTAGATAAAGATGCATTCCGTAAAGCAACGAAGAGTGTTTATAAGAAGTATGAAGAGAAATTTGGTAAAGAATTAATTCAAAAAATTCAAGACGCTGCAAAATAAGTAGTCTTATAGAAGGTGTGGGGAAGCGTACTCCCCCACATCTTCCTTTTATGAAGAGAAGATTTAAAGAATGGGACCTTAATAGAAAAGCATCTTGCCACTCCCTAATTAGGGAAAGGCCAAACTTTTCTAAGAAGGAGGGGTATGATGAGAGCAATAATCAAATCAATCGATGGATTTAATAAAATCTTAGGCGTTTTACTAGCTGTATTATTAATGGTGATGTCCGCAGTCGTATTCTATCAAGTGTTCTCAAGGTTTGTTCTCGATGAGTCACTACGTTGGTCTGAGGAATTAGCTCGCTACATTATGATCTGGGCGGTGTTCATTGGTTCAGCCTTGGCCATACGAAAGATGGAACTCATATCAGTAGATGCAATCAAAGAGCTATTGCCTGAAAAAGCTATCAAGGTTTTAAACATTTTAGTATATCTAGGTTCAATTGTATTTTTAGCAGTTCTCGTTCAATACGGGTTTGAAATGGTTTCAAATGTATCAACTCAAACATCTCCAGCCATGAGGATACCAATGGCATGGGCATATGCAGCAATTCCTGTTGGATCTATTTTCATGATCATCAATTGTATCGCAATTGTGATCGAGAACATTATGAATTTTAAAGGAGGGGAACAAACATGACAGTCACATTATTAGTATCCATGCTCATTATGTTTGTTCTCACAGTTCCGATAGCGTTAGCGATTGGGGGAGCTTCTACGTTAGCCATTACCACAAGTGGTGATTTACCTTTACTCGTAGTGGTTCAACGAATCTTTACGTCACTTGATTCATTCCCTCTTATGGCAATTCCATTTTTCATTTTAGCTGGTTCGTTAATGGAGTCTGGTGGTATTTCAAAAAGACTTGTTCATTTTGCAAACACATTAGTTGGTTCAATGACTGGTGGTTTAGCAGGGGTAACGGTTGTCACATCCATGTTCTTTGCAGCTATTTCTGGTTCAAGTCCAGCAACGGTTGCGGCAATCGGTTCCATTATGATTCCAGCGATGGTAGCCAAGCATTATGACGTCAACTTTGCGGCTGCTGTTCAATCTGTAGCGGGAGCGCTAGGGGTTATCATCCCGCCTAGTATTCCAATGATTTTATATGGAGTTGTAGTAGGAGTTTCCATTGGAGATTTATTCCTAGCAGGAATTGTGCCAGGCATTTTAATTGGTGGTTCCTTAGTATTAACAGCCTTTATCATCTCGAAACGGAAAGGTTACAAAGGAACGAAGTCTTATACAAATGAAGAACGACTCAAGGCTTTCTTAGATGCTATATTTGCTATGCTTATGCCAGTGATTATCCTAGGCGGAATTTATGGTGGGATCTTCACACCGACTGAAGCGGCTGTTGTAGCTGTAGCTTATGCTCTTCTTATTGGAACAGTTGTATATCGAGAAATTACATTTAAGAATATTATCCCGATCTTCGTGAAGTCCGGGATTACGACAGCTATCATTATGCTTATTATCGGAAATGCAGGACTGTTAGGTTGGCTCTTAACAAAGGAACGCATTCCTCAGACGGTTGCACAATCCTTTATTGAGTTCTCAGACAGCCCGATTGTCTTCTTATTAATTGTGAATCTATTTTTACTTATCGTAGGAATGTTCTTTGAGACCTCTGCGTCCGTAATCATTCTTGCACCGATTCTTGCACCGATTGCGATGCAATTAGGGATTGATCCGATCCATTTTGGAATCATTATGGTCGTTAACCTAGCCATCGGAATGGTGACGCCACCACTTGGGGTTAACCTATTTGTTGCCATGCAAATATCCAAGGTAAAGCTCGAACAGTTATCGAAAGCGGTCTTGATATTCTTAGCTGTATTAATCGTCGATGTAATGTTAATCAGTTATGTACCAGAAAATTCCATGTTCCTAGTTGAAATGTTCAAAGATTAGATCGAACTAAAGGAGGACGTAATACAATGACTCAAAAGCCTACCATCGCCATTACTATGGGTGATCCTTCCGGAATAGGAGCCGAAATCACGGTTAAATCCTTACAAGATGCAGCCCTATACGAACAATGTAAACCATTTGTCATTGGCGATAAAAAAATCTTAGAACGTGCATTGGATGTAACCAATGTAAACTTAGATTTAAATTCAATTCAGGAGCCAAAAGACGGAAAGTACACACATGGAACAATTGATGTGTTAGATTTAGAATTGGTTTCCGATGACCTGAAGTGGGGAGAGGTTTCCGCTGAAGCAGGGAATGCGGCATTTCATTATTTGAAAACTGCTATTACACTAACAAACGAGAACAAAATACATGGGATTTGCACAGCACCGTTGAATAAAGAAGCTCTTCATAAAGCTGGTCATATCTACCCGGGTCATACTGAGATTCTAGCAGAGTTAACAAATACGAAAGACTTTGCAATGATGTTGTCAGCTCCTGACCTCCGAGTGATTCACGTCACAACGCATATTGGGCTTATGGATGCGATCAAGAAGATTGATTCTGAACGTGTGTATAAAGTCATTGGAATGGCCCACGAGACCCTTCAGAAAGCAGGCATCGAGTCACCACGTATCGCGGTATGTGGGATTAATCCACACGCTGGAGAGAATGGTCTCTTTGGAAATGGGGAAGAGGAAGAGAAAGTAATTCCAGGCGTTGAAAAGGCTCAGGAGGAAGGCATTAATGTTGTTGGTCCTCTACCAGCCGATACCCTATTCTTCCGAGCGAAAAGAGGAGACTTTGATATCGTTGTCGCCCAGTATCATGACCAAGGACATGGTCCGATTAAGGTATTAGGATTAGAAGCTGGGGTTAATATAACAGTAGGTCTCCCGATTATTCGCACAAGTGTTGATCATGGCACAGCTTTTGATATTGCTGGTAAAAATATTGCAGATGAGTTATCACTGAAAGAAGCCCTTCGTATTGCGATTGACTTAGCTCCGCGTGATAAAGCTCTTCAAGAATAAAAAAGAGAGGGCAAGAGATCATAGTGGTCTCTTGCTTTCTTGCTGTTTTTTATTGGATACATTCCGAAAATCATAAACATGAGAGGAAGTTTTTCATGACGTTTCCAAAGATGGCTAAAATCAAACAAAAGTTTCAGACTACCCCCATACAAGATATTCCAAAGATCGTGGCTGAACAATTCGCTAAAGTTGGTGCAGATGATTCCATTAAACCTGGTATGGAAGTGGCTATTACAGTCGGGAGTCGAGGGATTGCAAACATTCCCTCATTGTAAAGTCTGCTGGTGAAGAAGTGAAAAAGCGTGGTGCGACCCCATTCATCATACCGGCAATGGGAAGCCATGGTGGCGCAACAGCAGAAGGGCAAGTGGAGGTCCTAGAAGGCTTAGGGGTAACAGAAGAAGCAACAGGATGTGAAATCCGTTCATCTATGGATGTCGTTGAAGTGGGACAAACAGATGATGGTGTACCTGTTTATACAGACAAACACGCATATAATGCTGATGGAATTATTGTAATGGGACGAGTGAAAGCTCATACCGATTTTAAGAGCACATTTGAAAGCGGTATTTTGAAAATGGCTTCCATTGGAATGGGGAAGCATAAGCAGGCGCTTGCTCTACATACACACGGAATCAAGGGGATTCGTGACATGATGCCCGATGTTGGTCGCGTTGCGATTTCCAATACAAACACCCTTTTTGGATTTGCTATTGTAGAGAATGCCCACGAAGAAACCACTATACTGGAAGCTATTTCACCTCAAGATATTGATGATCGTGAACCAAAATTATTGACCGAATCCGTTGAGCTTATGCCAAGTTTACCTGTAAATGAGATGGATATTTTAGTTGTTGATGAAATTGGCAAAAACTATAGTGGAACAGGGATGGATACCAATATTATAGGAAGAATTCGTGTACTAGGTGTTGAAGAGCCTGAAAGCCCTTCTGTTAAATACCTTATTGCTTCAGACCTTAGTGAAGCGAGCCATGGGAATGCGCTAGGCATTGGCTTAGCGGATTTAACGACGAAACGTTTATTTGACAAAATCCACTTCCAAGCGATGAATGAAAACGTGATTACAAGTACCTTTCTAGATCGTGCAAAGATTCCGATTGTCTTAGATAGTGATCGGGAAGCTTTACAAGCAGCATTAAGAGCTACTTGGGGAGTTAATGATGAAGAAGCTCGGATTGTGCGAATTCCGAATACGTTACACATTGGGGAGTTATATGTTTCTGAGGTCATTTTTAATGAGGTTAAAGACCAAGAGCATATTGAAGTGTTAGAAGAACCAGTGGACATGAAGTTTGATGAAGCGGGTTATTTTTATCCAATGTAAGGCTTTTGCTCAATAAATTGACAGAAGAAACTATGGACGGTTAATTTTATAGAGATAGAAGAATGTGAGAAGGAAGTGAACCCATGAGTCAACGTTTCCATCACTATGATGAACATGAGGATGCTAACATGATAAAAGTTGAAGTGAATTTAGATGATACACCACCAGAGTGGTTAGGTTATGTAATGGATAAGCTGTTTGAACTTGGGGCAAATGACGTGTATTACATTCCCATCTTTATGAAGAAAAATCGTCCTGGGATTCTTCTGCAACTTTTGTGTGATCAGTCGAAGTTAGATTCCTTGAAAGAGGTACTATTCAAAGAAACGACAACCCTAGGGGTACGATACTACCCACTATCTGTTCATAGGCTTGAAAGAAGGTTCCAGACACTTACAACCCCTTGGGGAGATATTCAAATTAAAGAAGGTCTACATAATGGTGAAGTGATGCAACGGTCCCCGGAGTATGATGAATGTAAACAGATTGCCGAGCAAAATGATATTCCATTGAAGGAAGTTTATAATAGGGTCTGGCAGTTGTTATAAAGGTGCCTGTCACCACACGGTATTTGTCGAATGGGATAGAGCATGCGACAAAATTCGGGTGGTGACAGGCACTTTTTTAGGAGGCGAACATTATGAAAATCATAACAATCGGCAATAACGTAGCAGATGTGTACCTTGATCAAGAAACCATGTACCCAGGCGGAAACGCGTTGAATGTAGCGGTGATGTCAAAAATATATGGTGCCAAGAAATCTTCTTATATTGGCATTATCGGAAGTGATGATATTGGTGATCATATGTTACAAACCTTACAAAAACAAAATGTTACGATATCGCGAGTAAGAAGAGCTTATGGGGAAAGCGGTAAAGCATTTGTTAATCTGGATAGTCGTCATGATCGTATCTTTGTTGATAACAATAAAGGGGGCATTCAAAACGATCTGTCCATAAAAATAAATGAAAAGGATTTAAATCTCATTAAAGAACACGATATTCTTCATACAAGTCTTTATAGTAATAGTGATGAACACATTCCTTTGTTAAGTAAACACATTCCTATTTCTTATGACTTTTCGAACCACTATACCTTTGATCACCTTGAAAAAATCTGTCCTTATGTATCATTTGGTTTTATATCTGGTAGTCACTTGAGTGAGCAAGAAATAGAGGAAACGATTAATCTCATACATGGTTATGGAACGAATGTTGTCGTCGTAACTAGAAGTGATAGGGGAGCAATTGCATCTTTAAATGGGAAAATCTGTTATAAAGATATCAAAACAGTTGATGTCGTAGACACATTAGGGGCAGGAGATTCCTTTATTGCTGGATTTTTAAAGGATTATATCGAATATAATCAAATGACAAAAGCACTGGAGACAGGGGCGCAAAAAGCTGCAACTACCTGCACAGTAAATGGAGCATTTGGGAATGGTAAACGGTATCAATAAAGGTGCCTGTCACCACCCGGTATTTGTCGAATGAGATGAGGTATACGACAAATTCCGGGGAGTGACAGGCACTTTTTTCTTCATCTTCTAAAATCCTCTGTATTAATCGTTTTCATTCTCTACATCGAAGTCCATTTTTAAGTTTCATATTTTCCATAATTATAGGTGAAAAGATTTATATAAAATTCATGTTTTAATAAGAGACTATATAAATTTCTGATGTAAACTGACGATATAAAAGAAAAAGAGAATATTGAAGAGGTGGACAATTTGGAAAACTACAGTGTGAGGTATGAGGCGCTGTTGCGTAAGAACAGAGTTATGTTCATTATGTTAGGGATTTCAACCGTATTAGCTACAGGGATAGATATTAGTTTAAAGGCTGGTTTACCTACTATTTTAACGCTTCTATTAGGTGGATTGACTTTAACAGGTATTGTAGGCTTTTCCTATTTTAAAAAGGCTTATGTTACCGTTGCTCCATATATAGCCATAGTTGGTTTAGCTGCTATTGTAGCAACTCTTATGCACAACACACCGTCTGACCAAAATGCATTTATTGTTTATTATTTATTAGTTTGCTCGGCCCTTTACTTAGAGAAAACAAAGTTTATCCTAGGTGCTACGCTATCGTTAGGTCTCATTATTACTTATTACATCATGTACGACCCTATTTTAACGACGACACTTGGGAAAACATTACTTGTATTTACGCTTGTGTTAGTAGTCTTATACTTACAAATGATTGTGAGCCAAAGTGTGACAGATAAAATGAATGATCTTCAAGTTGAAGTGGAAGAGCGTCTGAAACAGGAAGAGGTAAATCATAATCATATGACAAACCAAACAGAAGACATTGCTCAACGCTTACACAACCTATCACAAGAGAGTGAACATAACCAACAATCGTTTGTGGAAATGAATAGCGCCATTCAAGAAATAGCATCAGGAACCCAAGCTCAAAGTCATACAATCACGGATATTATGAATTCAATTGAAAATACGAATACCATGGTTCAAAATATGATGGGAAGTGCTGAACAAACCCTTGAACGTACCCAGGAAACAGGGGAGAGCTCACAACTGGGGCGTGAACGTATGCAGAATCTTCAATTACAAATGGATACGTTTAAAAATCATATTGAATCGATGGCAGAGGATATGCATACGCTTAGTCAACACGTAAGCGAATCTGTAGCGTCACTTGAGTCCATTCAACAGGTCACTTCCCAAACGAATCTATTGGCACTTAATGCGTCGATTGAAGCAGCAAGAGCTGGAGAAGCTGGTAAGGGCTTTGCAGTTGTTGCAGAAGAGATACGGAAGTTAGCTGAAATGACAGAAAACACTGCAAAAGAGATTTCAAATAATCTATCCGAAGTGTACGCAAGTAACGATAAGTCCCAGACTCAGATGAGCAGCATCGCGACTCAAATGGATGAAAACATCCGAGAAACCGATGCCACGAAAGTTATTTTCGATGACATTTACGAATCTATCCAAACGCTTAATCAAGATATGACCGATGTCCAAAATATTGCAGCTCAAGTCAATAAAGAAACCCAAAACGTGGAGATTTCCGTAAACGAATTTGCAGCAGTAATCGAACAAAGTACCGCATCAACAGAAGAAATCTCAGCATCTATTGACCAACACACCACCCAAAACAAACAAGTCGTCGAGCAAATCGAAATCATTAATCAGCAAGTGAATCGCTTGGTAGAGAAAAGGTAATAAAAGTGCCTGTCACCACCCGGTTTTTGTCGAATGGGATGATGAATCCGACAAATTCCGGGGAGTGACAGGCACTTTTTTTCTCAGCCTTTTGAATGAGAAAAACTCCATACCTTCGTACAAAGCAGGGGGGAGTAGGAGTCTGTATAATGAGATGTATGATAAGAAAAGTAAGGAGACATATACATGGGACGATTACGAGACAACCCAAACTTTAAATGGTTTTTTACAGCAAATCTGGTTTCTCACATAGGTACAGGATTAACCATGATCGGAGTGCCGTGGTTTTTGGTGAATCAGGATGGGGGAGAGCAACTACTTGGTGTTATTACACTCATCGCAACCATTCTCGGTTTTTTTATATCACCTTATGCAGGAGTGTTAATTGATCGGTTTCATCGAGTGAAGCTACACCGAGGTTATGATTTGTCAGGATTCCTTCTTTTGACGGGACTTGGGATTTCGGGTTGGTACATTGAAGAATACTCGAGTTTTTTATTAATGGTCATTTTTCTGGTCAGTATTCTTTATAATATGTTTCACTACCCAACAATTTTTGCGATTAGCCAGGAGATCTTCTCGAAGAAGAACTTTGGAAAGATTAATAGTGTGATGGAAGTGCAAGGGCAGGCGGGTACCATGGTGGCCGGAGCCGTTGGAACGATTTTGATTACGGCATTTGGACTGAAAACCATCTTAATTCTGGATGGCATTACCTTTTTGGTTGCATTTATTCTTTTCGGATTCATTAAATACCAACCTCAAGTAAAACGAGATAAAAATGTTAAGCAGCCAACCATGGTAGCGGACTTCATTGAAGGATGGCAATTTCTGAAGGAAAAGCCGAAGATGCTCGTCTTTTTCCTATCGGCTTCGATGCCGTTTATTGTGGTGATGGGATTGAACTATGTCCTGCCGATCTACATTGCCAATTCACTAGAAACAGATGCATCAGTGTACGCCTCGTTTGAAATGATATTTGCAGGAGGAGCGGTGTTGGCAGGTTTTACGGTGAATACCTTGGTCAAAAAATTCACACCAATCCTATCAATCTATATAACGATTACCCTGTTTGCGCTGGCTGTCGTCAGTGTATCACAAATCCCGGCTGTAGGACTGTTCTTATTCATGGCCGTGCTTATGGGATGGGGGAATGCTGGAACGCGTATTAATATGAAGACGCTTCAGATGAATTTGATTCCAACCACGCTAATGGGAAGAGTTCAGAGCTTTATTCGAGCTACGGGTGTTGGTATACGTGTTCTGTTGATAGGGGGATTTACGCTATTCATTCCTACAATAGGAGCTTCCATGGCGCTTCTTATCTTATCGGGGATCCTCGTTTTTGCACTCTTGGGTGTGTATTTGACTAAAGACGTTAATGAGTCTACTGAAGTAAGTAATGTGAAAAAGGCAGAATTCCCATCTTAAATGGAATTCTGCCTTTGTTATGGAGTGCCTGACCCCAACCGCTTTAAAGTAGTGGGGGTCAGGCACTTTTTAGGCACTTTTTCTGGGGAGAGACACTCGAAATCGAAAAAAATCAAACAAATCTAAGAAAATTATATGTTTTGTGAGACGTGAATAACGAATCTATCTAAACAATCAAAAGGATTTGTTGAAGATCAAAAGATATCTACCTTTCTTAAAAATATCTGAATATTATATAATTTCAGTATATTTCAATGAAGGAGCTAATTGGGATCAAGACCAATGAAATAGCTATCTTTATCGGCTTCTTTATCTTAATCAAATCGGAGAAAGGGGAAAAGGAAGATGTCATTAGAACCAGAGCGGAATAGTAATACGGAGCTCCAACAAAATGTAGACAAGAACACGCGTAAAGGAGTGTTTATCCCAGCATTTTTTGTCGTTGGAGGAGGAGCTCTTCTAGGGATTGTTAACAATGAGTTGTTAGCTGAACTCTCTAAGGATGGATTTTATGGTTCTTTAAAAGGGCTTGGGTGGCTCTATCAAATTATATCTATAGTTGCTCTAATACTAGTGAGTATTGTTACGTTTTCGAAGATTGGTAATATCCGCTTGGGAGGGGCAGACGCAAAACCTAAACACCCTTTTCGTTCTTGGTTTGCTATGGCTTTAACAGGTGGAATTGCCACAGGAGTTATCACCTATGGAGTGAATGAGCCCATCATTTATTTTGGCAATATCTATGGGGAAATGGCTAAAACGGGCGTGGAACCCGGAACGAATATGGCAGCCATTTTCGCAATGGGGCGCTCATTATACAACTGGAGCTTTATTCCATATGCGATGTATTCATTAAGTGGACTGGTAATCGCTTATGTGTATTTTAATCGAAAACACAATTTATCTGTATCAGGCTCTCTTACACCATTATTCGGTAATCGAATAACAAAGGGAATATGGCCTGCCATTATTGATACACTTGCTGTTTTAGCTATAGCACTTGGCTTGGCTTCTTCTTTAGGAGCAGGGCTAGCATTAATTGGATCAGGTATTGAAGCGACTTATGGCATTCAACAAGGACCTATGGTTTGGCTATTGGTGGCATTCTTGATTACGGGAATATTTACCCTGTCGGCACTTAAAGGGTTAGATAAAGGAATTCGTCGAGTGGCAACGCTCAATGCGAACGTGTTTTATGTTCTTCTAGTCGTACTTATTGTGATCGGTCCGACTCTATATATCTTACAATCTTCAACTGCCGGACTTGGGTATTGGTTCCAAAACTTCTGGGAGTGGGGTCTTGATCCAGGAATTATTGGTGGAGAAGCACTTGTTACATGGTGGACCCTATATGACTGGGCGATTTGGATCGCTTATGCACCGCTAATGGGAATTTTCCTTGCTGTTATTTCATATGGGCGTACGATTCGCCAGTTTATGCTCATCAACTGGATTTTACCAGCTTTCTTCAGCGTTCTTTGGTTCGGTATTTTTGGTGGAACAGCTTTACATTGGCAACAGAATGGAGTTGTTGACCTAGTATCTATAATTAAAGAAAACGGGGCAGTTGCAGGTTTATGGACATTCTTAGCGAATATGCCTTTAGCTCCTATCATCATCCCTGTTGTCATGATCGCGCTCATTCTTTCTTTCGCGACAGCAGCCGATTCAATGGTACGAGCGATTGCTATGTTGTCTACCAAGAAAATTCGTTACGATGAAGAACCAGCAAAATGGAAGATGCTTATTTGGGCTTTCTCCATTGCAATCATCGCCTATATCATGGTTGCTTTCGCTGGAGGAGCACAAGGTGTAGATGGGGTGAAGTACTTGGCTGCATTAGGCGGATCCAGTGTCCTATTCGTCTTTGTCCTTCAAGTGGCCTCAGCCATCAAAATGTTCTTTGTAGATAAAATAGAAGATTAATGGAGTGACTAATGGAGTGCCTGACCCCACCGCTTTAAAGTAGTGGGGGTCAGGCACTTTTTATCGACACTTTTTATCTCGCTCAAACCCACTTACGCATGGTAAAATGCCATATATTCAGAAAATTCAACAAATATGAGGGGACAAACGATGAAGCTTCTTATTGCAGATCGAGACCACAATGAACGGGTCGGCATCAATTGGATGATCCAAGCTTATTCGATTCCGATTGAAGAAACGATTCTTGTTGATTCTTATGATGAACTCATAACGAGTATTGAAAATAAACAACCTGAAATTATTTGTGTTGAACTTGATATGATTTCGAAAGATGGCTGGAACGATTTTAAGCGGTGTGTGTACAGCTATGTGAAATTTATAATTTTAACGACGACGGAATCAACGTTTGCAAGAGCCATGCAAGCGATTGAGGTCAAGGCAGAAGAGCTATTGGTGAAGCCGAATACACCAGACACGATCAAACATGCCGTTGAGAATTGTGTTCAAAAGGTGCAACGCCAACCCTATGCCACTAATAGTGTAAGTCTTCAGCAAGAGACGGTAATTTCGTATCATGCCTTATTTTTAAATGACGAAAAGATCGGGGAGGAGTATCATCTTCTCTTATTACAAACCGAAAGTCCAAGCCGTTTAAAAGATTTGCGCTACTTCCTAAAGCAGTATCATATTCAACATCCATGGTTTCAGTTTCCTGTAACAGATGTGATTGCGGTTGTGATGAATACATCGATTGAACAAATGATTCAAGATGCCCAACACTTATTAAAAGCTTGGGAATCGTCATACGATGAGCCTCTTGTCATCGTGCATGACTGTGATGAGAAAGAAAGCCAGTCCATTTACAGAAAATATCAGGACGCAAGAAATGCTGTAGGGTTAACGTTTTACACAGGGTACCGCCAGATCATCCCCTCTAATTTAGAGGAACAATGGCAAGCCATTGATCCCTTTTTAAGCTCGGGTGAACAACGCGAATGGGTGGACATGCTTTCAGAAGGAGACAAAGAACAGCTGAAAGATTGGATGTACCGTGAATTTTTGCAGATGGATCAACCTTATCCAGACCCAGGACTCGTCCGAACGCGGCTCACCAGCATCTTGGCTCAGATCCGTCGGTTTATGAAAAACCATTACTTAGACACGGGTTCCTATGAGACAAGTTACCATCGAGTATTTGAAACGATCCTTTATAACCCCGTTCTGTATAGAATTGTGCAAGAGCTTATTCTGTTTATTTATGACGTGATTGATGGTGTTGCAAAACAACAGGAGCGCTCTCGCTTGGATATTACGGAGCAAGCGCTTCGTTATATAGAAGAAAACTTTCATCTAACGGATCTCGATTTAAACACGATAGCCATATCTGTTGATCGCAGTCCAGCCTATATGAGTCATTTACTAGGTAAAAAACATGGGAAATCGTTCCGCGAATTACTCCGTGATATCAGAATAAAAGAGGCCAAACGATTGCTGCTTCAAACGGATTTTCCAATTCAAAGCATCGCTGAAAAATCAGGCTTTCATAACGCGAATTACTTTAGCCGGATTTTTAAGGAGCATACAGGTGTGAGCCCAAGGTTATTTCGCCAGCAGAGAAATTAAAAAATGAATTCATCTAAAAAAATGAAAGATATCATGAGGAAATTATCATTCGAGATTCACAAAGATTCATGCGAACCATAATACATCTAAAAAAAGAAAAGGAAATCAAAATGCAACACCCTATAATCCAATAACACTCATCTCTACAATATAATTATCAGAAAATTTAGAGGAGATGGGTGTTAGACATGACAAATACAAAGAATTCCAAGGAAACGTACACAGGAACAGAACTACATGCAAAAGGCTGGATCCAAGAAGCTGCGCTAAGGATGCTACAGAACAATTTGCACCCTGATGTTGCCGAGCGCCCTGAAGATCTTGTGGTCTATGGCGGAATTGGAAAGGCAGCCCGAAATCAAGAGTCTTACGATGCCATTGTGAAGACGCTACTTGAACTGGAAGAGGATGAAACGATGCTGATCCAATCCGGAAAACCTGTAGCTGTCTTTAAGTCTCATAAGGATGCACCAAAAGTATTGATGGCGAACTCGAATCTAGTACCAGCCTGGGCGAACTGGGATCACTTTAATGAATTAGACCAAAAAGGCTTAATGATGTATGGCCAAATGACCGCAGGAAGTTGGATCTATATTGGTAGTCAGGGCATTGTACAAGGAACGTACGAAACATTCGGTGAATTAGCTCGCCAGCATTTTGACGGTTCTTTAAAAGGCACGATTTCCCTAACAGCTGGACTAGGAGGTATGGGAGGTGCACAACCACTTGCCGTAACGTTAAACGATGGAGTTTGTATCGCCATCGATGTGGATCAAACTCGTATCCAACGCCGACTCGACACGAGATATTTAGATACGCAAGCCAACACCCTTGATGAAGCGATTCACATGGCATTAGAAGCAAAGCAAAATAGAGAAGCTCTATCGATTGGATTACTTGGCAATGCAGCTGAACTTTTACCAGCTATGATCGAGAAAGGATTTAATCCAGACGTCTTAACTGATCAAACGTCAGCTCATGATCCATTATACGGCTATGTACCAGAAGGCTATTCTCTAGAAGAAGCGGCTGATTTGCGTCAAAACGATCCTGATACCTACGTGAAGCTATCAAAGCAAAGCATGGCGACGCACGTAAAAGCGATGCTTCAAATGCAAAAGCTAGGCGCAATCACATTTGATTATGGCAACAACATTCGTCAGGTTGCTCAAGATGAAGGCGTAGAAAATGCGTTTGATTTTCCAGGCTTCGTTCCAGCTTACATTCGACCACAGTTTTGTGAAGGAAAAGGCCCTTTCCGTTGGGTTGCTCTCTCAGGTGATCCAGAGGACATTTATAAAACGGATGAGTTAATCCTACAAGAATTCAGTGATAACGAACATTTATGCAAGTGGATTAAAATGGCTCAGGAAAAAATTCAGTTCCAAGGCCTGCCTTCCCGCATTTGCTGGTTAGGTTACGGGGAGCGTGCTCGTTTCGGCAAAATCATTAACGATGCCGTTGCTAGAGGAGACCTAAAAGCCCCTATTGTCATTGGCCGTGACCACCTGGATTCAGGTTCCGTAGCGTCACCAAACCGTGAGACAGAAGGCATGAAAGATGGCAGTGACGCTGTAGCGGATTGGCCACTACTTAACGCAATGATTAATGGCGTAGGCGGAGCAAGCTGGGTTTCCATCCACCATGGCGGAGGCGTTGGCATGGGGTACTCCCTACACGCTGGAATGGTCATTGTAGCAGATGGAACAAAAGATGCGGAACAGCGTCTCGAGCGCGTGTTAACGACAGACCCTGGAATGGGCGTTGTCCGTCACGTTGACGCAGGATATGATCTTGCCATCGATACAGCCAAACAACACGGAATGAATATACCAATGCTTGACTAAGGAGGTTTTGACAATGAGTAAGCCACTTTTTATACGAAATGCCAATCAAATTTTAACGTTCCAAGGAAGTTCAGAGTCCCCGTTAACGAAGGAAAAAATGGGGGAACCACACGTGATCGAAGGCGGTAGCGTGTGGGTTGAGGACGGAAAAATTCAAGATATCGGATCTGATGAAGAACTAGCCGGTCGCTATAGAGAAAAGTTGACGGATGCTGAGGAGATCGACGCTACAGGGAAAGTATTGTCCCCAGGCCTTGTCGACCCGCACACGCATGTGGTTTATGGAGGAAGTCGGGAAGAAGAATTTCAGATGCGCCTGAACGGGAAGTCTTACATGGAGATCATGAATGCAGGCGGCGGCATCCATGCAACGACACGAGCAACACAAGATACAGATGAAGAGCAATTGTATGAAGAGAGTAAAAGCCGACTAGATCAATTTTTCCTACATGGCGTTACAACGGTCGAAGCGAAAAGTGGTTATGGTCTATCTCTCGAGCATGAGTTAAAACAGTTGCGCGTTGCCAAGCGACTTAACGAAGATCACGCCATGGATGTCGTAAGCACGTTCATGGGGGCTCATGCGGTACCAATGGACTTGAAGGAAACGCCAGAAGTTTTTGTGGATCACGTCATTAACGAGATGCTTCCAGAAGTAGCAAAAGAGGAGTTAGCTGAGTTTAATGATGTATTTTGTGAAAAAGGCGTTTTCACCCCAGAGCAATCCCGTCGAATTTTAGAAGCCGGGAAAGAATACGGGCTAAAACCGAAAATCCATGCTGATGAAATCGAGCCTTACGCTGGAGCCGAGTTAGCTGCTGAAGTAGGCGCAGTCTCCGCTGACCATTTATTAAAAGCATCTGACGAAGGTGTCAAACAAATGGCCGAACAAGGCGTTGTAGGCGTTTTGTTACCAGGAACCGCCTTTTTCCTTATGGCTGAATCAGCAAATGGAAGAAAAATGATTGATCAAGGTGTTCCGGTTGCCTTAGCAACAGATTGTAACCCAGGCTCTTCTCCAACAGTTTCACAGCCTTTCATTATGAATTTAGGCGCACTCAAAATGGGAATGACCATGGAAGAAGTGCTGAGTGCCGTAACGATTAATGCAGCTCATGCCATTAAACGCGGACAAGAAGTAGGAAGTATCGAAAAAGGGAAAAAAGCAGACCTTGTACTATTTGATGTACCAAACTATATGAAATTGCAGTACCACTATGGCATGAACCATACCCATACCGTTGTGAAAAACGGAAATGTAGTCGTAGAGGGAGGGCAGTTAGTATAATGCAATACCCTTATCCATTATTAACCCCCCATCTTTTGTTTGGACAAAAGATGGGGACAACCCAAACCCTAAGGTACATGAGTGGATTCAAGACCTAAGTCATCACCAGGGCACCATAGATTGGGACACTTTTGACGTAGCGATTATGGGAATCCCGCTATCCAGATCTTCGATTAGCGCATCCTCAGCAAGTGAAAACCCGGATGCGATTCGCAGAGCTTGGAAATCCTTTTATCCTTATAACATTGAGCATGATGTGGACCTAACGGAATTGAACGTGGTGGACTTGGGGGATGTGCGCCAGCATGTAACAGATATTGCACAATGCCATCAAAACATTAAAGATGCTATGACTGCACAACAAACCCATCATCCAGATGTATTCCCCCTAACCATTGGGGGCGATCATTCCATTACAGCCATGCTCGTGAAAGGGTGGAAAGAAGTTCACCCAGATCAGAAAGTGGGTGTTCTGCAGTTCGATACGCACTTTGATTTACGTAGTCTTGAAGAGTTTGGCCCTGCGAATGGAACGCCAATTCGTAACCTAATCGAAAGCGGTACGGTTCAAGGGTCGAATGTTCATAATATTGGACTGCACGGATTTTTTAATAGCAAGTCCCTGAAAGACTATGCGGATGATGTAGGCCTTCACTATAAAACGATACGAGACGTCAGAAAAGAAGGCATCGTATCCATTGTAAAAGATGCGCTCGATCAATTATCAAAGAAAGTCGATGTCATTTATTTAACCGTGGATATGGACGTACTCGATATGTCTGGAGCACCTGGCGTACCGGCTTCAACACCAGGTGGATTATGGACAAGTGAGCTGTTTGAAGCGGTCTATCAAGCAGGACAGCATCCAAGCGTAAAAGCGATGGATCTGGTTTGTCTCGATCCAGTTAAAGATGTGGCACAAATGACGGTGAAAACAGGCGTTCATGTCATGCTATCCTTTTTAACCGGCTATAGACAACGTAAGAAAGCCTAAGACGTACCAACCAAGAAGGAGGAGGTGTCTCAATGCATTCGTCACCCGTTCTTATTTCAGGAGAAGATCTAACCATTGATGAATTAGTCGATGTGGCAAAAGCTTCCCGATCTGTCCAACTTTCAGAAGAATCAAAGGAACTGATTCAAAAAGGGCGCGAAATGGTCCAGCAATTTGTTGAGGAAGAGCGTGTCGTGTATGGTATCACGACAGGTGTCGGGGAGAATTCGAAAATCAAGATCTCCACAGCTGATTCAAAACAACTGCAAAAAAACTTAATCATGAGCCATGCTTGTGGTGTAGGTGATTTGCTAGATCAAGAACAAGTCCGAGCGATTATGTTGATGATGGTGAAGAACTTATCCCATGGCCATTCAGGAGTTCGGTTGGAAACGGTCGAAAAGCTCATTGAACTTCTGAATCATAACGTCATTCCCGTCGTCCCAAGTGAAGGATCACTTGGATATCTCATCTATCAATCTCATATTAGCTTAGTTCTAATGGGGATGGGAGAAGCGATCGTGAATGGTGAACGGATCGATGGGGACCAAGCCCTTAAGCTAGCAGGTATTGAACCGATCGAGTTGTATGAAAAAGAAGGGCTTTCGCTCATAAATGGAACGGTTGATATGACCGCACTAGGAGCTTTAGCTATTGACCGAACGATGAATCTATTAAAAACAGCTGATGTCATATCGATGCTATCGTTTGAAGCGGTAAAAGGGACTAAATATGCTTATGATCCTCGACTGAACAAGGTGAAACCTCACCCTGGTCAGGAAAAAACAACCGACAACATTCATGAGATTATTCGTGGCAGTGAGATCGCTGAAAAGTATAAGGACTATCGAACACAGGATGCCTTAAGTATAAGGTCGATCCCACAAGTTCACGGAGCAAGTAAAGATGCAGTCGACTATGCCAAAACTGTGGTTGAAAGGGAAATGAATGCAGCAACAGACAACCCATTGCTCTTTGAAGAGGACGGTGGTGGTGTAGCGATCTCCTCATCGAACTGTCATGGAGAAGCGGTTTCCATGGCGATGGACTTTCTTGCGATTGCCATCGCTGAAATCGGAAACATCTCAGAACGAAGAACGTATCGCTTAATTACCTCGGAAATGAGCGATTTACCATCTAATCTAATTGAAAAAAATGGCCTCCATTCCGGGTACATGATCCCTCAATATGTAGCGGCATCACTCGTATCAAATAATAAGGTCGATGCCCATCCAAATTCAGTCGATTCGATCACAACCACAGGTGGCCAAGAAGACCATGTCAGCATGGGAACCTCAGCTGCATTAAAAGCTCTTCAAACCATCTATAAAACGGAGAAAATCGTTGGGATTGAGTTGTTGAATGGAGCGCAAGGAATTGATTTGTTAAAAGAAAGTAAGCTTGGTGCTGGTACTCAAGTTGCTTACGATCAACTGAGACAATATGTACCGAAGTTAGTGGAAGATCGCGTGCTGTATAAAGAAATGGACCGGGCGATTAGTTTGGTGAGTGATGGAACCATTTTGGGAGAAGTTGAAGAGAAAATCGGACATCTGAACGTATAGGAGGTGCCTGACCCCCACTGCTTTAAAGCGGTGGGGGTCAGGCACTTTTTTTGGGGTATAGGTATAAGAAAATTCACCATACTAAAAGGAGATGATTTCTGAAAATATCTACGAGAGGAATTTATATATGCGATTATCTTTTATCATTTTAACCTTTATGCTCGCTTTTACTTATCATACAGTTGACGCGGCCTCGCAAGACCCAACTCAATTGTATGACGTGAAGGCAGGGGACACGTTATGGAAGGTTGCTTCCAAATATGGTACGACAGTAGAAGATTTAAAAATAACGAATGGGTTACCGTCTAATCTGATATTCGTAGGTCAGCGATTGAAAGTGCCCAAGTCCTATCAGGTGAATGCAGGTGATACACTTTGGAAACTGTCCCAAGCTCATGATGTGAGTGTCCAGCGAATAAAATCGATCAACAAATTATCATCCAACATCATCTACATTGGCCAGACCTTACGCATTCCACCTAAGAAACTTGAGATGGAAGCTCAGCACATCTTAATGACACGTGATGAATTTCAAGACTGGTTAATGAATAAAGCATTTACTAGGAACATCGTCCGTTTACAAATGCATCATACTTGGTCGCCCTCCTACAGCCATTTCAACGGTTCTAATCATTTCACCCTGTTAAAAGGCATGCAGAACTACCATATGAATGAAATGGGATGGAATAATATTGCGCAAAACATAACGACATTTCCAGATGGAAGATTAGCTGTATCCAGACCCATCAATCAGACCCCACAAGGGACGATTGGATCCATAGCGAATAATGGTGGCATCCTGATAGAGAACGTCGGAAACTTTAATAAGGGCAACGACCAAATGACAAATGCACAAAAAGAGACGATCATCTTCGTCAATGCCATGCTTAGTTTAAAGTTCGGCCTATCCCCGTCCGTTAATTCCATTACGTATCATCATTGGTGGGATTTAAATACAGGAGAAAGAGTGTTAGATGACAGTAAAGGACATTCCGTTAAAACCTGTCCAGGAACGGGTTTCTTTGGCGGGAACACAACCGATCATGCTAAGCAAAATTTTTATCCTCTTGTGCGTGAAAGGATGAAAGAGTTACGAGGCGGAAGCCTTTGAAAAAGTGCCTAACCCCCGCTGCTTTACTGTGTTAACAGGGTGGGGGTCAGGCACTTTCTATTTAGGCACGTTCTATTTCATCATCTGATAATACTTATACAACGCCTGTGTCCCATTGTTATCCCCACCAGCTTCACTCAGCTTATCATATAACTCTTTAGCCAGTTTCAACCCAGGAACAGGAACATCCATATCCTCAGCAGCATCAATCGCAATCTTCATATCTTTTATAAAGTGTTTTACATAAAAGCCAGGTTCAAAATCCTGATCAATCATGCGAGGTGCCAAGTTGGATAAGGACCAACTACCAGCTGCACCGTAGGAGATGCTTTCTAAAACGGTTTTGGGATCAAGGCCAGCGTGTTCTGCATAGGTAATCGCTTCACAAACTCCAAGCATGCCAGAGGCAATCGCAATCTGGTTACACATTTTCGTGTGCTGTCCAGAACCAGCTTCACCTTGCAGCACAATATTGCTCCCCATTGCTTCTAATGCAGGGCGAATGGTTTCGAATTGCTCTTCAGCTCCACCAACCATTATGGCCAGGTTCCCGTTTCGAGCTCCAACATCTCCGCCAGATACAGGGGCATCGAAAGAATGAATTCCAGCTGCTTCAGCCTTTGTGTAAATCTCTTGAGCTAGTTTAGGAGAAGAAGTCGTCATATCGATCGTATATGTACCAGCTTTTGCATTTTCAATAATGCCATCTTCACCAAAATACACAGCTTCGACATCGCTTGGATAGCCGACAATGGTGATAATGATATCTAAGTCCTTAGCGAGATCTGCAACAGATTCCTTCCACGTCCCACCTTGATCAAGGACCTCTTGCGCCTTTTCTTTTGTTCTCGTAAACACATTAAGGCTAAAGCCCGCCTGCATAAGATTAATAGCCATGCTTTTTCCCATTACGCCTGAGCCGATGAATCCAATTGTTTTGTCTGACATTGAGATGCCTCCTCATAATCTATTTAGAGGTAGGATATCATATTTTCCATTAAACAGTGTCTGTAACCACTTTTGTCGAACAGCTACAGGGGCTGATCCCCGGTCCATTAACACATAAATGAACAGGGTCAGTCACCTTGTTGTAATTGAAGAAAATGAAGCTGCTCATTTAGGGAGTTAGCTTCTTTTTGTTTGTGATATACATCACTCCACTCTTTATTGAAAATCATTATCATAGAGGTATAGTTATTTCACATTTTAAAAGTGAGGTGTTCATGGATGAGTAACAGAGACAATGTAATTGAACTAGACGTTAGAGAAGATATAAAACTGAAAAATGAACCATTTCATAAGATTATGGGTGTGGTTAGTTCTTTGAAAGAAGGTGAAACGTTCGTTTTACATGCTCCATTTAATCCTGTCCCTCTTCTCAAGGTTATGAAGAACAAAGGGTTTGATCACGAAGTATTAAAAATAGACAGCAAGCATTATCACGTCACCTTTTATAAAGAAGAAGAGGAGGCAAGCAAACTATGATATTAGATAATCGGGGATTAGAGCCGCCCCAACCTATGATGAAAACATTAGAAGCATTGGAGATCATCGATGTTGGAGAACAGGTGACGATTATCAATGACCGTCGTCCCATGTTTTTGTTTGCAGAATTAGATGAAAAAGGGTACACCTATGAAACAAAAGAACAAGAGGATGGAAGTTTTAAAATCACGATAACGAAATCAAGGTGATTGTCATGATGCCAAGCATGAATGTAAAAACAGAGACAACGATTCAATTACCACTAGCCTTTATCCTATACAGCTTAATCGCCTTTGTGGTATCCCAATGTATATTTCTCCTACATGTGGACACTTTTATTGGAGGCGTCTATCGTACACCTAATTTATGGATGGGCACTCATTTTCTCCTACTCGGGTGGGCCGTAATGGTCGTTATGGGAGCCATGTACCAGCTTGTCCCCGTTGCATTTCTTACACCGATATGGAATGAACGGTTTGGTTATGTACAGTTTGGTATAACAGCGATGGGAATTACCACTTTTGCCATCTTTCTGAAGATAAGACCAGATCTCGCTGTTCATGCTGGTGGATTTGCTGTCCTTGGAGTTGTCATGTTTTTATTTCAAATGGTGATGACCATAAGGAAACAACCACAGCCTAACACCATGACTTGGTTTGTAGGAGCAGCCTTGTTGTCTTTTTTTACAGCAATCTTGGCAGGGTTTGGCTTATCCTGGAATATGGCTTTTGGTATAAATATAGATCATAAAGCACTTCTACAAAGTCACCTTGTATTTGGGCTAATCGGGTGGTTCAGCTTATTAATTTTCGGCTTTTCTTATAAAATGGTTCCGATGTTTAGTTTGAGTCATGGCTTCTCGATGAAGTGGGCCAAACCTGCCTTTTTCGTGTACATCGCAGGGATGGTCTCGCTGCTTAGCTCCTTTTGGCTAGACGTTTCGGTATTACCTGTATTTGGATGGTTCCTGTTATGGACCGGCTTTACTTGTTTTGGATTAGATATAAAAGAGATCGTACGAAAAAGAATAAAGAAGAAACTTGATCAGCCATTTCGATTCTCTCTATTATCGATTCTGTTTGGTTGGTTTCTTCACAGTGGAGCATTCATCTTAGCCCTTGTTGCTCCAACGAATCAAAAGCTATGGGGATTAATCATTTATCTTTACCTAATGATCTGGATCATCTTTAGTATTGTAGGCTATTTGTTCAAAATTGTCCCTTTCTTATGGTGGACACACAAATATTCAAGCCGAATGGGACAAGAAAACGTACCAACATTAAAAGAAATGATGAACGAAAAGGTAGGGAGTATGATATATATTAGCTTTATTATAGGAGTCTTTGGAATAACATTCGCCTCTGTAATCCAAAGCTCAATCATGGCCCAAGTCTTTCAATTCATGATACTTATAACGACAATCCTTTATAGTATGACCATCGCTCGTGTCTTATGGAAATAACCTTGAGGCTGTACATGTTTTTGAAGGGAAGGATGTTCAGTATGGAACTTAAAGATAAGGTGAAAGAAGCTTTGTATCAGGTAATAGACCCTGAACTGGGGATCAATATTGTTGACCTCGGGTTAGTTTATGATATTGATCTAAATGAACAGCACGATGTAAATGTGAAGATGACCCTTACTACACCAGGGTGTCCCCTTCATGACAGTATTACAAATGCGGTAAAATCCATGGTTTTATTTTTCGATGAGGTAAATGACGTAAACATTGACCTTGTTTGGGAGCCTGCCTGGAGCCCTGAAAAAATGAGTGATAAAGCGAGGGAAATGTTATCTTATTAGCCTTGTTTCGTATAAAGTAATCCCCCATTGCGTTAATCAAATAACGCTTTCGGGGGATTTTTATTGTATAGCAAATTATAGAATGGGCTGCTAGTATATAACGCATTTATGAGAGCATGACCACACACAGCTCCAGCGCCCTAGCAACGTTGGGACTTCTCCATGTGTTCATCTCTACTTAAACGAAAAACACCGTTCTATTAAATGCTCTTATGACATCTACTTAATATATGAGGATTTTTAATAAAGTAGATCTCTTATAGGAGTGAAAACAATGAAAAAACTGATCAATCTGAAAAATGCATGTGAAGCTGCACTAGAACATTTTCATGAATCTTGTTTTGAACTTATAACAGAATATCGAGCCTACCATGGTGAACTATTAAAAGGAGATATTAAAAAACAAGAACTAGAAACGATCCAATCCTTAGCCAATGAAATCCAAGATGAATTGAATACATTTGAGGATTATCCCCGCTTATCCCATTGGCGTAATACTATTTCAGCTCTTTGCCAAGATGTCATAGACAAGACAGAAGTTGGGGGCGGATTGTATCAACTAGCAATATTTAAGGAGGATTTTCACTCAGACTTTTATGATGAGGAGGGATTACATTATGAAGATATCGACTCCTTCCTTCATGATGCTCAGGTGGAAGCGGATTTAGAGAAGGAACGCATGTTGGAGAGTGGGAAAGAGAGTATTTATGAGGTGGAGGAGAAGTTGAAGCAGATTGTTTTTCTACTGGATCAGGTCATTCAATATCCGGTTGGGGAGTTGAGTAAGGGGTAGATTTATAGGAGAAGGTATTAGGATATAATCTATTATCTTTTTAACATAGGGAAGGTTCAAGTTTTGGTTCATGACTTCACTAAAGCGAGAACCGCCCCTTTGTTTTCGGGGGTGCGAGTTATTCCTGAAATTTACTTGATTTTTTTATTGAATATGAGGTGATGTATTGATATCTTGACAATAAATCGAAGTGTTTAACGGAGTAAATGGTTAAAGTACTTCAAGAATCATAGTTTATTTGAGCGTTGACTAACGATAAAAATCGTTAACCTGATCATAGAAGGTTAAATAGGATAAGATAAGTGGCATGATCATAGAAACATTTTGGATTGGAGCTTCTAATTGAAAAAACTTGGTGTAGGCTTAGTAGTGCTGGCAGCTATTTTTTGGGGTCTTTCTGGTGGTTTGGCGGGCATATTAATGGAAAAAGGTTGGAATCCTCTAGTCATCACTTTTTATAGAGGGGCTGTAGGGTTCATTTGTGTAGTGATTTGGATGATTGCCCGGACCAAATATTACTCTTATGGTAGTTTGAGAAAGATGATTTTCTGGTCATTGTTAGCTGGATTAGGGGTAACAGGTAATTTCAGTTTTTATTTCACGAGCATCTCTCATTCTGGTGTAGCCATAGCCTCAGTGTTGATGTACACAGCACCTATCTTTGTTTTCATCATATCTTTTATTCTTAAGATGGAACGAGTCACCCTATTTAAAATCATCGCTATGCTTATTGTATTGGGGGGCATGGGATTATTAACAGGGGTAATCCCAAATGGAATTGGGCAGTTAAATCTATTAGGAATTACGGCAGGCTTATTATCAGGCCTTTCCTACGCCATTTTTATTTTTGCTTTTAACTATGCCCTTAAGTACGGAGAACCTCCAGCTATTTTAAGTACAGCGCTTTTTGCTTTTTCACTGATTTTATTCCCATTTATCGATCATGAACAAGCTATTTCTGTGTTTTATTCTGAAGATATCTTTTGGTTCATCGTA
Source organism: Pontibacillus sp. HMF3514 (assembly GCF_009858175.1). Taxonomy (GTDB): domain Bacteria; phylum Bacillota; class Bacilli; order Bacillales; family BH030062; genus Pontibacillus. The sequence continues at coordinate 1,204,743 of NZ_CP047393.1, forward strand.
CTTGGACTAATAGGAGCTGGCTTATCATTCTTCTTCTATGTAAAAGGATTGAGAGCCACTTTACCTTCTGTGGCCTCTGTAGTAGCTATGGCAGAACCTGTTACAGCTTCTTTATTTGGGGGTTTGTTCTTAGGACAATTCCTCACTCTAACCCAAATCATAGGGATGGCTGTTATATTAATCACCATAACAATTTTAAGTACAAGAAAGAGTGCTTGATCTTGATCGGAACGCAGGGACAACGTTTACTGTCCCTGTTTTTTTTGTGCATTCTAGGGAATCGAAATAACTAAGAATTAACAAGGGGACGGTTCTGCTGTTTGTTGGTTTTGATATATGAACACGTCCGGGTAGACCCTTTTCTACTTTTTATAGGAGTTTTGTTATAAAATGACAAGATTGATATACTTTAAGGAAAAGAAGTAAACAAAGGGAGAGTTATTGATGCCTACATACAACAAATTAGTACGAGATTTAATCCCTAACATTATTGAGAAAACTGGTAAAAATTATAGCACAACCATTCTATCGGATGAAGAATTCATAAAAGAATTAAAAACGAAGCTGCAAGAGGAAGTAAATGAATACCTTGAAGCTGAGCATAATCAAGATGCTATAGAAGAATTAGCAGACATCATGGAATTAATGAAAGCTCTAGCTGATCACCATAACTCCTCTTTAGAACAAGTAGAGAAAGTACGTAAAAAGAAGGAGGAAAAGCGAGGGGCATTTAACGATAAAGTATTTTTAGTAGAGGTAGAGGATTGATGACAGACACGAAACTTATCACCCAAGATCTACAGAACGAAATCATCTACCATATTCAGCATTCATCTACGATTTACTTACTTAGTGCTTTTGTGATGAAGTCAGGGGTGAGTATGATGTTGCCTGCTCTTCAAGAAGCGGCTCATAGAGGTGCTGATATAAAAATCTTAGCTGGTGATTATTTGTTCGTTAGTCAACCAGAAGCTATGGAGTTACTAACAGAGCTCCCTAATGATCAGGTAGAAGTTCGATTGTGGCAAAGTAACGGACGTTCATTTCACCCCAAAGCCTTTTTATTTAAACAAGAAGATGAGGGCTCTCTAATTGTGGGATCCTCAAACTTGTCACGTTCAGCTTTAACGAGCGGAGTAGAGTGGAACCTCTTTTTGAATAAATCTGTATCTGAGGAGACCTACCAAGATTCTTTGGATCAATTTATTCACTTATTTTATGAATTCAATACAATGGAGATTAATAAAGAAACGGTAAAACAATATAAAGTTCGATATGATGCCTTTCATGTGAAGCATCCAGATTTAGCTCGCAAATGGACGAAGAGTGAAGAAATTGAAATGACATTAGGTCCTGAAAATGAGTCCATTAAGTTAGTCAAATCTGAAGAAGAAACCTATACAACTAATCGAGACAAGCCTGAACCACGATTTGCTCAGCCAGAGGCGCTTGATTCTTTACATAACACAGTAGAGGAAGGCTATGACAAGGCCATGGTCGTTATGGCAACTGGGCTAGGGAAGACGTATCTAGCAGCTTTTTTTGCCGAGCACTTTGATAGTGTCTTGTTCATTGCTCATCGGGAAGAAATTCTTCACCAGGCCAAAGCTTCTTTTGAGCATGTAAACCAGGGTAAGTCGGGCGGCATTTTTAATGGGAAAGTAAAAGATGGAGATCACCCAATGGTATTTGCATCGATTTTCACATTAAGCATTCGTGATCACTTATCTAATTTTAACCCAGATAGCTTTGACCTCATTATCATCGATGAATTTCACCATGCATCCAGTAAGTCGTATCAAAACGTAATCCAGTACTTCCAACCGAAGTTTCTAATGGGAATAACCGCAACACCAGAACGTACAGATGGCCAAGATGTGTTTGCGATTTGTGATGGGAATGTGGCCTATGAAATGAACTTTATCCAAGCGATCCAAAGAGGTTGGTTAGCTCCATTTCAGTATTATGGTGTTTATGATGAGATCGACTATGCTCAAATTACGTGGCTAGGAAACAAATATGACGAAGAAGAACTAGCTGAAGCACAATTACAGGAAAGCACAGCTGAGAACATTTTAGATAACTGGAAGAAACATAAACAAACTCGAACGCTGGTATTTTGTTCATCTATTAAACAGGCAACGTTTTTATCTGAGTATTTTAATGAGCAAGGATACCAAACGATTAGCCTGCATTCCAAAACGAAGGATATTAGTAGAAAAGAAGCTATCCAAAAGCTAGAAACGAAACAAATTGATGCCATATTTACTGTGGATGTATTCAATGAAGGTGTTGATATACCTGCAGTAGATACGATTTTATTTGTCCGTCCGACTGAATCATTAGTGGTGTTCACACAGCAAATTGGTCGTGGTTTGAGAAAGCATCTAGAGAAAAATCACTGTACGATTATTGATTTGATTGGGAATTATCGAAATGCTGATGTGAAGTTAAGGCTTTTTGATACGAGTGATCAAGAGAGAAAAGGCAAGAAGGAATTCGAACCCATAACGCCTGATGGCTGTACAGTGCACCTAGATCCAAAAGCTATTGATCTGTTGGAGCATCTGCGTAAGAAAAGAAGCCCTCGAAAAGAACGTGTGAAAATGGACTTTGAGGAAGTGAAAAACCATCTGGGTCGACGTCCAACTTATTTGGAGATGCATTTGAATGGAACCGTGAATTCCAAAGAAATTAAAAACAACTTTAAGAGTTATGCTGGTTTTCTTGCGTGGGCAGAAGAACTTTCTGAGGAAGAGAAGCGAGTGTATCTTGATTATAAGAATTGGCTTGAAGAAGTAGAGTCAACTGGGATGAGTAAGAGTTATAAGATGGTTGTTTTGAAGTATATGTTGGAACGAGGTCCTAGGGAATGGTATAAGCCTGTAACACCTACGGAAGTTGCGCCATACTTTCATAGATTTTTGATGGAGAAGCCTTATAGGAAACTTGCTGATTTTAATGATAAAGATTCAAGAAAGCTGTGGGAATATGATGAAAATAAAGTTGCTAGGTTAATCGCGAGAATGCCTATGACAAAATGGAGTGGATCTAGTAAAGAACTAGTCCTATTTGATGGAGAAACTTTCTCACTAGCTTTTAATATTGCTCCAGAAGATACCTTAATGTTGTATGAGATGACAAATGAGATTTGTGAATATAGACTACACTGGCATTTTGAAAGAAAAAGTAAATAGAAATTTGTAAAAACTTTGCTGGATAAACATTCCCACTCATTAAAGTAAATTAAAGAAATGTTTAGGAGATACATGCGGGAAATCGCTGAAAAACTAGAAGCTTCGTTATATCACTCCACAATACCAATATCTAGGTTTATAACCGGTTTGAAGAAGTATGGGAGAATGCCATCACTTTAAGTGATGAGTGGATCTGTGAATATGAGCGAGATTATACATTTTAAGATTCTAAACAAGAATTAAGCCAAGTAAAGGTTACCTTCAAAGTATAATTTAAATGTTATTGAAGAGGTGTTTTTTTGTTTATTATAATTGGGCAGAGAATTGACTATAATTCAAGTTATAAAGATATACCATTTAAAGAGTATCACTTTCCTAAGAAATATAGATATCAGGTCCAACAAGGAGATATATTTATTTATTACCAAGGTGATAGACATAAAAAGGAAAATAGATATTATTATGGATGTGGATTAATAGGAGAAATCACAGTTTCTAACAATGGAGAGGATTACTTTGCTAAGATAGAAAAAGCATATAGATTTCCAAATAATGTTCCGATTTATAATCCTGATGGAGGCTATTATGAATCAATAGGTTATCAACAAATTAGAAAAAAGGAAATTCCCGCATGGCAAAACTCTATAAGAAAATTATCTATTACTGCATTTGAAGAGATTATACTGGCATCAAATTTAGAAAAAAGGTATATAGCAGAACTTTTTAATTCACCAATTAGGATAAAACCAAAAGAAAAAAGTAGTATTAAGGAAGTAATGAAAGGGATTACTGAACAAAAATTAGAGGGGATAATAGAAAATACGGGTGATGAAGAAATTAATGAAATACTTTCGACTCTAGATAGTAAGGGTTCTATTGATATAAAACATGCCTTTCAAAAAGTTCGGAAAGCTAGTCGTAAAACAATTATCTCTTTAAAAGAGTTATATAATTATTCGTGTCAAATTTGCGGTTTCAATCATTCCGAACACTACGAAGTAAATGTATCTGAGGCACATCATATTGAATACTTTTCTGAAACTCAAAATCATCACCCAAATAATTTGGTAATATTGTGCCCAACACACCATCGGTTAGTCCATGCAGGGGAAGCTATCTTTGATCGTGAAAGAAAAGTATTTATTTATAAGAATGGGTTCGAGGAACCTTTAATATTAAATTTCCATTTATAATTTTAAAGTGAGAGAGTGCATTAGTTTATGCAGTTAGATATTATTCCAAATCCACCTTATTTAATATTAATGTACGAGAAGTTGTTTACTTATTCTAATCATGGCGAAAACCTAAGTATACAATGTGAAGTACGATTAACCTCTCGAATACGTATAAATCGAAATAGGCAATACTAGCTTTTCGTTTTAAAAATATATAATCTGTACATGCCTGCCATAAGCTTTTTTGACTGTAGTCTAATTATGTTACCATAGCTTAGCGGCTGCCACTATATACTTTTCCAACTTTTAGAAACGTAAGAAACGTAAACCTCCCCGTGTTTATTATCTATAATTTTGGCTCCATTGATTTCCTGAGAGATAGGGAGGATAGCCATTGTTATGTGGCGCTAATAGAACAAGATCGATAAAGTGATGCTAAAGGTCTTAGTGAAAAAAAGATAGATTTGAAGAAAATCAACATAGTGACTTTGATTTTCAAATATTTTATAATTATTATAAAATATTTGAAAAATGGGGGTGGTAGAAATTAGTAACTACTGGGAAGTGGAGAACAATGACTATTTAGTTCTGGTGTCACAAGATGGGAGTAAACATTATCTTACAGCTCAAGAAATTTATTCAGTAGAATTTAAAGATAAGAAGGAAGTACATAACCTCGAAGTAAGTAAGCCATCCACTGATCTAGAAAAAGTGAATTTCTCCAAAGTTCCAATTGATATAAAACTTTTTTTGGAACCAATTGAAGAGAATGGTGAAATAAGGATAAACATCAGAATAGTTGAAGAACAAAACAAGGTAGAAATACCTATAAAAGACATAGACAGTTACAACAGAAGCCACGTGATTATTGATAATGTATGGCGCCCTTTTGTAAAAGGAGCTTTAAGAGAAATAAAGTCAATTCTGGAAAAGGCTTCAATTAATAATATAGGTAAAATAACAATTAAAGAATATATGGAATTGTTGAAGTTAGATAGTCCACTTGTAATAGATAATATTGACAATATTCCTCAGAAGAATTTTTATAAATCCCCTGATAAAAATATTTCTAACCCACTCTTCAATGGACAATTGTATCCTTATCAAAAACAAGGTGTTAAGTGGTTGAATATGATTGTTAAAGATGAAGCGGGGTGTATATTAGCTGATGAGATGGGGCTGGGCAAAACAGCTCAGGTAATTGCAGTTTTAACCTCAGAATATCAAATGAATAAAAGTCCATCCCTGGTAGTTTATAATGGACCCATAAATCTAGACACGAAATAAGGAGATGTTAAGGTAGGTTTATGGGTAGAAGAAAAAGATATACATCAGAATTTAAATCCAAAATCGTGCTAGAAATCTTAAAAGAAGAGAAATCCATTTCCGAGATCTCTTCTGAACATGGAATTCATGTGAATCAACTACGCCAATGGCGGAAAGCAGCACTGGAACAAATGCCACAAATCTTTGAGACCAATAATAAGAAAGTGGATCAGATGAAAGAGGAGTATGAAAACCAAATTGAGAACCTATACGCCGAAGTAGGTCGTTTAACCACGCAGTTGTCGTGGCTTAAAAAAAAATCTGGCATTAAAGACTAGAGCTGAACGAGTCTCCATGATCGATTGGGAAGGCTCTGACCTCTCCATTAAAGCGCAAGCAGAATTACTCAGCTTAAATCGAACCAGTCTTTATTATAAGCCTGTGGAGCCTTCACCTGAGGAGTTGATGATTAAGCATAAGATTGATGAAATCTACACTAAATATCCGTTTTTTGGATCCAGGCGAATCAAGGAGTTTCTTAAAAACGAAAAGATTTTCGTTAATCGAAAAACTGTGCAAGGTCATATGCGAGAAATGGGTATCGCTGGTATTTCACCTGGTCCAAACCTCAGTAAAAGGAATCAGCAGCATCGCATTTATCCTTATTTACTCAGAGGTCTGGCCATCACGCACCCCAATCACGTTTGGGGGATTGATATTACCTATATTCGATTAGAGAAAAACTGGATGTATTTAGTCGCAATCATAGACTGGTATTCTCGGTATGTAATCAGTTGGGAACTGGATCAAACACTTGAAATGGACTTTGTATTAGAAACTGTTAATAGGGCGCTATCTAATCATCAACCGATTATTTTAAACAGCGATCAGGGAAGCCATTTTACGAGCCCGCAATATACAGATTTACTTAAGGAAAACGATATTAAAATCAGTATGGATGGGAAAGGGCGAGCCCTTGATAATATTATTACTGAGCGACTCTGGCGAACAGTCAAGTATGAAGAAGTCTATTTAAAAGATTATACGAGCCCGAGAGAAGCCCGCAATGAGATTAATAGTTTTTTACATTTTTACAACCAAGAACGCCCTCACCAATCTTTAGGCTATCAACCCCCTGCCACTGTTTTTAGCCAATCTTAGGAGAGTCCTCCTCTCGTAAGAATCTATGATAGACATGAATCATCAAAGGTGGAATAATACAATAAACCCCAGAACTCTCCTAGGTTCGTGTCATAGAAGTATTACCCCACCTTAAAAATTCAAATTCCGTGTCTTGACGAAAGGGTCCACCTTAGTTGCTCCAGTATCATTATTAGAAAACTGGCGGAGAGAATTTGAAAAATTTGCTCCGAGTCTAAAAGTCTGTATCCATCAGGGTGGAAACCGTACAGGCTTTTATAAAGATTTTTTAAATTTTAATGTAATACTAACTTCGTATGAAACCATTTTAAGAGACAATTCTTTATTTATGATGCTTAATTGGCATATAGTTATTGCAGATGAAGCACAAGCTATTAAAAATCCAGTAGCAAGAAGAACAATAGCTATAAAAAATTTAAATAAAAAAATTAGTTTAGCAGTTACCGGCACCCCCATTGAAAATAACTTAATCGATTTATGGTCATTACTTGATTTTGTTTTGCCAGGATATATAGGTGAATTAAATCATTTTAAGAAGACTTATACTCAAGATGTTGAAAGTGCTTTGGAATTAGAGCCCTTAGTCTCACCATTAATACTTAAAAGGACTGTTACAGAAGTTGCAGGAGATCTTCCGGATAAGATTGAAGTACCTCAAGTGATTGAACTTAGACATCAAGAAGCTAAACTTTATGAGGATATAAGAGAGCAAATATTTGATGAATATGGGGATAATGCTAATTTAGTGTCATTAATTAAACTTAGAATGTTTTGTGCACACCCTAATTTACAAACCAAAAGTGTATATAATCAACTACATGAATTCAGTAAATATGAGAGGTTAATAGAAATAGTTGAGGAAATAAGAGATAACAACGAAAAACTTATTATATTCACTTCATATAAAAAGATGACTGATTATATGGTTGATGACCTTAGTTCTAGGTTTGGTTTGTATTGTGATTTTATTGATGGGAGAGTAGATGTTACAGAAAGGCAAAAAATACTAGATGCATTTAGCGAAAGAAATGGAACTGCAATCTTAGTACTGAATCCTAAAGCAGCTGGTTCGGGTTTGAACATTACAGCTGCAAACCATGTAATACATTATAATTTAGAATGGAATCCAGCTATAGAGGATCAAGCTTCAGCTAGAGCTTATAGAAGAGGACAACAAAGACCTGTTACAATACATCGGCTTTTCTGCTCAGGAACTGTAGAAGAAATAATAAATGATAGGTTGAATAGAAAAAGAGATATATCTAGTGCGGCTATAATAGGTACTGATGGTAGTGATGATGATAAAGCTGATATTTTACAAGGATTAGTTATGTCTCCTTTAACTAAAAAAAGAGCAGGTGATAGTTATTAAAACTTATAAAAATTATAAATTACAAATTATAAGCAAAATTTTAAGTCCAAACGACACCGGAGAAACGGGGGGACACCAAGCAGGGATTTTAATTCCTAAGAGTAATCAAGTAATCAACTTTTTTCCGAATTTAGGTAATGATAAAAAGAATCCGAGAGTTAAGCTTCGATTTTATGATGATTATGGTGATTACTGGGATTTTATGTTTATTCATTATAATAATAAATTTTTTGAAGGAACTAGAGATGAGTACAGATTAACTGGGATGACATCTTTTATCAAACAAAATAATTTAACTTCTGGAGACGAAATATTTTTATCACGTGATAACGATCAATTACATCTCAGTTACAAACAATCAAGCAATGAAGATTCACAAACAATTATGAAATTAAGTAAAAGTTGGAAGGTGATTAAATTATGACAGTAACGAAAACTAAAAAAGTACCTCCTCATGCCAAAAGAACTATAGAAGGTTTAAGAGATACTGGGTATGATTTTAATACAGCAATAGCTGATATAATTGATAACTCTATCGCCGCTAATGCCTCTTTAATAAATATTGATTCAGAGATGGACTTCGAAGGAAATATAACAATTTACATATGTGATAATGGTACTGGCATGTCAGAAGAGGGTCTCGATAAGGCAATGACATATGGTTCACCAGAAAGAAACAATCCTAAAAGTTTAGGTAAATTTGGGTTAGGATTAAAAACTTCATCTACTTCATTTTGTAGAAGGTTGTCAGTTACTACTAGAAACGAAGAATCCGAAGGTATCTATAAGGCTTGTTGGGATTTAGATCATGTAGGTGATGTAGGGGATTGGGAACTGCTTTATTTGGAACCTACAAATGAAGAACTTGAATTACTTTATAAAACTGCAAAAGGTAATTCAGGTACAGTAGTTACATGGGAAAAAGTTGATAGATTATTGAAAGATTATCAAGACCCAGGAGGCACCTATGCAAGAAGAGCTATGGATAAGTTAATAGCAAGTTTGAAAGAACATATTGCCATGGTTTATCAAAGGTTCTTAGATAATAATAATCCAACTGCTGAGAATGTAAGTATATTTGTACAAGGTGAAGAAATAGAGGCTTGGGATCCATTTTGTACTCAAGAAGAAAATACAGAATTAGTAGGAGAGCATACTCAAAACGTGGAATTTGAGGATGGTACTCAAACTTCATTTACAGTTAAAGCATATGTTTTACCAAGGAAAGAAGAATTTTCAACAGAAGAAAGTTGGAAGAATGCTAAACTCAGAAATGATTTGCAAGGATTTTATATCTATAGAGAGAACAGATTGATTCATTTTGGTAACTGGTTAGGGATGTTTTCTAATGAACCTCACGGTACTCTTCTTAGAGTTGAATTTTCATTCGATTACTTAATGGATGAAGCATTTGATGTAGATATAAAAAAATCAAGAGTTTTGTTAAATAGAGATTTGTTTGATTGGTTAAAGAAGGAATTTCTTCCAGCACCAAGAAGAGCTGCTAATGATAGATATAGAGTAGGAAAAAAACAAAATGTTAAAAGTGCTTCTAAGAATGCTCACACTACATCAAATGTAAGCATTGGTAACCATGAGAAAGAAGTTCAGATATCTAATGTAGAAGTAACTAATAAAGAAAATAATAATGCTGAGGTAACGAACTCAAAAGGTAAAGTTCACATTAATTTACCAATTTTAGATCCAGTAAAAGATGGGGAATTCCATGTATCTGCAGTAGACTCAATTGAAGATGGGGTTTTATGGGAGCCTGCATTAATTGGTAAACATCATGCTGTAAGAATAAATACAAATCATGATTATTACCAAAAAGTGTATCTTCCCAATTTAAACTCTGGTGTTACTATACAAGGGATGGATTCTCTGCTGTGGGCAATATGTGAAGCTGAATTAGGCACAATAAATGAAGATACTAAGTTTTACTTACGAGAATTAAGGATTGAAGTGTCCAGAATTTTAAGAAGGTTGGTTCAGGATCTCCCCGAACCTGAATTAGAAGATGAGTAACATTGATGTTTTCAATATATTAAATAAACTACAAATGAATTATGATGTAAACCTTGAAGTAAAAAACTTATCCCCTCTTGAAATCAGACCAACTGATTTGGAAAAGGGAGAAGGTTTTATGCTTAGATTAATGATTGATTGGAGAAGTATCTCCGCAGAATTTATTCCCGATAATTTTTCGGCTAAATTAATTCAAACAATGGGGAGAACCACAAATAAAAACGTATTTAATGTTATAGCTAGAAAAGTGTTAGAAGACCAAAAAAAAATAGATATGAAGATTAACCATAAGGACGTGAGTCCTATATCATCCACTTTATGGGATGATCATTGGTCTCTCATGGAGCTAAAGGTTGAAAATCACAATATTATCGTTAATGAAAAAACAGTAGAAACAATTGAGGATAAGTTATTTGATGTAGGGAATGATTTATTGGGATTAATTTTATCACTACTTCCTCTTGATTATTCTCGAGATATAGAGTTTGAATTATTGCCAGAGGGTGCTGTTTCGCGCGTGAAAGTTAATAAATATGAAAGATCTCCTGCTAATAGACAAGCATGTATAGCCATACATGGTACAGTATGCAAGGTTTGTGAATTTGATTTTGAATCTATGTATGGGAGAGAATTAGGGAAAGGGTATATTCATGTACATCACTTAACTCCAATATCTGAAATGGGGGAAGGCTATATAATTAATCCAACTACTGATTTAGTACCTATTTGCCCTAACTGTCACGCAATGATTCATAGAAGGAATCCACCTTATAGTATAAGTGATTTAAAATCGATAATAAGATCTAATAAAATATATAAATAGTTAAAAATTATATATTCTAATTTTTAAGTGATTACATGTTTGAATAGTTAAAAATCAAGTGTGTAATCACTAGTTTTCTAAAACTAATATACTTATACATCATTACCATAATAATTAGATAATATCTGTATCATTTAAATAATCATAAATTCTCACTTTTTCAGCTTTACTTATACCTTTTAGAAATTGTAAATTAAATTCATTTTTTATATTTTCTATACTATAAAGTAATATAATATCTGCTTTATTGGCTTCAATGCCAATTGATAGGTCTATTAACCTTTCTGATTCATCTAGACTATCTACAAAGCCATTTACTAATTCCAAATCTTTTTTGTTTATAAAAACCTTCAGTTCTTCTATTTTCTTTTGTATATTACTGTCTTCTTGACAATATATAACCACCCGATTCATTGTTATATTCCCCCTAAAAAATCGAATTTAAAAATACGAATAAATTAAAGTTTCTGATATACTTAATATAAAGTATCAACTTACGGAAGGAAATAATAATGTCATATGATTTTATAGATTTGTTTGCAGGAATAGGCGGAATGAGGTTAGCTTTTGAACCTTATGGAAGATGCGTATTTTCATGTGAATGGGATACAAAAGCTCAAGAGACCTATGAAAAAAACTTTGGAGACAAGCCTGTAGGTGATATAAAGAAAATAGACGAAAAAGCTGTTCCTGGACATGATATTCTACTAGCAGGATTCCCATGTCAGCCATTTTCTCTTGCTGGAGTCTCAAAGAAAAAAAGCCTAGGTAAAGAACATGGATTTTTAGATGAAACACAAGGAACTCTGTTTTTTGACATTGCTAGAATTTTAAAAGAAAAGCAACCTCAAGCCTTCCTTTTAGAGAATGTAAAAAATTTAAGAACTCATGACAAAGGAAAGACATTCAATAAAATTATGAAGGTCTTAGAAGAAGAGCTAGGTTATACCGTATATGCTAAAGTTCTTAATGCTAAAGGATTAGTTCCTCAAAGAAGAGAAAGAATATATATTGTAGGTTTTAAAAAGCCTATAAAATTTAATTTTCCAGATATACCTGAAAATGGTCCTGCTATTATCTCTATTTTACAAAAAAATGTAGATCCGAAGTACACTTTATCTGATAAACTGTGGGAATACCTTAAATCTTATAAAGAAAAACATTCTAAAAAGGGGAATGGTTTTGGATATGGATTGGCAGATTTAGATAGCTTTAGTAGAACACTCTCAGCAAGGTATCATAAAGACGGATCTGAAATTCTTATACCACAAAAAGGGAGAAACCCAAGAAAACTTACCCCAAGGGAATGTGCAAGGCTTCAAGGGTTTCCTGATAGCTTTGAAATCCCAGTAAGTAATACAGCTGCATATAAACAGTTTGGTAATAGTGTCCCTGTTCCTGTGGTAAAAAAAGTTGCAGAACAAATTATACATGCATTGGAAAGAAATGAAACTATACAGACTGATATTGATATTAAAAAGAATGCTGTTGTAGATTAGTGAACCCTATATAAAGGTTGCACGTTGCACAATTTTTATTGTGTTATGACTTTTTTGTAGAGGATTTCGCCAATATCAATAGCTTAGTCTATAAATAAAGTAATTCGCTTAAATAATCTACTTATAATTTTGATTATTGATCATTGTTTAATTTTAATGTAACTCTTTATCTCTTCCCGCTTTTTCGCTTCTTCAATAAACTCCACAATCGAATTCACAGTCAAAGTCAAATTTTTTCTAATATCGTGCTCCCAGACCCTCAACAGATGCCAACCATTATTTAAATAATGGTTGTTTACCTCTTCGTCTCTTTCCTTATTCCTCTTAAGCTTATGAAACCAAAACTCTTGATTGTTTTTAGGCATATTAGCATGGAGCTCACAACCGTGCCAAAAACAAGAGTCTAAGAAGATAACTATTTTATATTTTTTTATAGCTATATCAGGACTACCAAATAGTGATTGTACGTTTTTACGAAATCTATAACCTCGTCTCCATAATTCTTTAGATACTTGATTCTCTATAGAGGTATCTTTGCTTTTAATAGCACGCATATTTTTTTGGCGAGTTGATTTGGAGTGAACGTCTGCCATAAAATTCTCCTCTAATACTCTAATAGATGATATTTTTAATATTATACCTTTGGTGGAATGTTATAAAACTTAATGTAAATCAATACTCGAACGTATGTTTGTGTGGTATAATCTATTATAGATAAAAGGAATATATTTTATACTTTCATTACTTAAATTTTGCTCTGAAATCAGTTATAATATCAAGATGTTCGTTAACTGATACGATAAGTTTTTAAATACACACAATGGTGATTTAGATAGATTAGAAAAGTATGGAGGTGCTGTTGAGATGGGATTGGGAGAACAACAGTTCAACTTTATAGACTTGTTTGCCGGGTGTGGGGGATTTAGTGAAGGTTTCTATCAAGCTGGCTTTAGAGCATTGGCTCACGTTGAAATCGATTCTCATGCTTGTGAAACAATTAAAGAACGTATGCGCTATTATGGTTATAGTGAGGAAGAAATTCAGGCTTCCGTACTTAATGAAGACTTGACAGATCCAGGGATTAAGTTTCAACTGGCTAACTTAGTTGAAGAACAAGACGTGGATATTGTGGTTGGTGGACCACCATGCCAATCCTTTTCATCATTAGGACGTGCTAAGGATCCGGATTCAATGAAACATGATCCGAGGAATTTCTTGTTTGAAAACTATATAGATATTATCAATTATTTTAATCCTAAAATTTTCGTTTTTGAAAATGTAAAAGGGATTTTAAATGCAAATGTAAATGATGAACGAATCATAGATACTATACTCGACCGTATGTCTGAGAACTACAAGGTGACCAAAGACTTAAAGAAAATTGTTCTGAATTCTGTAAACTATGGTGTCCCACAAACACGTGAACGTGTCATTATAGTCGGAGTTCGTCATGATCTAACTGTGACACCAGAAGAGATTTATGAATCGATTGAGTACACACATCATGATGTGAATGGATTCCCTGATGAAAGTCTTGAATCATATGTAACCGTTGGAGAGGCGATCAGTGATCTTCCTAAGCTACGACCAGGAGAAGGCGCTGAACAGTTTGATTTTAAACCTGAAGCGTTGAATCGATATACGAAAAAGCTAAGAGATCCTGAGTTTGGATATCTTTATAATCATTATGCTCGTGGACATAATGAGCAAGATATGGAACGTTACAGACTAATGAGTAAAAACCTATGGACACTAGGGGAACTGTATGAAAATGTTCCAAGCTTGGTCCATGCGAAAAAACGCTTATTTAATAATAGCTATGTTGTTCAACAAAAGGACAAACCTGGGCGTACTATTATTGCGCATCTGTATAAGGATGGAAACCAGTTTATTCATCCCGACCACACGCAGGCGAGGACTTTTACCGTTAGAGAAGCTGCCCGTATTCAGTCTTTTCCAGATGATTTTAAATTCATGGGATCCCGTACGCAGCAGTATAAGCAAGTAGGAAATGCTGTGCCTCCTTTAATGGCAAAACAGATAGCCGAGAGTATCAAAAAGTATTTGATGCAGATTGAGGAAACCAATGATGTAAGGAGTAAGACAAATGCTTTTTAAACATGTTTCAGAAGAATCTGCTAAGGAGCGAAAAAAGTTCTTTCTTGAAAAGATCAACATGATTATTCGTATGGTAGAAGAGTATTGCAGTTTGCATGATACTAATGTGAATCAATATGAACCGGATTCAAACAAGGCTGCCATTGAATTGAATGAGATGGGGATACTTGATTCAAAGAAAGACGATTTAACGCAGTTAAGAAAGACTATTGGTGCTCCTGAGTATGAACGTCTATTGCAGGTTCTATCTTATTACCACGATCATAAAGAACAGATGAATCATCTGTTGAAAAAGTTCTATAATAGCTATCGTTCTGAGCTTCAGAGAAAGACCAGAGAAAAGGAATCTTTTACAGTCGCAGATTTTTTTGCAGGAGCAGGCGGATTGAGCTTAGGGTTCTCTCAGGAAGGATTTAGGATTGAACTGGCAAATGAAATTGATGAGTTGAGTGCTAAAAGTTATGAATTCAATCATCCTGAAGTTCCGAACCATAAAATCATTAATGACGATATAAAAAACATTGTTGATCATATGGAAGATTATATCGATACGGATATTGATGTTGTGATCGGTGGACCTCCATGCCAATCTTTCAGTACCGCAAACCAACAGAGAATCATTGAGGATCCACGTAATGTTCTCTATAAGCATTTCGTACGTGCAGTAGAGAAGATTAAACCTAAGTTTGTGATTATGGAGAATGTTAAGGGGATGAAGAAAGTAGCTGACCAGGTTGTCGAGGACTTTCATAGAATCCAGGTAGATGTGGATGGAGAAGATGTTCACTACAACATGGACTATAAAATCTTCAGCTCCTATGATTTCAGTGTCCCCCAGAATAGAGAGCGCTTGATTTACATCGGTGTTCGGTCTGATGTCGAAAAAACGATTGATATTAATTATGACAAGATCGCAGCTGATATTATGGAACAAACAGAAGGAACTCCTCGTTACGCTCTAAAGGATGCTCTTGATCAAATCAAGCCCCTTGAGTCCGGCGAAATGAAGAACATGACTGAAAAGGATAGTGAAATATCAGGCAAAAAAGTAGCTGGTAATGAGTATGGATCGAACGATTACCTAGATCTCATTAACGGAGGAGAACATTATCCGATTGTTTTCAATCATAAAGCTCGTTATGCTAATGAGAATAACCTTCAGATCTATGGACGAATGGATCAAGGAGACGACAGTACCAGTGAACGGATTGCTGACATTATGCCTTATAAGCACCGTAGTCATATCTTTAAGGATAAGTATTTTAAACTAGTGGCTGACAAACCTTCTCGTACGATTACAGCTCATATGAAAATGGATTGTCATTCTCATATTCACCCAACGCAAGTTCGTAGTCTTACCCCGAGAGAAGCAGCGCGAGTTCAATCGTTTCCGGATGATTTTGTGTTTTTAGGCCCTTACCTGAAAACATACATGCAAATTGGTAATGCTGTCCCCCCTCTTATGGCTAGAGGGTTTGCCGCAGTTATCAAGAAATACTTGGAGCGTTTAAAGAAAACATCAGAACAAATTGAATTAAGCTTATAGTAGTTGAACCTTCGCATTTTATATGTGAAGGTTTTTTTATGAAGGTGATGCTAATAATGGAAGTTATCGAATTATGTTAAAATTAACAAGCCAAGATTAAATAACAAGGAGACTTATATATGAGAATCATTTCATTTATTAAACAGCTTAGTTTAACAAATGTCGGAAGATCTGGGATGAATGATAGGTACTTCCTTTTCCCTCAAAAAGATGATGACGTAATAAAAGCTTTCTTCACCCGAGGTCACTCAGAAGAATTTGAGGTTATTGATAAGGAGACTTTGGAGGTTTATAAGTTGAAGGTTACATTCCCTAAGAACGGTGAATGTCGCATTACCAAGTTTGGTGACTATGTTAGGAATAAGAATTTGTATGCAGGAGATGAATTAATCTTGGAAAAAAGGAGTGAAGGGATGGGGGGAATAGAATACTTTATCGACTATATTAGATATGAAACACGCATTATTCTAAGATACAACCGGAATACTAAAGCCTATTACACTTGGAATCAAGAACGATTTCACTCTTTTTTCCCTGACTTGCCACAGAATGTTCGAGTAAAGGATAAAGATAACTTCATAAATATAGAAATATCTTTTAAGGATTCTATAATGTTGAGGGCAAATGCCAAAGAAAAAACACCAGTTTACCATTTGGAGGGGTAAGCCACTTTTCTGATCAAGAAGCATTAAAGCAAATTATCTTGGAAAAGGAAAACGATGGAACATACCGCTTGTATAAACCGTTTGAATGGAAGTTTCATGATATTGAAACATTTAAATAATTTAAATAGATGAATTAATTACATAGAATAAGGAGCATAAACATGAATTTTTGGATTTTATCTATTGATTCGTTGATGACCACCTTTTCCACAACGGAATCAAAGTACAGTATCAATTATAAAATGAAACTTAATTCAACCATTGAACATGGAAACATTTTGAATGGTAAAAACATTTACCCTAAGGACAAAATACTTGGTTACTTAAACAAACCTATCGGTGAAATTCGTTTTGTATTTGAAGTTATCGAGGTGAAAGATGGTCATCTAGTTCTACAAAAGATATATGAAACGAAATATGGAGTAAACCTAAGTACATTAGAACAAATAGATAAAGAGACTTATGATCTTTTAGAGAGCAACGACCAATATCAACTTCAGAATTTGTCAGAAAATACTTATCATGCCTTATTTAATGCTCTCTTTAATAAGGTTAAAAGCATTGATAGTTCACCACAAGAAATAAGAGAAAAACCAGAAGGCTATACAGTACCTCAGAGAGATCCAAAGCAAGACTCACTTCCTCATAACTGGATCGTATTTGGTGCACCAGGCACAGGAAAAAGCTATGAAATAGATCAACAACGCTTTGATTATTTTGGAACGAATTATGAGCGTGTCACGTTCCATCCAAATTTCTCTTATGGTCAGTTCGTCGGTGCATATAAACCACGTCCCCAAAAAGGTGATAAAAGCACGATTACCTATGAACTTGTGCCAGGTCCTTTACTCCGTATGTTAACCAAAGCAATGAATGCAAAAGCTCAAAATTTTGTATTAGTGGTTGAAGAGATTAACCGTGCGAATACTGCTGCAGTTTTTGGTGACATATTCCAATTACTAGACCGCAATGAGGAAGGAAGAAGTGAATACAGTATTGTGGCATCTGAGGAAGTAAAAGATTATATTGAACAAGAGACAGGGACTGCATTACAAAACTATGAATTACGCTTACCATCAAACCTCTATATATGGGCAACTATGAACACCTCAGATCAAGGCGTTTTTCCATTGGATAGTGCCTTTAAGAGGCGCTTTGACTTTGAATACATTGGTATTAATTCTAGTGAGGAGAAAATTGATGAGATAGACATTACGGTTAATGGGATTGGAACGTTAAATTGGAATCATTTTCGAAGAACCTTAAATGATTACCTTTTAAATAACGTACGTAATATGAAAGATGACAAGCTAGTAGGCCCATTCTTTATTAAGAAGACGGATCTAGAAGGTTCAGAGAGACATTTCCAAAGAGTTTTCCAAAACAAGCTGCTAATGTATTTGGCTGAGGATATTCTTAAGACCGATAAAACAAAGCTGTTTAAGTATCGTTCCTTTTCACATATCATGAATGAATATGTTGAAGGTAACAATGTATTTACAGAGGAATTCACAAACTTTTTACTAGAGCAGGGATAATATGGTGATTTTTCTAAAAGAACTTCAGCCATATACGGAATTGGAACTCAAAAGGAACTTAAACCTGAATGATCAGGAGTGGGGTTCTTTTATACTTGATATGCAGCGCAAGGGAATGTTGGAGTGGAAGAGAGATGCTGTGTACAGCTTTTCCTATGTAGGGTTTATGGAATGGGGTCAGCGCTTTGTCTTTTTCTTTCCAAAATACAAAGCGACTCAAGATCCTTATTATATGGAATTATTGATCAATCTCTTCATGGAATATGCTAAGCGTGAAAATTTAGATGAACATGAAGTAGAGACACTAGGAGATATGACAGCTGAAAAGGATTTTAATTTTCTCACCACAGCTGATTTTCTTCTTCAGGATTACTTTGAGAATGGTCTGTATATAAATGAAAAGATGACTCATGAACTGAATGGAGAAGGTGAGATCAACTGGAATCAAACGATTGAGGAGCACGAAGCTTATATAAGTAAAGGAAGACCGTTTTATCTTGATCTGGTTACAGTAGCCACGTTGAACGAT